>NZ_CP146284.1:619375-929062 GCF_023744375.2 Parabacteroides sp. AD58 | reverse complement strand
ATGCGGCTTGCAGAGCATTCGTTTCTGATGTAAATTTCAAGAGTACAGGAGACAGCATTACAGGTTGGCAGTTGCTTAACTTACTAAATGGTTCAGTGAAGTCAAGTTACATAGATAACTTTTTGGAGAGGAATCTTAACTGTACAGAGTTTGTACAAGGCATCCAACGTGCGAAATTAGGAGATAGTGAATACGCTTGGTTCTTGGGCTGAGTGGATTGTTGATTGATAGAGGAAAGGGCAGCTATTCAGTTAGTTGTCCTTTCTTTATTTTTCCCAACTTGTAAAATATCACATATTATGAATATAGATTATACGATAGGTGAAGTAGAGTTGTCCTATAAGCCCAACTTCAGAAGTTTGCATAAAGCAACCTGTTCCGAGGATGCTTACAGATATTTGCTGTCTACATATAGAGAGGGTACAATCTGTTACAAGGAATATTTCAAAGTCTTGTTCCTGAATCAAGCCAATCAAATTTTAGGATATACTCTAATTTCAGAAGGAGGAATCACTGAAACCTGTGCTGATGTCAGAGTTATTCTGCAAGCAGCATTGCTTACTAATTCAGTAGCTATTATTCTTGCACATAACCATCCAAGCGGTAATCTGAAACCAAGCAAACAGGATATGGAAATTACTAAGCAGGTCAAGGATGCAGCCCAACTTATGAGGATAAAAGTCTTAGACCACCTCATCATTTCAGATGCAGGATATTACAGCCTCGCAGACGAGGGACTATTATAATAAGGTAAAGGGCACTCAATTTTCAAGTTGGGTGTCCTTATCATATTCACTTCTACTATTAGTGAATGTTTCGTTATAAATCAATAAGTTAGTAAATCCAACTCAGAATTAATATTCACTTTTATTCATTTTATTATAAAACAGAACATTATGTCACTCAAATATTCAAGCACAACGGCGGACTACCTTATATGGTCTGATGCAATGAACCTCATAAGGAAGTTAGCCAAAGACGAGAATTATATAATCTCACTTCTTATAGCTTTAGGTTGTTTCACAGGATTAAGAATATCTGATATTCTATCTCTAAGGTGGAAACATATATTAAACACTGATGAACTTACGGTAATTGAGAAAAAAACTGGTAAAGTAAGAACTATAAGGCTAAATCCACAATTACAAGAACATATCAAAGAATGTTACGAGCATATAAAGCCAGTTGGAATAAATGCACCTGTCTTAATAAGTCAGAAAGGCACTATCTTCACGGTTCAGAGAATCAATATCATTCTTAAAGAGGTGAAGAAGAAGTACAGGCTAAAGATTAAGAACTTTTCTTGCCATTCACTTAGAAAGACTTTTGGCAGGCAGGTCTATAACATGAACAGTGACAATGCAGAGCTTGCTTTAGTAAAGCTAATGGAACTGTTCAATCATAGCTCTGTTGCCATTACTAAAAGATACTTGGGATTACGACAGGAAGAAATCTTACAGACTTATGATTGTTTGAGCTTCTGATGATTGGGACAGGATTATTAAGATTCATCTTTATGGTGATCTAAATGGTTCTGTCCCCAATCCATGAGATATAGAGCTTAGATATATCTCAGGTCTGATTTTTTTTAGGCTTGCCATTTCAGCCTTATAGAAGTAAGTCAATTCCATAAGTTTTTAGACTTTAGAATCACCTCAAGTCTTATAATCTATACCGGAGATAGCTGTTTGTAAATAGCCAAAGATATGTTGGAATAAAGATGAATAATGTTTGATAGCGGAAGATTTACTATTTATTCTCACATCGTATAGACTTATTTAAAACCTTTCGCTAACTTTGCAACAATTTCAGTGAGTTATAGTGTTAGCAAATTGAAAGGACATAATTAACGAAAGGTGTTATTGAAATTATCTTCTTGTAACAAATCTCGCAAATTTGAAACGCTGTGAAGATGATGGCAGTAGCACCCCACCATTGATATATCCATACCTTATGTTTATAGGGCTTAGATATTGTCAAATTGGTGTGGGTTGCTATTGTTTTATCCACAGCAAAGGCAATGCGAGAGCCTGTTACAAGGATAAAGCAAATAGTGTTCCCCACACCTTTTTTATATTAACAGCTTATCTATGGGGACTGGAAAGCATAAATATTATAATTATGACAAAAATGCACTATGATGGAAAAGGTCCTCAGTTATCAGAGTTCTTTATTTTCTTTATAGTTATGGTAATAATTGGAATAGTTGCATGGCTATTCTCCTAATAATTAAAAGATATACTATGAATATATTTGCCAGACTATTTTGTTTCAAGAATCATTCAAGAAATGATGAAGCATATAATGTTGTTGAGAGCATGGCTAAAGCTAAGAAGCTATATAAAGAGCTTATAAAACAAACCCACCCAGATAAGCATCCAAACAAAAAAGATGTAGCAGAGGAACTAACAGCAATGATCAATAACAACAGATTCAATTACAGAGAACTGTTAAAGATTAAGGATATAGTACAAAATAAATTAGCATAATTATGGGCATTATTGATTTCTTTAAAAACTTATTAAATTCTTTAGTCGGCACTTCATTGGAACGGATGAAGTTGATAAGCACAATGAATCAGAATTTTAAAGATAGTTACTGCTGCGGTGAATTAGATAGATTCTGTAAAGTGTCTGTAACTATTGGAGATGTAAACTATGCACATGAAATGAGTGCATTCTTTATAAGAAGTGGATTTAGAATATCCATAGAGAACGATAGTAATTTGAAAGATTCTGAAATCAGAGAGATTTCTCAATATATACTATCCAACAAACCTTTTATCAGGCAACTAATGACTTTAGGTTTTGATACTCTTTTAGTGGGTGGAAAACATTCAAAAAAAGAAATTCAATACTGTTTAAAGAGCTATACACAATTAGGAGGTTTTTCATTAGAATAATTTATTATGTGGGAAGTTATAGATATTTACTCTACACATATTAATGACTTGTTCAACAGTCTGCGCAATATAGAGCGTATTCAAGGAGTAATTGAACAGGATTTCTTTATAGGTAGAAAAGAAGTCAGTAAATGGTACTTTTCTAATAAAGCAATAGAGGAAACAAGAACAATACAGCTTGAGCATAAAATAATTCTTTCTAATGGAAGAATAACGAAATGTGACACTATATCTCATTATGGAAATAATTTATCTACATTATTAGTGAGAGAATTTGATTCTAATCATGTGCACATTAAAGAATACAGACAACAAGTAGAGTTTTGGGGTTCCACAACGGAAGATGTTACTCCTTATATTGAACCAGAAGAGAATAAAGGACAATTAGCTGAAAAAACTATAATTTCTAATTGGGAGGATGATAATGGCATAAAGAAACAAACTATCATCAAATATAATTATTTTGAGCATATAGTCTTATACGATACTTGGTGGAATGGGAAGAGAATAAAGAAAGAATTTGAATACCAATATGACAATCTAAATAATTGGGTAGAATGTAAAGAATATCATGATGGAAAATTTGTTTATTTGCATCTACGTCAATATAAATACAAATAAACTTCAAATAGATTAATTCAAATGATACGAATAAGCATATTATTTAGTTGCATTATTACAATGACAGCTTGTAACTCAATAAAGTAAAATGACATTCAAATTTCCACCATCATAGACAATACTTTACAATCTAAAGTTGCTTCTATCTTAGAGAACAAGCTATCAGAACTAAATACTTTATATATAAAGCCTTCATTTAATAAACAGCATTTGAGGAAAAACTCTTATGCTGTTTTCTTTTTATTGGACTACTACATTTTAGGAAAATATCCTGATTATAAGCCTTAAGAGATAAAATATTGCTGTAAAAACAACATGATTTAAAGGTAGAATTACTATCTTTGTTTATAATAATGATGGCTATTCCTTAAGAAAAAGCCAAGGTCTCAATCCAAGCATGGATTTCTCTTGTAAACGGAATTGCATTGGGAGTTTGACCATAATGCAGCCCTTTTTTATAATTAGTTCTTTTATTTATTTACACGGAGTTTATCTATTGTAGATATAAGTTTGATTTATAGTTTATTAAATAGATTTCGAGGATGCCTTGTTGTTGCTCTTAACGGTATGACAGATACAATGGGTCGTATGCACTCAGATGCTCAGTTCGCTGGTTCTTCATCAGTTCCTGCACACGTAGAAATGATGGGCTTCTTAGGAATGGGTAACAACCCGATGGTAGGTGCAACAGTAGCAGTAGCCGTTGCTGTAGAAGAAGCAATGAAGAAGTAATATAAGTTATTACTAATATATAAACTCCTGTAATCGTTATGGTTGCAGGAGCTTTTTTGTTTGTGGGGATGGGCTATATGTGACTATTAAATAATTTACAACTTATTTGTTATACCGTTTACCCAATTCTGGATATCACTTCGGCTACTTCTATTCAGTAGTTTGCCGTTCTGCCATTCTAAGTTAGGATAAGTCTTCTTTAACTCTTTTACGCTATTATTTATTCCGCTTCCTCCGGAAGTGGCAAACGGTATGAGCGTCTTACCTTCCAAATCGTGACTTTCGATAAACGTATTGATAATTCGCGGGGCCTGATCCCACCAGATGGGATAACCGATGAAAATGACATTATAATCACGGACATTCATCTTTGTTTCCTTTAGTGCTGGGCGAGACTTTGGATTATTCATCTCTACCGAACTGCGCGACTGTCTGTTGTTCCAATTTAGGTCATCAGATGTATATGGCTGCTGTGGCACAATCTCATACAGTGTACAATCTGTAATGTCTGCAATCATCCGGGCGGCCTTGGCAGTTGTTCCTGTCGCAGAAAAATATACGACCAACGGTTTGTTTTCAGTTTCCATATTCTTTCCTCCTTTGTTTTGGGCGCAGGCAGCAAAACTCATGGTCATTACTGCCGCCAATGTCATCATAATTTTGTTCATAATCTATTATTATAATCATGTTATTTGATTTTCAATCCTGGTATTAGTGGTTTCACATCCACTAACTCCAATTCCTTGACCATCGAAAGTGTACCCTGTTTATACTTCTGGAAATGCGGTGTTTTCAGATGGCTTTCGTATGCATTACGGTCAGCATAGATTTCGAGGATGGTTACTTTATGCGGTGCGTCCTTCTCTGCAGTGGCATAGAGCGTCAATACACCTGGTTCTAACCGCATGGAGGCTTCTATTTCTTCTTTTAGAAAGGCATTGTAGTCATCCAATTGGATTGGGTCAACGGTAATCTTTGACAGGCGAACCAGATTATTTTCAGCAGAAACCGGTTTGGTATATTCCTGCTTGATGATACGCAACGCCTTGATAGCGGCAGGAAAACCAATGTAAGGTAAACACTGAATGACAGCAGCAGTTAATGTTTCTGGCGTGTTGCCTACATTGATGTTGCCATGATAATGCGAATGGAGTTGGCTTTCTGCTTCCAAAGTTGTCAGCACGCAGTAGCCTAACAATTCGCGTGTCTGCAAATCTAATGAACCGCGGCTGTATATATCGCCAAAGAAATAATCCGTAAGGAATTGTTCCACATTCTTACCCAAGTCGTCGGGTAATCCTTCCATTACCGAAGCAATACCGCCTGGATAGAGTTTGTCTTGAATGGTTTTACCCGTTTCGTGACGTGTTTCTTCTGTTACTGTACTTTGACAATCTAATGGCAGAGAGATACCTCGCTCCTTAAACACTTCATTCACCGTAGTTACAGCATTCAGCATTTTAGGAAAGCCAATGAACGGTGCGGTGAGATACATAACTTCGCGCAGTTCTTCGGGAGTGACACCGACATTCAGTGCTGCTCCGGCATGGGCTTTCAGTTGCGGAAGCGTTTGCATGGTGGCAAGGGTAATGCAGGTAATCATCTCACGTTGCTTCATAGTCAATTTACCCGTTTGGAATACTTCTCCGAAAATAAACTTCTGCAGAATGTCCATCATCTCAGGATCTGTACCTTGTCTGGTAAGTGCTTCACCTCCGAACAGTCTGTGATAATTCTGCTTACATGCATCAATTCTATTCATAATGTCTGTTGTTTGCGCCATCGTGCACAGATTTCCTGCCAGCGCGAGAGCGATTATTCCTATTACTTTTCTCATATTATCACTGTTGTTTCTCATTATCAATTTCATTGGATACTTTATCTGGTGTAAAATTACATAAGATCATGCTGGAAGCTTGTATCCATAAAACGGCAAACTGTACCATTTTTACAGAATTTGCAATCTGTGTAAAACATTATCTGTTAAATATTTTATCTTTGTATGGACATAGTAAGAAAGGGAATGAGCCATATATTGAAAGTAAGAAATGTAAATGATTATGGAAGTTACATCGGGTGTCCCGTAAGACATCCATTGGTTTGCGTAGTGGACTATGCCGAGGTGTCACCCATACGTCATAGCCTGAACAACTACAGTGTGTATGGGCTGTTCTTGCGAGATGATGCTGATGTAGACTTGGACTATGGTTGCGGCAAATATGATTACAACAAAGGTACGTTACTGTGCGTGGCACCCGGACAAATTGGCGGTAAAGAGGATAATGGCGAACGTGTATCTATTACGGGTTGGGCGTTGCTTTTCCATCCTGACCTGTTGCATGGCTTCCCGCTCGAGAAGCGTATGAAGGAATATTCTTTCTTTGATTACCGTGTCAATGAAGCCTTGCATATGACGGATGAGGAACATGATATACTTGTCTCTCTCATGCGTCAGATTCAGGACGAGCTATGCAAGAAACCGGACGAACTCCAGAATGCTATTCTTGTGGGATACATTGAACTGATGCTCAACTTCTGTCTGCGGTTCTACAATCGCCAGTTTCTAACCCGTAAGATAGAGAATTCCGATATTCTTGTCCGTTTTGACCGCCTGCTTCGTGATTATTTCGACAACAAGTTGCAACTTACGCTTGGTCTGCCTACCGTGCAGTATTGTGCAGACAAGCTGTGTTTATCTCCAAATTATTTCGGTGACGTCATTAAGAAAAGCACTGGAGACACGGCCAGCAATCACATCCGTCGGTTTGTCATCCGACTTGCTAAGAACGGATTGGCTGCTGGTGAAACGGTGTCACAGGTATCTGACAGGCTTGGTTTTGAATATTCCCAACATTTCAGCCGTATGTTCAAGAAGCAGGAAGGCATTACTCCTTCGGAATACTGCCAGAAACTCCACTCTTAGCAAACAAGCAGTCTGCATTTTTCCATAGAAATAAGTCTGTATATTCGGCAAGTTCCTTGTCGAAAGCAGAAATATGGTATGCGTTCAGCGTGTGGAGTGGACAGCAGTCCTTTATTTGTCGGATTGGAAAATCCAATGATCAAGGGCTTTACTGATTCCGTCTTCGTCTACGCTTGCTGTGATATAATCGGCTACGTGTTTCAAGGATTCATTCGCATTTCCCATGGCGATGCCGATTCCGGCTTCTTGGATGATGGGAATATCATTTCCTCCGTCTCCGAAGGCGATTGTTTCTTCTTTCTTTAAGCCCTGATGTTTCAGCATGGCTCTGAATCCTCTTCCTTTGTCTGTATTCAGAGCTGTTATATCGGCAAAGTCAGGATACCAACGGCTGGAGGTGCAGTGTGGAAGCTTGGGCGTGATGAGCTTTTCTTCCTCCTCTGATATCACGGGAGTTAATTGAAGAACAGGCTGGTGATGGATAAAATCGACCTTATTATCTTCTTTCATGTTCTGTACATTCAGCAGCTGTCTGAAGATGTAATCGACTTTGTCATTGCTGTTATACATGACCAGGTCTTTTTCTCCGACAACCATGCAGGCGAAGTTCATCTCATCGGCTAGCTGGATGAGTGTCAGAACATCCTCTGTTGGGATGGGATTGCAGGAAATAAGCTGTTTCCCGATGAAACAATAAGCTCCGTTTACCGTAATATATCCATCAATCAGATGGCTTATTTCCTGTAAGTTGTTGATAAGAGAATAAGGCCTGCCTGTCGATATATACACTTGCATGCCTTGTTGTTTGGCTTTTGTTATGGCCTGGATAGTGGAAGCGGGTATTTTATGTGTATTGAAACTAACCAATGTTCCGTCGATATCGAAAAATAAAGCTTTGATCATATACTGAATAATTAAGATTGAATTTCGTTCAAAGATAACGAAAGCGAAGAGAGTCATTGCTATCTCTTTTTGAGTTTTCTGGAATATGGCAGAAATTATTGCGTTGAATCAAGTCTGTCTGAAAAAGAAAGAGACTGCGTCTTTCAGAAAAGAACACAGCCTCTTTTATCAGATAGATATTGTCTTTTATTTACCGTAAGCGATCTAATGAGCGGACCAAGGCTTCATCTGCTCCGATATTGCGGATAGCCAAATAATCCAGGATTAAGCTGATGAACGGGAATGTCAAAGCTATTTTCCCTGTTATGGAAACATCTCCCAAATCTTTTGATACGTTCCATACATAGAAAGCGTACAGGCCATAGAAGCCTAACATCAGGATCGCATTGAAAATACACAAACGAATTTGCAGAATACGTTTGCGGTAAAGGAAAATAGTCACCAGCGAAATGATGGCAATGGCGGCTGTCAAGGCAAACAGGCTCCATGTCGGATAAAGTAATTCCGGCTGATCAGTCAGCATGGTTGAGATGCCTGATGCATCAAACGAGCACATAGAATCTCCTGCCTGCAGGATTGTCAGCGGCAAGAACAGCGTGGCAATCATCAAGACGACGATAGCCAGCAGATAAACAGTTTGTATTCTTTGTATCATAAGTATTATACTTTATTTGTTTTAAGCGTTTGAATCTGGAAATGAAAAGAGCAATTAATAAAGGAAATTTCCTGTCTGGCTGACTGAAAAGACTTTATTAATTGCTCTTTTATGGATTCAAACTGTCGTTAGCAATTCAATATTCCGACAATTATTAGAAATTATTCTTTTCTTTCGCAGGATTTCTGTAATAGATTTTACCATCCTCATACTCTTTGGCTGCAATCAAAGTTGGTTTAGGCAGCTTTTCATAGTAACGAGAGATTTCGATCTGCTCTCTGTTTTCGAACACTTCTTCCAGATTGTCGTTATAAGAGGCGAACTCTTGGAGTTTCTTTTCCAGATCTTGTTTCATTTCAACACTAATCTGATTAGCCCGCTTTGCAATAATCGCTACCGTTTCATACACATTACCCGTATCGGCACAAAGCTTCATCATGTCGCGGGTGATTGTATTCGTCGGCGCGTTCGTTTTTCTGTAATCCATACTTCGTTTTATATATTGATAATTCGTTTAATACGTATTCGTTATTCGCTTGCTGGCATAATTGAAATACTTGGTTGCTTCTTTCAAATACTTACCTTCGGGATATTCGTTGATGTAGTTGTAATATTCATCTACGACGTCACGATATCTTCCTTGTAACTTTTCGTCGACACTTACCAAGGCCAATTCATACTTGGCGCGCAGCATGATGTACATAAACTCTTCGCGATACTTGGAATACGGGTAGTTTTTCAACGCGTTCTCTGCGGTGATGACGGCAGACAAGTAGTTGTTTCCCATATATGTTCCCAAGTTGAAATAGAGTCGGGTAGCCAGAAGTTCTTTCAATGCCAGTTTTTCCTGGAGTTCAAACAGAATTTTCTGGGCTTCTTCCGCTCTTTCGCTCTGAGGGTAGTAATCCATATACAACTGTAACTGCTCGATGGCTTTGTAGGTCTGCGACTGGTCCAGTTTCGGATCCGGAGAGTCTAAGTACAAACCATAGCCTGAGTAGTAACGGGCCAGTTCAGCAAACTCACCTTTCGGGTAAGTCTTGTAATAAGTCTCGAAATATTGCGAAGCTGTCTGGTAATCTTTTTGCCCATAGTAACTTTGGGCGAGCAGATACAGAGACTCTTCTGCATAAGCTGTTCCTTTAAAGATTGTAACCAATTCATCCAACAGCGTCGCTGATTTGGAGTATTGTTTCGCGTTGAAATACTTCTTGGCGTACGAATACTTCAATTCATAGTCTGTGCTTTTTAAGATCTTGTTATATTCTCCGCAGGAGGTAAACAAGACGGCACTCATCATCCATAATAATACAATCTTCTTCATTCAACCATACGTTTAGCGCGCAAAGATAACAATTCTTTGTGAAATACAAGGCTGTTAGCGTATTAAAAATTACAATTTGTACAAATCGCTGGCTGCAATCAGTTCGAGTTTGTTCTCTTTCAGCACTTCAGCACACCGTTCAATATTGTCGGGACGGATGATCACGTTGGCTGCTTCGCCTTGTGAAAAGGCATACATGTATTCCACAAAGATGCCGGCTGCCGTGATGATCTGCATGGCTTTTGCCAGTGCTCCGGGCTGATTCGGGCAGTGAAGACATACGACATCGGCTACACTTACGGCATATAAGTGATCGCGCAATACTTGAATGGCCTTGTCGGTGTCTGACACGATCAGGCGGAGAATTCCGAAATCGGAGTTTTCAGATACCGTAAATGCCGACATGTTTATGCCTGCCTCGCCTAATATATTGGCTACTTCCGTAAAACGGCCTTTCTTGTTCTCTAGGAAAATAGATAATTGTTTGATCAGCATAATCAATCCTTTTTAAAGTTATTATTCGAATTTACGCTTGTCGATGACGTGCTTTGCCTTGCCCATACTGCGCTCAATACTGCGCGGTTCGACAATCTTGATATCCGGCTGCAATCCGATAACGCTTTGGATGCGGTTGGTTATCTTTTTCTTCAGCGCGATCATCTTGTTCATTTCGTCTGAGTAATATTCCGGACGGACTTCTACCTGTATCTGGAATGTATCGGTATTGTTGACACGATCTACAACGATCAGGTAGTGGGCCTCGAATTCCGGCAATTCCAAAATTACAGATTCTACTTGAGATGGGAAAACATTTACGCCACGAATAATCAACATATCGTCGCTTCGGCCTAAAATACGTCCCATTCGGACTGCTGTACGGCCGCATTCACACTTCTCGTAAATCAGATGAGTCAGGTCGCGGGTACGATAGCGAATCATCGGCATACCTTCTTTTGTTAATGTAGTGAAGACGAGTTCGCCCATCTGGCCCGGTTCAACCGGTTGCAGGGTTTTCGGATCGACTATCTCGGGGAAGAAATGGTCTTCCCACAGGTGTGTTCCGTTCTGGCATTCGCATTCTCCGCCGACGCCCGGACCACAGATTTCTGTCAGTCCGTAGATATCGTATGCCTTGATGTGCATTTTCTCTTCCAGTTCTTTACGCATATTCTCGGTCCACGGCTCAGCTCCGAAGAAACCTGCGCGCAGCTGGAATTCTTCCAAAGGAATACCCGAGTTGTGGATGGTTTCTGCCAGATACAAAGCATACGAAGGCGTGCAGGCCAAGGCCTTGGCTCCGAAGTCGTGCATGAGCTGAATCTGCTTCTGGGTATTGCCGCTACTCATCGGGATAACGGTTCCTCCGATGTTCTGTACGCCACCATGCAGGCCCAAACCTCCGGTAAACAGTCCGTATCCATAAGATACTTGTACGGAGTCGTTCTTCGTAATTCCGCCGGCTGTCAGGCAGCGAGCTACCACTTCTTCCCATATTCCTAAGTCCTTGCGGGTATATCCCACAACAATAGGCTTGCCGGTTGTACCCGAAGAGGCGTGAAGGCGGACGATTTCTGACATCGGTACAGCCATTAATCCGAACGGATAATTATCACGTAAGTCTTGTTTGACAGTGAAAGGCAGCTTGGTAATGTCGTCGATCGACTGGATATCCTGTGGCACTACGCCAAGTTCCTGCATCTTTTTCCGGTAGAAAGGGGAGTTATGATAAACGTGTTCAACCACTCTTCTCAGTCTGATGCTTTGCAGTTTCCGCATCTCTTCACGGTCCATGCATTCTATTGTCTCATTCCAAATCATAGTTTTTCCTGATATTGATGTTAAGTTTAATTCTATAATTGGGCGAAAAGTAATAACTTTTTCAGAAAACGCCAAAGAAATTTACGAAATGTTTATCCTTCTGTGGCTTTTATTTCGGGCGGAGGGACAGCGTGCCGTGATTCTATGGGTTGCCTTGTTTTCTTTCATCTGTTCTGCCTAAAGCTTTCTCTCTGCTGAAGAAAACTATACAATCTGCCGGGAAACTCTTTAGTTCACGGCGTGAACTAAGTAATCCACGGCGTGAACTACTTAATCCACGACGTGAACTAAGTAATCCGCGACGTGGATTAAAGAATTCTTCCCGGCTTTCGGATTTTTATGCCGGCAGATAGAAAAGAATGATTCCCTGCTTTTGTTTTTATATCCGCAGGCCTGAAAAGTGTGGCAAAGACAAATTAATTCGTAATTTTGTATGCTTGAAAGAAGAATCAAGGGAAATAAGCTTATGAATCGGAATATTCTGGCGCTGTATCTGGTGAAACTTTCGAAATGGTTTTCGCTGGTGATGCCAATCATTGTGTTGTTTTATGAAAAACATGGCTTGGGCTTGCATGATGTTTTTGTCTTGAAGAGTGTGTATTCGGTAGCGGCTGTCACGCTTGAAATACCTTCCGGCTACTTGGCCGATGTCTGGGGGCGGAAGAAATGCCTGGTTTCGGGCTGTATACTGTTTTTTATCGGTTATCTGGTTTACTCGTTTACCTCCTCTTTTACTGCCTTTTTGGGAGCCGAATTGCTTTTAGGTATCGGACAGACACTCGTCAATGGCGCCGATTCTGCTTTATTATATGATACGACGGTACATTACAAGCGGGAAAATGAATACTTGAAATATGAAGGACGGATTACGATGATCGGAAATTTCGCCGAGGCTTTTGCCGGTATTTTCGGTGGTTTGCTGGCTGTTTATTCATTGCGTTTCCCGTTTTATGCCCAGGCTTGTGTGGCTTTTATCGGCATACCGGCCGCTTTTTCCCTGCAGGAATTCAATACAAAAGGAAAGATCCAGAGTCCGGTGACCGAGATCGTCCGAATTATCAAGTACTCTTTGTTTACGAATCGCCGGCTGTGTTGTAATATCATGTATTCGGGCATCATTGGAGCGGCTACACTGACGATGGCCTGGTTCGTACAACCGGTCTTGATGCACCTCGATACGCCGACTTCGTGGTTTGGTGTTATCTGGACTGTGCTGAATCTGACGGTGGGTGTTGCTGCCTTGTATTCTGATAAGATAGAGCACCGGTTGGGAATGAACAAGATGAATCTGCTGATTCTGGTCTTCATTGCCGGCGGTTATCTGGCCTTAGCTTATAACCTGACGTATTGGGGTCTGGCCATTCTGCTACTGTTCTACATTGTCAGAGGTTTTGCTACTCCGGTCTTGAAAGGATATATCAACCAATTGACGTTTTCCGACATGCGTGCTACGGTCTTGTCTATCCGTAATTTCATTATCCGGCTGATGTTTGCCGGCGCGGCCCCTTTTGTAGGCTGGCTCAATGATATGTATTCGCTGAAGACGGCCTTGCTGGCCTCGGCAGGGATTATTTTCCTGCCTGGAATTATTTTCCTGGTTCTGAGTTTTGAGGTGAACCATAAAAAGGAAGAGACGGAGAAAACGGAATGATCTTACAGTTCGATCTCGTCGCCCGATATCAGTCCGTTCATGATAGCGTAGAACGTAAGTCCCGAAACGGTTTTAATGCCTAATTTGGCTGTAATGTTCTTGCGGTGGGAGAGAACCGTATTTAGGCTGATATTAAGGTGTTCTGCTATTTCCTTATTGGTGTGTCCGCGTACGATCTGCTGGAGTACATCTATTTCCCGGCCGGATAGATCTTTGTTGTTGATATCTGTTGAACTGCTGGTATTCTCGGCCAGTAAGACAGATTCGAGCAGTTCGATGGTCGTTTCTATCGAACTGCGGGTTGAAATCATGTTGGTGACCGGCAGATTCGTATCCGGTTTGTCTACCAGAATAATCACCTTATTCCGTCGGGGCAGAAAATAATCCCAATAAATCAGGAAGGTCTGCGCGTCTGTAAAATAGAAATCAAACAGGTCGGGCTGTTTCTCGATCAGCGAGAGCATATCGGGAAAATAACGAATCTGCAAGGGCGAGAAATATTCTTTCAGCAGACAGTCGAGTCCGTAAAACTGCAGCCTGTCTGCCAAGATGATGGCTATTTGCTTATTCTTGGCCATTGGGATACAAAACTTTAATGCATATTATTGAGAAGTTCCATTTTATGTACGAGCGGAGACAGGATCCGGTATCGGATCCGGTTGTGCTGCTTGATGTCTTTCTCCAGACTGCTGACAGCAAAGATCACGGCATAGCAGAGGTTTTCATCGAAGTCACCAGACAGATGTTTGATCATGATACTCTTCAGGTCGGCAAGAACGGCCTCCAGACTGTCATCTGCGGTCTCATTATCAGAGAAAGAACGCATCTCTTCCTGATTGAATGAAACATTATGCTGTAATTGCCGGCTCAGCTGCAGGCAATAGGGGAACCATTCAGTAGCATCTTTCCTGATTTGTTCCGTGAGCTGTTCTTTAAACGACTGGAAGAATTTACCGATCAGGCTCAAGGTCGCATTGTTGGATTTGCTATGCGAGATGAAAGACTCCAGATGCCGGGCAATGTTCGGTATCTGAAAGCGTAAATAATACTGGTTGGTTTTGCTTAGGTAGTCGATGATTTGAGAAACATGAAATGCCTGAAGTCGCTTCTCCGGAAAATACTCTTCGTTCAGAAAAGTATTGATGATGATGAGCAGAAAATCCGTATCAATCTGATGATCTTCACAGATCTCACGAACGGTTTTGTCCTGCAATCCGAGCCGGATACCTAACCGGTTGATAACAGGAATGAGCGAAGTGTTTTCTTCCACCACTTCGCTCATTGGCATATTCGGTTGAATTAAAGCCATATTATGCTTCTTCCCACTGTTTACGTAATAAATTCAGGGCATTGACAACTGCTGCTGCGCGGTCTTCGCTCTGGCAGCCGCATTCGAAGCTGACGAATTTGTTGTAG
This sequence comes from Parabacteroides sp. AD58, assembly GCF_023744375.2. Lineage (NCBI taxonomy): Bacteria > Pseudomonadati > Bacteroidota > Bacteroidia > Bacteroidales > Tannerellaceae > Parabacteroides > Parabacteroides absconsus. The sequence goes on along the minus strand of NZ_CP146284.1, from coordinate 914,117 downwards.
CCAATAGCCTTCAATCCTTTGAATCCATTTACATAATTGTCGGCATCGCCGTCTTCACCAGGCATGCTTCTACGCTTACGGCTGGCTACATGCACGTGCTGCAAGTATTCTCCTGCTGAGATAAATGCGCCCATGTCTGAAGTCTCTTCCCAAGTCATGTGCCAGAAATCGCCCATGCAACGGACACCCGGATTATTGATGTCGCGGCAAATTGAAGCGGCATCAGCTACTTGACGCAGATAGAAACATTCTTTACGGTTCAACGGTTCAAAGATAACTGTCGTTCCATGCTCTTTGGCGAAGTTACCCATTTCATTGAACTGTTCGCACAAGAAGTCACGTGTTTCCATTGTATGCGGCATAACCGGAACCTGGTTATTGAAAGCCGGCACAATGATAACCCCCGTAGAACCAAGTTCGCCTGCAGCAGCAATGATTTCTTTCATCGTATCCATGCATTGCTTCCGAACCGCAGGATCAGTAGACAGAATGAATCCTTTGAATCCGGCGCAAATGGCACTGATCTTGATGTTTCGTCCGTTCAATGCCTGTTTGAATTCATCAACACGAGCTGCTAAGTTGCCACCGCCAGGTTCTAAACCGACAACTCCATTCTTTTCCATGAAGTCCAGTTTCTCATTCAAACTTTCACCCGGAGCGACGCCTTCCTGCAAAGACAGGTTCAATTGTGCAGCACTGTTGTATTGAATGCCGGCAGCCTTTGGCTGAGCAGTCGCTTCAGCAGATGTTTCTGCCGGTTTGCCTGTACAAGAAGCAATGGCTGTACTGCCTACAGCCATTGCAGCGCCTGAAAGAGTTGCTTTCAGGAAGTTTCTTCTATTGATAGTCATACGCCATTATTTCTTGTCAACCGGTTTGCCAGGAACTGGAACTACAAATCCGCTCATATCCATCTTACCCAGATTCAAGTCTTTCGGCGTGTAATCCAAAGCAGAAGCAGTCATTGCGTCCCAAGTAGTTTCTGCACCTGTATAAGCAGATTCACGACCCATAATAGCAGCCATGTTGGCAACAGCTGTTTCAGAAGCCTGTTCAATTGGTTTGTTTGCACGAATACAATTTACCCAGTTTACATGCTCCAGTACATACGGATTTGTCTGTTTGTATGTGTTCTTTTCAGCGTCACTGTCGTATTTCCAAACTACATTGCCAGCCAAGTCTTTGATTTCCATTGTAGAGCTGTCCCAAGAACCTTTTGTTCCTTGGATGAATTCACTTACATTGTTGGCGCAACCATCAATCTGACGGCACATACTATGCAGGTGAATACCATTTTCCATTGTGAAATCAACACTGAAGTTATCGTACTGGTCGCCTGTCAAACGGCGCTGACGTGAACCAAAGCCCACTGCCTTCACAGGTTTCAGACCACTGAACCAAGTAAATACATCGATGTTGTGAACATGCTGTTCTACGATGTGATCACCAGACAACCATTTCCAGTTTACCCAGTCTTTAATCATCCATTCACAGTCGCTCCAGCCTTGCTGACGTTCACGATACCAAAGCATGCTCTGGTTCCAGTAAACATTACCGCCTGTAATTTCACCGATAGCACCTTCCATAATCTTCTTGTAAGATTCAACGTATGCACGCTGGTGATGGCGCTGTGTACCAGTAACAACACACAGATTCTTTGCTTGAGCCTGCTTGGCCGTTGCCATGATTGTTCTGTAACCTGCCGGATCAACACAGATAGGTTTTTCCAGGAAGCAGTGTTTGTTCTTTTCAACAGCATATTGGAAATGAACCGGACGGAATAGAGGAGGAGTTGCAACGATAACAACATCTACACCACTATCGATAAGCTGTTTGTAAGCATCCAGTCCGACAAATCTTTTATCTGCAGGAATATCGATATTCTTCTCTGATTTCAATTTATCAGCCAAAGCATCAACTCTCTCTTTGAATGTATCGGCCAAGGCAACAATTGTAACACCGTTGGCGGCACTCAGGAAGTCAAAAGCAGCACCAGAACCACGACCGCCGCAACCAATGACACCGGCTTTCAGTTCTTTTCCGTCAGTAGCCATATCAGGCAATTCAGGAATGTAATAAGTTCCTGGTTCCTTTAATGCTTTAGGCGCATCAGCTGCTGTATTTCCACCACCACAAGAGGTTAATAATGTTGCAGCACTACCGCCACCAATGGCACTCAATGCGCCGGCCATAGCTGAACTCTTCAGAAATGACCTTCTGCTAATTCCATTTTCCTTCTTCATAATATTGTTTGTTAAGTCAGCAATTATGTTTTATGTGTTTTATTTGTTATTTATCATATTCGCATACCACGCGGAATCCGATACCTTTAATATCTGAATACCACCAGATACTCTTCGGTTGCTGCGGGTCTGTCTTTAACCAAGCTTCATGCTGTGTGCAAGCACGTGCCGCACAACGGACGTCAGCAGCATCGGAAGTATAGTTTCCTCCTCTCACTACCCATTCATCACCTTCTGTGCAGATCGGATTTGAAACCTTTTCTCCGCCTTGCTTGTAAGCATCCGGATTATATTTGTCGGCACAATATTCCATTACATTACCCAACATGTTCTTCAAGCCAAACGGGTTTGCCTTTACCTTTGAAGGTTCCTGTGTCTTGTTCTCACTGTTCTTTGCATAGATGACATACGAGCTGATACTGTCTGTCTCTGCATCAAAAAACTTTCTCCAGAATCCCTGATCCGAGAAGTCTTTTGGATTACCTTCAAAGAAGTAAGGCGTTTCTTTTCCTCCTCTGGCTGCGTATTCCCATTCCGCTTCTGTCGGCAGACGGTATTTCTTTCCTGTCTTCTTCGATAACCACTGGCAGAATGTTTCAGCTGCATAGTGAGTCATAGTGATGGCAGGTCTGTCGCCGCTTCCCCACCCTTGATCCGGGAATCCGAACGGAGGAGTAGGACCGGAGATGGCATCCACATCTGGATTGCTGTTGTTGGCATATACTTCTTCAGGCGGAGTACGTCCTTCACTCATTGTATTAGCAAAGAAGGCCCAGTACTGATCCCATGTTACTTCGAATTCAGCCATGAAGAACTTATTCAATGTAACTTCACGAACCGGAGATTCGTCTGCTTTATGGAACGGTTCTTTCTCTGTACTTCCCATCTTGAATGTACCGCCTGGGATAGCAATCATCTTAAATGAAACGGTTGTTCCAGGAATCTTTTCCGTGAAGTTCTCGAATGCCGTAATTGGTGTTGCTTCTTTATAGAAAAGACTTGTATCCACTACGCTTGTCATAGAGTTTGCTCCAGGAATACCCGTCATCTTGCCGTGGGTATAATTCGGATTGTAGTGACCAGCGTCTAAGTGACAACTGATACATTGCAGATCCAGTTTCTTTTCATTCTCTTCGTAATAGAGGTGAGCTGTGATGCCATCGTTCGTGATGCCTTCCGGAAACAGATTCTGGTGACAATCCTTACATGACTCATTAGGAATGTATTTTACGGCGTGCTCCAATTCAGACTTCAGCTCCCAATTAAAGTCGGCACTGTCTTTTGTGAGATACGACCATACATCTTTTAATCCCAATTTTGCTTTAGCCGAATAATGTTTCCAAGTATTTGACTGTGGTGGAAGGTGGCAAGCCACGCAATGAGTAGTAACTCCACTTCCGTTGTTTACGTGTTTGGATAATTTCCAGCTATCGTAAACATGGGGATGAACGTGACACATCATACAAGATTCGTCTGAAGAAAAGTATACAGATGCTTTGTATGTACCAATCATTAAGCCGGCACCTATTCCAATGCCCACTATGAATATAAATGGTTTCCTTTTAAAAAAGTTTTTCTTCTTTTCAGAATTTGAACTGTTTCTCTGGCTCATTTTTCCGTTCGTGTTAAATAATGGTATTCTTAAGTCAATTTTATTCTCCGCTTTCTTTTTTTCTTGAGATCATTCTCCTTACTTTTTGAAGCGGATTGAATGTTTTTCTCTTTTAATTTGTCTGCTAAAAAACAAATCGGGAATAAAAGTAATATTTTCCTTATTAAAGAAAAACTTTTATCCCCGATTTAACGTAAAATAATAAAATGATTATGTTTTTTTAAGCACTATAACGCATTTTGAATAGGTTTGATGACGAATGTGAAATCATAATCCTGATAAGGAACCATGTACTTTTCGAGTGGTAAAGCTCCCCAGCTGTTAACACAACCCAAACCCATTTGTACTTTATCAATGCAGAAGTTAACATAGTCTGTCTGCGGAACCAGTTCTGAGTGGCGTTGATCTTTTTCCAGACCATCGTCGAGTGATTCCATGGTGTAGTGCAGAGCGCTGGCAGAGAACGGAGCTTTTCCTACGAACTGAATTCCGTTGCCACCTTTGTTGGTCTGGTTCCACCAGCGGATATCTGTCTTCGTTCCTGTTTCCTGCGGACGGATGTAAGAATAGAACTGCTCATCTACAGTCTGAACATATTTACCGATATTGGTACAATTGTTTCTATCTACATAGTTTTCGATCGGACCGCGACCATAATATTGGATATTGGCCAGCTGTTTGTTCAGTTCTGTACGCATACCGAAGCGGAACATATTAGATACCTGTGCATTCTTATCGGTTGTCATGCTTTGTGTCACCTCGATTGCTCCCTGCTTGTCAATCCGGTAAGTCAGTGTCAGTTTAGCTGAAACACTTGGCATATCGTATTTGGCTGTTACAACAACCAGATTATTTTCTGTTGTATGCTCCAGGCTGGTCAGTTTGATTTCCGGGTTCTTCCAAGCCAGGTATTTCTTCTGCAGGCCAGCTCCCATGTCATTGTCGGTCGGAGCGCGCCAGAAGTTCGGTGTCAGTTGGGCACCTTCGTTCAGGATTGAAAGGCCATTAACTTCATACAAACTCAGATAACCGTTGCTGCGGGCAAAATCCAAATGGAAATTGTCGCCTTTGACAATCAGATAGTATTCGTCATTGTCTTCTACCACCGGAGTTGAAGTATAATCGTGCGCGATCTTCTTTTCAGTCAGCAGATTTTCCGGTGCTTTGTATTCACGGACGGTCAGCTGCTGATAAGCTACTTCGTGTCCAGCCGGAAGCAATGTCTCGGCATTTTTCAACTTGAAGGCTACGTTCAATAATACTTCCTTACATGGGCAGATGTTGTCTAATGTATAGTTCAGCTTTTGATTGACAGTCTGCTGCGGACCCACTTTCAGGTCGTTGATAATGCCCGACTGCAATACTTCTCCGTTTGCCAGCAATTGCCATTCAACATAGAAGTCGCTCAGGTCTCTGAAGAAGTTCTCGTTATAAATACTGATTTCTCCCTTCTGCAGGTCGACCGGTTTTACCCAGATGTTCTGATAAATGTAACCTACTTCATAAGCATGTGGATTCGGAACGCGGTCCGGACTGATTAGACCATTATCCTGGAAGTTATTGTCAGACGCGTCATAGCGGTTGAAGTCACCTCCGTAACCGTAGAATTCTTTACCGTCTTTGGTGAACCATCTGGCTGACTGGTCTACAAAGTCCCAGATAAAGCCACCCTGATATTTCGGATATTTGCGAACCAGATCCCAGTATTCTTTGAATCCGCCTTGCGAGTTACCCATTGCATGTGCATATTCACACTGGATAAGCGGTTTGTCAATATCACCTTTGCAGTATTCTTCACAGCGGTCGTACGGAAGATACATCGGGCAATAAATATCGGTATATTCGTTGGTGCGGGCCTGTTCATACTGAACGGCACGGCTCTGGTCTTCTGCTTTGATCCATTTGTAGCACGCTTCGAAGTTCGGACCGAAACCGGCTTCATTACCTAATGACCAGAAAATAATAGACGGATGATTGTATCCGCGCTGTACATTTCGCTGGTTACGTTCCAAATGGGCTTTGGCAAACAGCGTATTTTTAGCTAATGTCTCGTCGCCATATCCCATACCGTGTGATTCGATGTTGGCTTCGGCTACTACGTAGATACCGTATTCGTCGCACAGATCGTACCACAAGTTGTTGTCCGGATAGTGACAGGTTCTGACAGCGTTGATGTTTAATTCCTTCATCCGTTTGATATCCTGGATCATGCGTTCCTTCGAAACGACATATCCCTTGTCAGGATCCATTTCATGACGGTCGGCACCTTTGAACAATACAGCCTGGCCGTTGACCAATATCTGACCGTTTTTCAGTTCGATCTTGCGGAAACCTACCTTGATAGGAATTGATTCGATGATTTTCCCGTTCTCCTGCAAGTTGGCAACCAAGGTGTACAGATTGGGCGTTTCGGCTGTCCATTTTTCCGGATTGCTGACGTTCATGGTAGCTGTCTGCTTACCCGAACCCTTTACCTGAGCAGTTGTAACTTCTTTTCCTGCCTTGTCGAGCAACTTCAGGTCGACTGTTCCTTTCCCTTTCATCTGAACAGCGATCTGGAGTGTACCATCTTTGTATTGGGCATCCAGGTCGGGAGTGATGCGGATGTCTTCAATATGATTGGTTGTACGGGTATATAAGTAGCAGTCACGTCCTACACCTGAGTAGCGGAAGAAGTCCTGATCTTCCAGATACGTACCATCACACCAGCGGAATACCTGGAAAGCAATGACGTTTTTACCCGGACGGAGATATTTGGTCAGGTCAAATTCGGCTTCCAGTTTGCTGTCTTCGCTGTAACCTACAAATTTACCGTTCACCCATAAGTACATATTGGAAGTAACCGAGCCGAAATGAGCCATGATCTGACGGCCTTTCCAGTCGGCGGGGATTTCTATTACCTTGCGATAGGAGCCTACGTGATTGTTTACTGTTGGCACATAAGGCGGATTGTTCTTGTACTGGCTTCTCCAAGGATAACCTACGTTGACATAAATCGGATCGCCGTATCCGTTGAGTTCCCACACGCCAGGAACCTGCATGTCGTCCCAACCTTTGTCATTAAAATCGGCTTTATAGAAATCTGTCGGGCGCTGGTCGGCATTTTCTACCCAGTTGAATTTCCATGTACCGTTCAGTGTCATGTAATTGTCTGAAGCCAGGCGGTAGCCTTTCAAAGCAGCTTGTTCAGATTCATAAGCGAAATAGTTGGTGTGCATGGGCGCACGATTAATGGCATTGACATTTGGGTCTTGCCATTCCGGTTGTTGTGCAAATGCGGTGAGCCCTAAGGAGGCAATGGCGCAAATTAGTACTTTACGTGTCATGATATTGTATTTAAAAATTTATGCAAAAATAAACATAATGAGGAAATATGCAATAATAAATGTACCTTATTCATTTTTTCTTTTTACGTACACTTTATTCGTTCCCATACCCGAAATTGTGATTCCGCTGTTCGGATCCTGGCGGAAGCGTTGTAGTTCGCGGGTCGCTGTTGTCCGGCTAAGGCCGGTAAGCTGCGCATAATCGGCGATACGCATCAGCGTATGTGTCGATAAATACTGCTGCGCCAGGGCTAACCGTTCCTCTTCTGTGTAACGCGAATGGTGCAATACATTGCTTCCTCCCCGTTTCAGGTTACAATGTCGGTTCGTTCGTCTGATCAGTTCCTGACTGGCTCTGAAGTTGACGCCGTTTACTTCAATGCTTCGGGCGTTGCGTTCGCTATTGTCGTCGTCGGTAATATCTGTCTCCTTGTCTTGCGAAAGCCCCAAGGCGGGTTTGAATGTTCCCACGCCGTCGATCGTCACCGTGTAGCCCTGTCCCATGTAGAAGGCTAATTTTTCAGCCATATTACTCAGGACGTGCAACACGCTTCCCTCGCTCAGTCCTGATCCCGGCTGAGCTAATTCACTGACAAATTCCCGCATATTGATGCGCTGATACGTTTTCATTCGGTAGAAGGTCCGTCTTTTTCCGGAGCCATCCAGATCATTCATTTCCTGTTTGATGTATTCTGCCATGATATATGATTAGGTTAAAATAAAAATGGAAAAGACAGGAATATGTCTTTCCTACTGGGTAAAGATATAAAATATTCTGGAGAAAAATGAGGATCCTACTGTAAATTCTTTAGTTCACGTCGTGGATTACTTAGTTCACGTCGTGGATTACTTAGTTCACGTCGTGGATTACTTAGTTCACGCCGTGGATTACTTAGTTCACGCCGTGAACTAAAGAATTTATGCTGAAAAATATATTTTATTCTCTGGCCAATAAAAAGTTTATATAGGAAGAGTTTGCAGAAAATGAAAAGAGACGAACGAAAAGGATGGGTTTGTATTGGTTGTTGAATATAAAAAATAGGCTGTCAGCCTTTTGACAGGAGACAGCCTATTCTTTGTATGAACGAAAAAATGTCTAACGAATGTTACTCACGTTTTCCTAATTTGTGATCGATGATACCATAGTGATGATCACCATAGTTCTTCAAGTCGTCCAAAATACCTTTAGCTGTTGATTCTTCTTCTACCTGTTCGCGAACGAAGCCGAACAAGAAGTCTCTCGAAGCATGGTCCTTGTCTTCCTCTGCAATATTAACCATATTGTCGATCAGTTCAGAAACGTGCTGTTCGTGTTTGTAAACATGTTCAAATACTTCTACTGGAGAACCCCAGGCAGTCGGAACTACATTAACCTGGCCGATAACGATGTCACCACCACGATCGATACAGTAGTTAATCAGTTGGTGTGCATGAGTCAGTTCTTCACCGGCTTGTTTTTCCATCCAATGAGCAAAACCGTTCAAACCTTCTTTTTTGAAGTAAACTGCCATAGACAGATACAGGTTTGATGACCACATTTCAGCATTAACCTGCGCATTAAATGCTTCTGATAATTTAGTACTTAGTAACATGACATACAAGATTTAATAGTTCATTATATTTTACGAATGCAAATGTCGCATTAATGTTTGTAATAAGCTAATTCTTCACGATTAAATTTGCTTATGAACGTATAAATTTTATCTATTTCTGCTTCTCCATAATTGACATATACTTCAGCAGAACGGCGATATGCGTCATCTTTGTTTGCATCTTGCAGCAACAAATAGCCGAATACGCAATGAGCGGCTGCTTCAACCAGACGGCGGGCGTGGAAGTCGATGTATTCAGTATCTTTCGTTCCTGCAATCTTTTCAACCAGTTCGGCATACTTGGCCGTCATGGCCTGCAAGCGGGTCTGCAGCGGTTTCAAGTCGTCTTTGTATTCGATCTTGTCGTATTCGTGCAACTGGTTGAGATAAGTTCCGGTTGTGACGTGGCGGATGGCTGCTACAACCTGCAACTGAGTTGTTCCTTCGTAAATATTAGTGATGCGGGCATCGCGGTACAGACGTTCGCAAGTATAGTCTTTCATGAAGCCGGAACCACCATGAATCTGGATTGCATCATAAGCATTCTGGTTGGCAAACTCGGTTGTCATGCCTTTTCCCATCGGAGTAAAGGCGTCGGCCAGTTTGCTGTATTTCTTCATTTCCTGGCGTTCCTCCGGAGTCAGTTTACGCTCTTTGGAAATATCGTCGAGTGCTTTGTACATATCTACGAAACGAGCTGTCTCATACAGCATGGCGCGAGATGCATCAGCTTTGGCACGCATCAGCGAAAGCATTTCATAGATTGCCGGGAACTGTATGATAGCCTTACCGAACTGTTTACGGTCGAGGGCATAAGCATAACCTTCGCGGTAAGCTGCTTCACTTAATCCGACTGCCTGAGCCATGATACCTAAGCGGGCACCGTTCATCAAAGCCATGACATATTTGATCAGACCTAACTTACGGTCGCCACAAAGTTCGGCTTTGGCATTCTTGAATACCAGTTCGCAAGTAGGAGAACCTTTGATACCCATCTTGTTTTCAATACGGCGGACGTTCACACCTCCGTTACGTTTGTCGTAAATGAACATAGACAAACCACGACCGTCGTGTGTGCCTTCTTCTGAACGGGCCAGTACCAGATGAATATCTGAGTCACCATTGGTAATGAACCGTTTTACACCGTTCAGATACCAGCAGTTATCGGCTTCACTGAAGGTTGCTTTCAGCATGACCGACTGCAGGTCAGAACCGGCATCCGGTTCGGTCAGGTCCATTGACATCGTTTCGCCGGCACATACGCGTGGAATATAACGCTGACGCTGGTCTTCGCTGCCGAATTCGTACAAGGTTTCGGCACAGTCCTGCAAACCCCAGAGGTTTTCAAAGCCGGCGTCTGCACGAGAAACCATATCGGCTGCCATAATATAAGGTACAATAGGGAAATTCAGTCCGTTGTAACGGCGCGGCATGGCGATACCCATCAGGCCGGCTTTCCGGACGGCGTCCAGATTTTCTTGGGTTCCTTTGGCATAAGTCACACGACCATTGGCTACAGAAGGACCTTCATGATCTACGCTTTCAGCATTAGGAGCGATGATGTCTCCGCAGATCTCACCAACGATCTCCAATACTTTTTCGTAACTGTCCATGGCATCCTCAAAATCCTGAGGTGCATAATCATATTTATCTTTGTCGGCAAAGCCGCGTTCTTTCAGCTCCACAATACGCTCCATCAACGGGTGATGCAGGTGATGCTTCAGGCTGGGATTATCTAAATAAAAGTTAGCCATATCTTATTTACTGTTCTTTTTGTAATACTTGATCATCTTCGGAATCACTTCTTCAACGGTACCGTTGATTACATAGTCGGCGATCGCATTGATCGGTGCGTTTTCATCATTATTGATCGAGATGATGATGCCTGCATCCTGCATACCGGCGATGTGCTGGATTTGCCCGGAGATACCACATGCAATATATAATTTCGGACGAACCGTTACACCGGTTTGACCGATCTGACGGTCGTGTTCACAGAATCCGGCATCGACAGCCGCGCGGCTCGCTCCGACTTCTGCGTGAAGTTCCTTAGCCAATTCGAACAACATGTCGAATCCTTCTTTTGAACCCATGCCGTAACCGCCGGCAACAACGATAGGAGCGCCTTTCAGGTTGTGCTTGGCTTTCTCGATATGACGGTCGATGACTTTCACAACGAAGTCTGTCTCCGGAACATATTTCGCTACATCATGACGGATTACTTCGCCTTGATAGTTCGGATCCAGAATCTCTTTCTTCATCACACCTTCACGGACAGTTGCCATCTGTGGGCGATGTTCTGGATTGATGATCGTAGCCACGATGTTACCACCGAAGGCCGGACGAATCTGGTACAGTAGGTTTTCGTATGTCTTTCCGGCTTTCTTGTCTTCGTGAGAACCGATTTCCAGAGAAGTACAATCGGCCGTCAGACCGCTGGTCAAGGCTGAAGAAACACGCGGACCCAAATCACGTCCGATTACCGTAGCGCCCATCAGGCAAATCTGCGGTTTTTCTTCTTTAAACAGATTGATAAGAATAGATGCATGAGGCAAAGTAGTATAGGGGAAAAGGCCCGGAGCATCGAATATATGTACTTTATCAACGCCATACGGAAGCACTTGGCTTTCAACGCCAGTCAAATCTGTTCCTGCGATGATGGCTTCCAACTGACAGCCTAACTGATTGGCTAATTTCCTGCCTTTTGTCAGGAGTTCGAGACTTACATCAGCAACGGTTTTGCCTTCAAGCTCACAATATACAAATACGTTGTTCATAGGTATATTTTTATCCAATCGTGTGATTGGCTAACAGTTCAACAATCAAATCTTCAATATCTTTATCCGAGCTGGTCAGTGTCTTGCTTTCCTTAGCCTGGAAAACAATGTTCTGAATAGATTTCACCTTCGTAGGAGAACCTGACAAACCACATTGTTTCAAATCGCCGTTTACATCAGCAACGCTCCATTCCGGAATGTTCAGATAAGGGCGAGTCTCATACAGTTCAGCATATTTAAGAGCCGGTGTTCCATCAGGATGGCAAGCTGGAGCCGGAGCTTTTTCCTGTTTGCCCAAAGCTCGTTTGTATTTCTGTACCAGTTTTGCATTGCGCGGGCGGCAAGGAGCAGCCGATCCATTTACCGTAATCACAATAGGCAGCGGTCCTTCAACGGTTTCTACGCCACCGTCGATATGGCGTTTTACGGTGATGCGACGAGCTTCTTCGTCAACATTCAGGATTTCTTCGGCATACGTGATCTGTGTCAGGCCTAATTTCTCTGCTACTTGCGGACCTACCTGAGCCGTATCTCCATCGATTGCCTGTCGGCCGCCGATGATCACATCATAATCTTTGATCTTCTTGATGGCTGTAGCCAGGGCATACGAAGTTGCTAATGTGTCGGCTCCGGCAAACGCTCTGTCTGTAAGCAGATAACCGCCGTCGGCACCACGGTATAAACCTTCTCTGATGATTTCTGCAGCACGACCAGGACCCATGGTCAGCAGCGTGACAGTCGATCCCGGATGTGTGTCTTTCAGGCGCAAAGCCTGTTCTAAGGCGTTCAGGTCTTCAGGATTAAATATGGCGGGAAGTGCGGCACGGTTAACAGTTCCGTCTTCTTTCATGGCATCCTTTCCGACGTTTCGTGTGTCGGGAACCTGCTTCGCTAATACAATAATTCGTAAACTCATTTTATTGGATATTATATTCGTTTTTTCTTTGGTTGCAAAAGTAATTATTAAATTGAGATTAGGAAAGAATGAACCGAAAAATCACTAATAGTAGTGATTGCCTGTTTGGTCGATTTGTCTTTCCTTTGCAACCGTAAACAATATACCAGTAGTGGAAATGAAAAGAGAACAAATGTTGATGGTGGCAATTCTGTTGGCAGGCTCAGAAATTGTCATGGCGGATGAAATCAATCCGAAAGATACGATTCGTACATATAATATAGAGGAAATCATTCTGACATCCTCCACAAAAGAGACAAATGATTTGCGGAAACTTCCGGGTTCCGTAACCGTTTTATCTCCTCAGCAGATTATCGGACGGCAGATTGATGCCCTGAAAGACATCAGCTCGTTTGTTCCGAACCTTTATATGCCGGATTATGGTGCTAAATTGACATCGGCCATTTATATCCGTGGCATTGGTGCCCGAAGCAGCGGTCAGTCTATTGGCATGTATGTCGACAATGTTCCTTATCTTGACAAGAGTACCTTCGATTTTGAATTGACCGATATTCAGCGGATTGAAGTATTGCGTGGTCCGCAAGGAACCTTGTACGGACGTAATGCGATGGGCGGTATTGTTAATATCTACACGATTTCACCTTTTGATTTCCAGGGAAAGAAACTTTCTGTTTCGGCCGGGAATTATGGACAGGTGAAAGTCAAAGCTTCCCACTATGGTGTGATTAATGATAAATTCGGTTTTACCGCTGGTGTGTATTATGATCGTAACAGTGGTTTCTTTACGAATGAATATACGGGGAAAAAAGCCGATAATGAGCAGTCGGTGGGCGGACGGATCAAGTTGGAAGGACGCTTTAATCCGAATTTCCGCATGGCTTATACGCTGTCGGCTGATTATTCGGATCAGGGAGCATTTCCTTACGGACTGTATGACGCTGCTTCCGGCTCGGTGGCCCCGGTAAATATCAATGATCCTTCGTCGTATAAACGGACAATGGTGGCAAACAGCTTATTGTTGGAATATAAGACCGACCAGATTCTGTTGAGCAGCACGACCGGATATCAGTATCTGAATGATGACATGCATATGGATCAGGACTTCTCTCCGAAATCGATCTTTACGCTGAACCAGAAACAGAAACAGCATGCTTTCAGTGAAGAGGTGGCTGTAAAGAGCAATACAGACCGGAACTATCAGTGGTCGTTTGGATTGTACGGATTTTACAACAGTCTGAATACAGACGGACCGGTTACATTTAAAGAAGATGGTATTAAAGAAGTACTGCAGCCCGTCTTTGATCAGATCAAGGAGAATTCGAATAATCCGAAAATGCCTGCTTTGAAGATTACGGATAAAGAACTGTATATCCCGGGTAATTTTGATACACCTTCGTTTGGTCTGGCCCTTTTCCATCAGTCTACCTATAATAATCTGTTTGTCGACGGTTTGTCGCTAACGGCAGGTGTTCGTCTGGATTATGAGAAACAGAAATTAGGCTATACCGGTGAAGCGAAGATGAACATGTCGGCCAGCTTTGGAGAAATGGAAATTCCGTTGGATTCTTTTTATGGACCGACAGTGATGGATGTACACGCTTCGCAGGATTTTTGGGAGGTTTTGCCCAAAGTATCCTTGAAATATGAATGTTCACCTTCAACTTATACGTATGTATCCGTAGCCAAAGGTTACAAAACGGGTGGTTATAATGTACAGATGTCGGCCGATGTGATGCAGGCTCAGATGAAATACGACATGATGTCGGCTTTCAGTTCGATGATTCCCATGGAACTGGAAAAACCGACGCCGGTTGAAGACGTGGCAGCCTATAAACCGGAAAAGAGCTGGAATTATGAATTGGGTATCCGGAGCGAACTGATCAAAGACCGTCTCAGTACGGAGCTGACAGCTTTCTTGATGGACATTCAGGATTTGCAGATCACCAAGTTTGTCAATAGTGGTAACGGACGTGTGCTGGCGAATGCCGGAAAAGCCCGCAGCTATGGTGTTGAAGCGTCTCTACGTGCTTTATTGATGACTGGCCTGACTGCTGATCTGAATTATGGTTATACGCATGCTACATTCCGTGATTATAACAACGGAAAGGAAGACTTTAAGGGGAATTATGTACCGTACACACCGCGCCATACCGTCAGTCTGGGGTTACAGTATACGAAGAGCCTGCAGGGAAAGTGGCTGGATCAGGTTTATGCTTCGGCACAATTGAACGGAATCGGAAAAATATTCTGGACTGAATACAATGATATTTATCAGGATTTCTATCTGACACTGAACGCAAGGGCCGGAGTACGCAAAGACAAGATCAACTTGAGTGTCTGGACCAAGAACTTGACCAATACAACTTATTCGGCATTCTATTTTGAGTCGTTTGGCAATCCGTTCATACAGCTTGGAAAACCGTTGCAAGTAGGCGTAGAAGTATCATTGACATTGTAGGAAAAGGTTCTTTTGTAATATTTTCTGCTTTTCTTGGGAGAAAAGGATAGTCATTGGCGTTTTAGTTTGTACTTTTGTGCGGTTAAATACACAGATTGTGATGGAACAACATACTCAAAACATTAACAAAGTAATTGTCCGTCCGTTGCAGATGACGGATTATAAACAGTTGGCTCAGTCGTTCAGACGTGTTTATTCTGATGGTTCAGATGTGTTCTGGACGAAAGAGCAAATCGAAAAATTACTTACTATTTTCCCCGAAGGTCAGGTTGTGACGGTTGTTGATAATAAGATTGTCGGTTGTGCCCTTTCTATTATCGTTGATTATGACCGTGTCAAGAACGATCACACTTATGCTGATGTTACGGGAAACGAAACATTCAATACACATAATCCAAAGGGTAATATCCTATATGGTATTGAAGTCTTTATACATCCGGATTATCGGGGTTTGCGTCTGGCCCGTCGTATGTATGATTATCGGAAGGAACTTTGTGAAAGCCTGAATTTGAAGGCAATTATGTTTGGCGGGCGTATTCCTAATTATCATAAGTATGCGGATACCATGCGCCCGAAAGAGTATATTGATAAAGTCCGTAAGAAAGAGATTTATGATCCGGTACTGACGTTCCAGCTGTCGAATGATTTCCATGTGCGTAAGGTGATGACGAATTATCTGCCGAATGATGAGGAGTCAAAGCATTATGCGACCTTGTTGCAGTGGGATAATATTTATTATCAGCCGAAACCGGAAGTAATTGCCACGAAAACGACGGTGCGTGTCGGTCTGGTTCAATGGCAGATGCGTCCGTACAAAAGCTTGAACGACGTATTCGAGCAAGTCGAATTCTTCGTCGATGCCGTGTCGGATTATAAAAGCGATTTCATCCTTTTCCCCGAATATTTCAATGCACCGCTGATGGCTAAATTCAATCACATGAGCGAATCAGAAGCGATCCGTGAGTTGGCTCAGTACACGGATGAAATGCGGAAGCGCTTTGTTGAGCTGGCTATCAGTTACAATATCAATATCATTACTGGAAGTATGCCTCAGATGCGGGGAGACGGATTGTATAATGTTGGATTCTTGTGCCGTCGTGACGGTTCTTATGAGACGTATGAGAAAATTCATATTACTCCGGATGAAGCCAAGAGCTGGGGACTTTCGGGCGGTAAGAAAGTACAGACTTTTGAGACTGATTCTGCCAAGATTGGTGTCTTGATCTGTTATGATGTGGAGTTCCCGGAATTATCCCGTATCATGGCCGAACAGGGAATGCAGATTTTGTTCGTTCCATATTTGACTGATACGCAGAACGCCTATTCACGTGTACGGGTCTGTGCCCAGGCTCGTGCAATTGAAAATGAATGTTTCGTCGTTATTGCCGGTAGTGTAGGTAACTTGCCGCGTGTACATAATATGGATATTCAGTACGCTCAGTCGGGAGTCTTTACTCCGTGTGACTTTGCCTTTCCGACAGATGGAAACAGGGCCGAAGCAACCCCGAATACAGAAATGATTCTGGTATCGGATGTCGATTTGGATTTGTTGAGCGAATTACATACCTATGGAAGTGTACGTAATTTGAAAGATCGCCGAAATGACTTGTATGAAGTCCGGTTGAAGAAGAATAAATAAGTATTTAGACAGAGACACGGAGATGGCGTCAGTCGTATGAACACGCCGGGCTTCGTGTCTTTTGTATTTAATATAAAGGTAAATGGCAAAGACGAAGACGGTTTATGTTTGTTCGAATTGTGGTGCCGATTCTCCGAAATGGTTGGGAAAGTGTCCAAACTGCGGAGAATGGAATACCTATGTAGAAGAAGTAGTGACCAAAGAAACACCTGCGGCTAAACGGCCGGTTCCTTCTGGATTGAGCGAGAGAGGACAGGCGCGTCCGGTATTGCTGCGCGACATTACGGCGGAAAAGGAAGACCGGCTGGATATGAAAGACCAGGAACTGAACCGTGTGTTGGGCGGTGGTCTGGTGAAAGGGTCTTTGGTCTTGATTGGCGGTGAACCGGGAATCGGAAAATCGACCTTGGTTTTGCAGACCATCCTCAAGCTGCATGATCTGAAGGTTCTGTACGTTTCTGGGGAAGAAAGTTATCGTCAGCTGAAAATGCGTGCGGACCGTCTGGCGCCTGAAAGCCAGAATTGCCTGATCTTGTGTGAGACCAATCTGGAGCAGATCTTCGTACAAGCACAGAACATCCAGCCTGATTTGTTGATTATAGATTCCATTCAAACGATTTTTACCGAGCTGGTAGAATCTTCTCCGGGTAGTGTTTCCCAGGTTCGTGAGTGTAGTGCAGCTATTCTTAAATATGCCAAGGAAAGTGGAGTACCGGTATTGTTGATCGGCCATATTAATAAAGAGGGAAGCATTGCCGGACCGAAAGTCTTGGAACATATTGTAGATACTGTTTTACAGTTCGAAGGCGACCAGCACTATATGTACCGGATTCTGCGTAGTATCAAGAACCGTTTTGGTAGCAC
The DNA here is from genome assembly GCF_023744375.2 of Parabacteroides sp. AD58. NCBI lineage: Bacteria > Pseudomonadati > Bacteroidota > Bacteroidia > Bacteroidales > Tannerellaceae > Parabacteroides > Parabacteroides absconsus. Next base: position 896,690 of record NZ_CP146284.1, on the reverse strand, counting down.
GGCTGAGTTGGGAATATATGAAATGAGACAGGAAGGTTTGCGGGAAGTAAGTAATCCGTCAGAACTGTTGCTTACGCAGAATCATGAAGGACTGAGTGGCGTAGCCATTGCCGCTGCTATTGAAGGAATTCGTCCGTTCCTGATTGAAACGCAGGCTTTGGTAAGCTCGGCCGTTTATGGAACACCGCAGCGGAGTGCTACCGGTTTTGATATCCGACGGATGAACATGTTATTGGCAGTCTTGGAGAAACGGGCAGGATTCAAGTTGGCTCAGAAAGACGTTTTCCTGAATATTGCTGGTGGTTTGCGTGTCAATGATCCGGCAATCGACTTGGCTGTGTTGGCAGCTGTCCTGTCGTCAAGCTTGGATATTTCCATCGAACCGGGTGCTTGCATGGCCGGTGAGGTGGGTTTGTCGGGTGAGATCCGTCCGGTAAACCGGATTGAACAACGGATCATGGAAGCAGAAAAGTTGGGCTTTTCCCGCATTCTGATTCCTTATAATAATCTGAAAGGTTTTGATGCGAGTCGTTGCCGGATTCAGATTGTGCAGGTTCGGAAAGTAGAAGAGGCGTTCCGGCAGTTGTTCGGTTAGTCTCGGTATAATTTATCATTGATTAATGATTGACTTACATGATTAAAGAAATACAATTACGCATATTGCCTGAAGAAGCAGCCAACGAGCAGGCTTTAAAGACGGTGCTTTCCCGGGAGTTGGCTTTATCGGTAAAAGACATTCATGCTGTCCGCATTCTGAAACGTTCGATTGATGCCCGACAGCGTACGATATTTGTGAATCTTAAAGTACAGGTTTTTATCGAGGAAGATCCGACGGAACCGGCTTACCAGTCGGTAGCATACGGAGATGTTTCGTCGGGAAAGCCCGTAGTGATTGTGGGCGCTGGACCTGGAGGCTTGTTTGCTGCTTTACGGGCTATCGAACTGGGACTTCGTCCGATTGTGGTAGAACGAGGCAAGAATGTACGGGAAAGGAAGAAAGATATTGCCCGTATTAGTCGGGAACATTTGGTAAATCCGGAGTCGAATTACAGCTTTGGTGAAGGAGGAGCCGGCGCTTATTCAGACGGTAAGCTTTATACTCGAAGCAAGAAACGGGGTTCGGTTGAGAAGATCCTGAATGTATTCTGCCAGCATGGTGCCAGTCCCTCGATCCTGTCGGACGCTCATCCGCATATTGGAACGGACAAATTACCACGTGTGATTGAGAACATGCGTGAACAAATCCTTCGGTCGGGCGGAGAAGTGCACTTTGAAACCCGTATGGACCGGCTGATCATCCGGGATAACGAAGTGATCGGTATAGAGACACAGACAGGTGAGACATTTATGGGACCAGTTATTCTGGCTACAGGGCATTCTGCGCGTGACGTCTATTATTATCTGTATAATGCTCAAATCCCGATTGAGGCAAAAGGTATTGCCGTGGGAGTTCGTCTGGAACATCCGCAGCAACTGATTGACCAGATTCAATATCACCGGAAGGAAGGTCGTGGTAAGTATTTGCCGGCGGCCGAATACAGTTTCGTCACACAAGTACAAGGACGTGGTGTCTATTCATTCTGTATGTGTCCGGGAGGTTTCGTTGTACCGGCAGCCAGCGGTCCACGGCAAATTGTTGTAAACGGAATGTCGCCTTCTACTCGTGGTTCTTATTGGGCCAATTCAGGTATGGTAGTAGAAATTCGTCCGGAAGATTATCCCGAACTGATGAAAGGACAGGAAATGAAAGTACCGGCTGATTCGCCATTGGCATTGATGGCCTTTCAGGAACGGCTGGAAGAACTCTGCTGGCTCAACGGAAACCAGCGGCAGACGGCTCCGTCGCAGCGGATGGATGACTTCATCCATAAACGCCTGTCGGCTGATTTGCCAGTCACATCCTATACGCCCGGCGTATTATCTTCGCCCCTTCATTTCTGGATGCCGGAATTTATTACCCACCGGTTGCGTGAAGGATTCTGTCACTTCGGAAAAGTATCCAGAGGCTTTTTAACCAATGAAGCGCTGATGATAGGTGTGGAAACCCGAACATCGTCGCCTGTACGTATTTTACGCGATAAAGAACGCCTGCAGCATGTTACTTTGCGTGGCCTTTTCCCTTGCGGGGAAGGTGCCGGATATGCCGGAGGTATTGTATCGGCTGCTATCGACGGTGAACGTTGTGCCGAAATGGTAGCTGAGTTATTGAAATAAGAGGAAGAAAAGAATATAGACATTATGATAACCTATTTGATTTTAGGAATAACGGTAGTTGTCTCTTTCATCTGTTTCGGAAATCAGACGCTGGCTATGAAACTGGCCTTGAGTCCTTACCAGGTGATCCATAGGAAAGAATGGTATCGAGTCTTTACCCATGGTTTTGTACATGCCGATATGACTCACCTGTTGGTAAATATGTTTACCTTCTGGTCATTCGGTACCTATATGGAACAATACTATCAATACGTAGGACTCGGAAAGTGGGGCTTTCTTCTTTTATATTTTGGTGGAATGATATTTTCTTCATCATTTGATCTGGCAAAACAGAAAGACAATCCCTATTATCTGTCTATTGGTGCTTCAGGAGCCGTTTCTGCCGTTTTATTTTCCTCGATCTTCTTTGATCCGTGGGGGAAAATATATTTCTTTGCCTTGTTACCTATTCCGGGTATATTGTTTGGTGTTGTGTATTTATTGTATTGCCAGTATATGGCCAAGCAGGCGAGTGATCATATCAACCATAATGCCCATTTCTTAGGAGCTTTGTTCGGCTTTTTACTGCCTGCTTTGTTGAATCCTTCGTTGGTGAAGTTATTTGTAGGAGCATTGATGGGAAGATGAACAAACGGATATTGGGACTGGCTGTTCCTTCGATTATATCAAACATTACTGTTCCACTGCTCGGTTTGGTGGATGTTTCCATTGTGGGACATTTGGGCTCTGCTACTTACATTGGAGCCATTGCCGTGGGTGGTATGTTGTTCAGTATGATCTATTGGATTTTCGGCTTTCTGCGGATGGGAACCAGTGGACTAACTGCCCAAGCCTATGGAAGGCGTGATTTGGCTGAAGTCATCCTGTCGTTTGTCCGTTCAGTAGGAATAGCCTTTGGATTGGGTTTATTGCTGATTCTGTTACAATATCCAATCCTTAAAGTCGCATTTATGTTGATTGATGCCACACCAGCAATCAAAGAACTGGCTTCTCTTTATTTCCGGATTTGTATATGGGGCGCTCCGGCTGTATTGGGTTTATACAGTTTTGCGGGCTGGTTTGTGGGAATGCAGAATTCCCGTTTTCCGATGTACATAGCTATTACACAAAATGTGGTCAATATAGCAGCCAGTTTATTCTTTGTATTTGTCTGGAACCGAGGAGTAGCAGGCGTTGCCATGGGAACACTGGTTGCCCAATATGCCGGATTACTGATGGCTTCGTTATTATGGTATGGTTATTATCGCCGATTATGGCCAAAATTGAACTGGAAAATGTTGACTGACTATGAGGCCATGCGTTCCTTTTTCATATTGAATCGGGATATTTTCTTTCGGACCTTATGTCTGGTTGCGGTGACGACTTATTTTACTTCCCGGGGAGCTGAACAAGGTGATGTCATCTTGGCGGTAAATACGTTGTTGATGCAGCTGTTCACTTTATATTCATACATCATGGATGGCTTTGCTTATGCTGGAGAAGCCTTGACCGGTCGTTATGTTGGTGCACATAATCGGGCGGACTTGGAACGTATGATCCGAGCTTTGTTTGCTTGGGGCATCGGATTGGCGCTTACCTTTACCTTATTATATGGTATAGGAGGAAGTTCGTTCTTAGGTTTGTTGACGAACGAACGAGAAGTATTAAATGCCTCTTCAGACTATTTCTATTGGGTGTTGGCTATTCCCTTAGCCGGTATGGCGGCCTTTTTATGGGATGGAATCTATATTGGTGCTACAGCTTCCCGTCAGATGCTGTATTCGATGTTGGTTGCTTCAGCCTCATTCTTCATTTTACAAGGATTGTTACAGCAACAAATGGAAAACCATGCTTTGTGGATGGCATTTATCGTTTATTTGTTCTTGCGTGGGTTGGTACAAACCGGACTGGCACGAAAGATTCTGTTGAAATCAGAGAGGTGAATTAAAATAGATTATCTATTTTTGCGGACTTAATAGGAGATTTGAATTGATGATTGTAGAAAATCGGTTAAGCAGGTTATTACTGCTATTATTTCTTACATTTGTTTTCTGTTGTGCATTCTATTATTTGCCTGAAAAGATTGCCGGTTTTCAGGTAAAACATATTGATTTGTTTTCTGATTTGAGAGAGAAATCAATGATAGCAGCCATAGATACGATGCAGCAGTCATGGTTGGAAGAAGATACTTTAGCTGTTGATTCCGTTGCTTTACAGCGTCTTGCCCAAGAAAAAGTAGGAATTGATTCTGCTGCACTGGCTTTGCGAGATTCTTTATACAAAGCCTTGTATGCTGTTGACGGGGCTGATTCTACGGGGATACGGATCGAAGACTATTCTGTTGGTCATATCGGATTGAACCGTTTCTTTACGGCTTTGCGGAACCGGACATCTTTAAACCGACCGGTACGGATCGGCTTTATGGGCGATTCGTTTATAGAAGGAGATATTCTGGTGGCTGATTTGCGCTCATTGATGCAGAAGAGGTTTGGTGGCCGCGGTGTTGGCTTTGTGCCTATTTCTTCTCCAGCAGCCCAGTATCGGCCGACGGTAAAGACAACTCCTAAGGGCTGGACAACCTGGTCGATGCTGACGGATCATGAACACGCCTATACATTGAGTTGCCTGACCTTTGAAGCGGAAGCTGACAAGGCTTCTTTCTCGATAGAGTCGACAAATAAGTACCCTGAATTGGATTCTGTTTCTTCCTTAAAACTGATCTATGAGAATAATCTTTCGACGCAGGTTAGTGTTTCGATTGATGGAAGGTCGGATTCTTTGCGAGTCAGTTTACCTTCCACACAGATAATGGCTCAGTATGAATGGAACGGTATCATTAACAAGGCTAGCTTTGATTTTTCTCAGGCAACGGGATTTAGGGCTTTAGGTGTAGCGATGGAAAATGCAGAAGGTGTTGTTATTGATAACTTCTCTATGCGTGGGAATTCAGGTCTGATATTGGAACGGCTGGATTCGGTACGCTGTCTTGCGCTGAATGATATTCGTCCGTACGATCTGATCATCTTGCAATATGGCTTGAATGTAGCTAACGACAGTGTTATGCAATATGGATGGTATGGAAAGCGAATGGAGAAGGTAATACATCATATCCGCCATTGTTTTCCGACGGCCGACGTGATGTTGATGGGTGTTTCAGATCGGAGTCGTCAGGAAAACGGAACCTTTTATACCATGCCTTCCGTTTTGGCACTCTTGCATGCCCAGCGACAGGCCGCCAAAAGAGCCGGAGTGCCGTTCTGGAATACGTACGGTGCTATGGGCGGGAAAAACAGTATGGTCCGTTATGTGGAAAATAATTGGGCAAGTAAAGATTATACGCATCTTGGATTTGGTGGTGGACGGCAGTTAGCCCGTATCCTGATGGATGCCTTAATGTCTGAAATGGAGTTTTATGAAAGTGCAGGACAGGAATAATTGGTTGCGAATTGGAGGTGTCGCCGTTGGTATTATATTTACTGTGTCAGTCTGGGCTCAGTCGTTACTACATTCTCAGCAAGATGAATCTCGAAATGTGGAGCCAACAGCCGTAGAACTTCCTTTACCGCTGCCGGGAATGTTGGTGGAAGGATGTGATACTTTATCATTTCCGTCGGATAGTACACATTCCTTGATGCACTTCTTTTCTCTGCTTGACTCGTTGAAGGCAGGAAAAGATACGGTATTGACAATCGTTCATCTGGGTGATTCCCATATTCAGGCCGGCAAATACAGTGGTAAAGTCATGCGCTTGCTCCAGCATGAATTCGGAAATGCCGGCAGAGGCTGGGTAGCTCCGTTTAAGTTAAGCCGTACGAATGAGCCGGATGACTATTTTATTACCTCTTCTGTTCGGGATTGGATTGCCGGGCGCTGCATCCAGCGGAAACGGAAAACCTCCGTTGGAATGGGTGGAATAGGAGTCAGGAGCATGTCTTCTTCCATTAATCTGAATGTGCGGATGGCTCCGAATAATGGGGCAGGTTATGCTTTTAATCAGGCTATTTTGTACCGGCGTTATAATGCCATGCCCATGCTTCCTACGGATGAGAGTAAACAGATAGCGGAAGCGTCTTTGGCTGATTCTGTATATACTGGAGTAAAAGCAGATACTTTCCGATTGAGTCGTATGACCGATACGTTGCTGCTTCACAGTACGCGGCGTAAGCAGGGCACAGATGTGTTGTTGCCGGCTTCGTCGTTTAATAATACCTATTATGGGTTTTCATTGACAAATGGCAAGCCTGGCATTCTGTATCATTCGATTGGTGTGAATGGGGCTATGTATGTGAATTACACGGATAAGGAATATCTGCAGCGGCTTTCTTTGCTTAGGCCTCAGCTTTTGATCATATCGCTTGGAACGAATGAAACCTTCGGTCGGAATTTCTCCGGTCTTGAATTTAGTGAACAAGTGCATCGGTTTCTGTCGCTGGTGAAAGAAGTCATGCCGCAGACCGAGATTCTGCTCACGACTCCTCCAGAATGTTATAAAAGAACCTATGTCAAGAAAAAACGGGTTTATGTCAGGAATGTAAATACTGAAAAAGCAGCTGCTGCCTTGAGGCAGATAGCCCGTGAAGAAGGCATTGCCTGCTGGGATCTGTTTACGGCTACTGGAGGAAAGAACTCATGTCGCAAGTGGTACACTCAGCATTTGATGAGTAAAGACCGGATTCATTTTACTCAACGTGGTTATGAGGATCAGGGTGTATTATTGTATCGGGCATTGATGAATGCCTATAATGCTCATCTCGGGCAAGATGTAAAACTAAATCAGCAAGTGGAGGGTGAATTATGAATGCATTAATGATGATGCAGACGGGACTTTTTGACGGACTTTCGTGGAGCAAGCTGGGTGATCTGTTGGTATATCATCCCGAAGAACCGATGTTGTTCAGCAGCGGATTGTTTTTCTGTTTGTTCTGTATATTCTCTTTATTCTACGTGGCATTGTGGAAACATACGCTGGCACGGATTATATACGTGACTCTGTTCTCTCTTTATTTCTATTATAAGAGCAGTGGCTTGTGGTTTGGACTACTGATCTTTACGGCCAGTTCTGATTTTCTGATCGCCCGGATCATGACGCGTCTGGATGAAACCTGGAAGAAAAAGTGCATGGTGACGCTGAGCCTTTGTGTCAATTTAGGAATGTTAGCTTATTTCAAGTATTTCAATTTCCTGTTAGATTTGGGTTCGTCTTTCTTGCGCGAACTGGGTGTGTGGTTTCATTACCAGCCTTGGGCTTCGCTGGAAGTTGCTCCTTTGCAGATATTTCTCCCTGTAGGAATTTCTTTCTTTACTTTTCAAAGCATCAGTTATGTAATTGATGTGTACCGGGGCCGTATCCAGCCTCTTAATCGCTGGATCGATTATGTGTTCTATGTATCGTTTTTCCCGCAGTTGGTGGCGGGGCCGATTGTGCGGGCACGTGATTTTATCCCGCAGATCTACCGGAATCCGATTGTGACGAGAGATGAATTTGGCGAAGGCATATTCCTTATCGTTTGCGGTTTGTTTAAGAAATGTGTGATATCCGACTATATTAGTCTGAACTTTGTTGACCGGGTTTTCGATGCTCCGGCTTTGTATACGGGGTTAGAGAATCTGATGGGTGTATATGGATATACATTGCAAATCTATTGCGACTTTTCCGGCTATTCGGATATGGCCATCGGAATAGCTCTTCTTTTAGGATTCCGCTTTAATATCAACTTTGATTCTCCTTACCAGTCGGCAACGATTACTGAATTCTGGAGGCGGTGGCATATTTCATTGTCGAGCTGGCTGAAAGACTATTTGTATATCTCGCTGGGCGGAAACCGGAAGGGAAAAAGGCGCACCTATGTCAATCTGATCCTGACCATGTTGTTGGGCGGTCTGTGGCACGGCGCTTCTGTGCGTTTTATTCTTTGGGGCGCCTTGCATGGCGTAGCCTTGGCCATTCATAAAGCTGTTATGGCTGCTTTCTCCAGTTTCAAGAAAGTTGGAAATGAAATGACGCCCTTGCGTCGTGTCGTGGGTGTTTTTATCACCTTTCACCTGGTCTGTTTCGGATGGATTTTATTCCGGGCTGATTCGATGCAGAAGGTAGGAGAGATGCTGACTCAAATAGTCTCCAACTTCCATCCGGAAGTCTTTCTCCAGTTTGTTTCGGGTTACAAAGGTGTTTTCGCGTTGATGATAATAGGCTATGTCTTTCATTTTATTCCTAAGCGGATTGAAATGTACTTGCAAAAGTGGGTCACCGATTCGCCTTTGGTGGTGCAGGCCTTGCTGTTGTCGTTGGCGATCTTGACCGTTGTCCAATTTAAGAGTGCCGGTGTTCAACCTTTTATTTATTTTCAGTTCTGATGTGAGCTATGGAGAATTTGACCATGAAACATATACCTCGGTTGTTACTCATCGTTCCCTGTTATAATGAAGAGGAAGTCTTACCGGAGACCATTCATCGTCTGACTGATATGCTGGCTTTGCTGAAGCAGCAGCAATTGGTATCTGTCGGACATATTCTTATTGTCGATGATGGCAGCACCGACAACACCTGGCAGATGATTGAGGCATTTGCGCTGAAGCATAAAGAAATCTCCGGATTGAAGTTGGTGCATAATTCCGGACATCAGCAAGCGTTGTGGGCCGGATTGGAATATGCTGTTGACCGTTCGGATGTGACTATTTCGGTCGATGCCGATTTACAGGATGATATTCGGGTGATACCTCAGATGCTGACGTATTATTTGCAGGGTATTGATATTGTGTATGGCATCCGGAAAGAGCGGAAGTCAGATACTTTCTTAAAGCGTTTTTCTGCCCAGCTGTTCTATAAAGTAATGGGCAGCCTGACCGGAGACATTATCTATAATCATGCCGACTTTCGCCTGATAAGCAACCGGGCTTTGCAGGCGTTGCTGCAATATCCTGAGCGGAATCTGTTCTTGCGTGGTCTGGTCAGTTCTTTGGGTTTCCCGTCGGCTATGGTTTATTATGACCGACAGAAAAGACCGGCCGGCCAATCCAAATATCCGTTGTGTAAAATGCTGAGTTTCGCGGCTGAAGGCATCACTTCTTTTTCCATACGTCCTTTGCAGGGCATCGTTCTGTTGGGCCTTTTGTTCATCCTGATCTCTGTCGGTGTGATCATTTATGCGATTGCAGTTTATTGGGAAGGTGAAACTATTCCGGGCTGGACTTCCATATTGGTTTCGTTGTGGCTGATTGGCGGCTCGATGATGACGGCTATCGGCATTATCGGCGAATATATCGGGAAAATCTATAAGGAGGTGAAAAAACGGCCTCGCTATCTGGTGGATAAAACGACTGAATGGCAGGATGATAATCAGGAGAAAGAGTCATAGCCATTTTCGGTATTGCTGTGATTCCTATAATATTAAAACGAGGATACGTTAAGAGCAACGCATCCTCGTTCTTCGTCGCGACATACACGACTGCGTTAAGGCTTCATACATTTATTTACTCCAGTTTTTATTTGGTTTCTCACTCATTTCCAAAACCAGACTTCCTCCTTTCAGTAATTCAGCTGCCGGAAACTTAAATGAGTTCAGTTCCTTTCCATTAAGCACGGCAGATTGTATATACTTATTCTTTCGGGAAGCATTTCTGGCTTCGATGATAAATTCTTTTCCTCTTCCATACCGATGATCGAGATGGAGAACTATCTTTTCATATAGCGGACTGGCTATTTCGTAAACAGGTTCTGTCTGGCAACCTCCATCTGTCTGGAAAAGTCCGACAGCTGCCATAATGAACCACGCGCTCATTTGTCCCTGGTCTTCATCTCCAAGATAGGCATTGGCTATACCAGAACCATAATAACGGTCAATGATGGACCGGCTCCATTTCTGGGTAAGCCAGGGCTTTCCGACCCAGTTAAACAGGAAGGCAAAATGCATGGACTGCTGATTGCCCTGTACGACCGGAAAATCCCAGTATTGATCGTTGGGTGCGTTGTATCTCCAAGGTTCGCTGGCTTGAAATCCCCATTCCAGCCGTTCGATGAAGCGGTCTTTGCCAATGGCTGCTGCCAATGCCGGGACATCTTGTGGAACGAAATAGGTGAGTTGCCAGGCATTCCCTTCTACATAATGGTGATTAGCTCCTGAACGGAACGGGTCAAAGTCGGCGGCCCATTTTCCTTTGCTGTCTTTCAAGGTAGCAAAGCCTGACTTCGGTTCAATTACATGTTTCCACCACGAGCCGCGTTGGTTGAATTCCTTATAAACCTTTTCGTTTCCGATGGCTTTGGCAAATTGGCCGACTGTCCAGTCGTCGAAAGCATATTCCAGGGAATTGGAGAAACGGCCCAAGTCGGATGGCACATATTGATATTTGAGATAGGCTTCCAGATCACGGTTCCCGGCATATCCGGCAAATACTTTCTGCGAAGGTGTCGTTTGCATCTTTATCATGGCTTCAAGAGCTTTGTCTGTATCAAAATCCTGAATGCCCATTTGATAGGCGCCTACAATCAGTGGTATTTCGTGCTCGGCAACCATCACCGGAATATAATTCATGCCTGCCGGACCTTTTGCCAGCCATCCGTTGGCATCGTACATGGCAAGTTGAGAGTTCACCCACCGATGACTCCATTCGGGAGTTACCAAGTTCCAAAACTGGTTCAAGTTCCAGAATGTATTCCAGAAGGCGTCACATCCTAAGGCTACGTCGTCCTGGTTGGCCAGCTGATGAATTTTCTTATCTGTCGAGATCCATTGACCATTTACATCGCTCCATGTGTTCCGGCTGCAGAGCGCCCGATACATATTATTATAGAAACGAACTTTCTCCTGGCGGTCGGCTGTAAAGATTTCCACGCGGCCGAATAATTCGTTCCAGACAGCTCGCTGGTGATCTCGTACGGCTTCGAAGCTCCAGCCGAAGGGTTCGCTGATTTCTGTCTTCAGATTGAGAGCGGCATTCTCGAGGCTTACTAACGAAATACCGGAACGGACCTGTACAACTGGGTTCTCTCTGACGTCAAACTGCAGAAAGAGACCGGCATCTTTCAGGTCTTTTCCTGTCAGATGGTCTGTCTTGACGACTGTTCCGTCTGTCCATCCGCCCATTTCCTGAATAGGCTGGTCGAATTCCAGCACGAAATAAAGCCGGTAATCCTGGTCGGCATCATTGCTCCATACATTGCGTGACAGCTGATGACTGACACCTTCAATCCGGTTCGGTCCGACTTTCTTTATTTCGATATCACTTAATACATAATCATATTCAGTAGGAATGTGAAGATCGACCAGCACGCGGGCGCCATCCCGGTCTTGTGGAAATGTATATCGCTGGAATCCGCAGCGTGTCGTAGCCGTCAGTTCTGCGTCGATATCATAATCATCCAGATGGATGGCATAGTATCCGATGCCTGCCTGTTCGGTTTGCTTGCGGATACGAGAGCGGTAACCCGAATCCGGATCCATTTCATCTCCTTCCTGAATAACCAGCTTTCCGTTGGTCGGCATCAGTCCGAGCCCGCCTAACGTCCATTCATGGATGTGACTGAAGCAACCGGTGTTTTCGAACGTCGGCTGATAACCCGCCTGCCAGCCTGCATTCTGGTTGTCGGGGCTGAGCTTTACCATGCTGAAAGGCATCCACGGCCCGGGTGCGATCATCCAGCGGGAGTGTCCGGTACCGATGCGGGTATCTACGTAGTCAGCATACGTTTGGAGTCGTTGAGGTTCACGAAGAACCGTACCTTTTTCTACCATTTTCCCGTCGATCCGGATGCAATATTGGCTTTCTTTGGGCGCAGTTACTGCCGGCATCGGTGCTTCAAAGACATAACGCGCCGTATCCAACCGCTGGCTGAAAATAGATTTCCCGTCGAGTTCAACGGATAGACGCGGTTGTTTATCCAACTCTTCCACATCAATCAGCAAAGGTTGGAAGCGTTGTCCGTTTTGTTCTATTTCGTATGCGGCAGCAGATGCGCGGCGAATAAATGCCTTTTGGGGCTTTTGCAAGCGAACACCTTCCGGACTGTCCAGACAGATCTGGTCGAAAAGAATCCACGAACCTTCCAGAACGGATAGACGGATTTCGTTACCGCCCTGATGAATGAGGGCATTGTCGATAGGAATTTCTATCCGGTTTTCTTGTGTTCCGTTCAAATCTCCTTCGATTGACCGGGCATTTTTGCCGGCGGGTAACTGGAATTTCCAGGATTCTCCGTTGATTGTTACTTTCAGAAGCGGAGGTTGTTCAACCGCATTGTCGAGCACATCAATTATCAGTTTCCAAGTGCCAGCATCCGGTTTCTTGTCTATACCGAATAGAAGCGTGGTTTCATGTGTCCGCCAGCCGGAAGTTCCGCCAGTTCCACCCCAACTGTCGGCCGGACCTGGAATAACATACGGAAAATCTTTCGAAGCATCCGAATATCCGATTAAGAAATAACGGTCTTCATAACCGAAGTCGTGAGCCAGAAAGTCCTTATATTGATCGGGAGCTAAGGCAAAGCCTGTCGCCTGATTATCGTTCTGACCAATTGTCCAGAGTTGTTCTGCTTGAGCTGTGGCAACGCCAAAAGCTAATCCAGATACAAACAGAAGAGATGTAAGGTAAGTATGCATATGTCCTATTTTTTATTGCAAATTAATGGAAGATTTCTCAGATGACTGTGATATTATATTTTGATATACTTATATAATATTCCGATGGGTGTACGATGGACAAATAATGCTTTATATGAAATTTTTTTATATAAGAATTATAATTTTCTATGTTATAGAATATGTAAAATAGTTTTGGAGATTAAAAAACTACTGCTACATTTGCATCATGAAAAATTAATCAAGGAGCCAATTCGGTTTATAAGAGCTAATTTTTCATAGTTAAGGTTTTGGTAGGGAGGAAAATCGTTGTGAAACGGGTTTCCTCTCGTTTTTATATATAGCCCACTCATTACAAAAGCCTATTCCGCAAAATTAATCAATTATTTCCTTAATTTCATTTTCTCAGTTTACGTATCGTTTATGAGTTAATTGCTGCCTGGCAATTCGTGTTTTTCTGCCTTGCTTTTAGATAAAATGTTATTGCATATTATCTTTCCGCCGATCGTCGGAAATCTTTCCTTCGTACGTCGGAAACTTATCCGCCGACCGTCGGAATGATATCCGGCGTACGCCGGAAAAATAGATATTCATTATCCAGCGGATAATAGTCCGGGAAAAAGAGCTAAGTCTTGGATAGGAAAGTGGTCAATTCTTCTGAATATTCTGCCGGAAAGAGGATGAAAAAGAACTGTATAGAATTTAAAACACTGTGAAAAAAGCGCTGTCGGCATGTGGTTTAGTATTATTTAACTGCAAAAGTTCAACATACGGATTTAACATTTCTAATTTTGTGCAGCTTAAAAAAGAGAATAATATAACACTATATATTTTTATTTATGAGTCAGACTGTGGATATTCGCGAATTAAATGAGCGAATTGAGAGTAAGAGTTCCTTCGTAAATATGATTACGATGGGTATGGACCAGGTTATTGTAGGTCAGAAACATTTGGTTGAATCGTTGTTGATCGGTTTGCTTTCTGATGGACATATCTTGTTGGAAGGTGTTCCTGGTTTGGCAAAGACTTTAGCCATCAAAACATTGTCATCATTGATTGACGCACAATACAGCCGAATACAGTTCACCCCGGATTTGCTGCCGGCCGACGTAATCGGTACCATGATTTATAGTCAGAAAAGCGAAGAATTCCAAGTTAAACAAGGTCCGGTCTTCGCTAATTTTGTATTAGCCGATGAAATAAACCGTGCTCCGGCCAAGGTACAGAGTGCTTTGCTCGAAGCCATGCAGGAACGCCAAGTAACTATTGGTGAACGGACATACAAGCTGCCGGAACCATTCCTGGTAATGGCTACACAGAACCCGATCGAACAGGAAGGTACTTATCCGCTGCCTGAAGCTCAGGTGGACCGTTTCATGCTGAAGGTTATCATCAGCTATCCGAAGAAAGAAGAAGAAAAACTGATTATCCGTCAGAATATATCAGGCGTTAAACCGGACATCAAGCCGATCTTGAAGAAAGAAGAAATCATGGAAGCCCGCAAGGTGGTTCGTGAAGTTTATCTGGATGAAAAGATCGAGCGTTACATTGTCGATATCGTCTTTGCCACTCGTTTCCCGCAAGAACACGGATTGCCTAATCTGGCAAATATGATTTCCTTCGGAGCTTCTCCGCGTGCATCCATCAGTTTGGCATTGGCTGCCCGTGCTTATGCCTTCATCAAGCGCAGAGGTTATGTCATTCCGGAAGATATCCGTGCCGTTTGTCACGATGTATTGCGCCATCGTATCGGATTGAGCTACGAGGCTGAAGCGAACAATCTGACAACGGAAGAGGTAATCAGCGAGATTCTGAATAAGGTTGAAGTACCTTAATCGTTAACTTTAGCAACGGAGAGGGTGCGGTCCGGCGAGGAAACGCGTCATTCTCCTAAGTCAATTTTCAATGAGTAAGTTGAGACAATGGAAACAAGTGAACTGTTAAAGAAAGTCCGTCGGATCGAAATCAAGACTCGTGGCCTTTCACGTAATATTTTTGCGGGGCAATACCACTCAGCATTCAAGGGACGTGGTATGGCTTTCAGTGAAGTGCGTGAATACCAGTACGGGGATGATATTCGTGACATTGACTGGAATGTGACTGCGCGCTATATCCGTCCGTATGTAAAAGTCTTCGAAGAAGAGCGAGAATTGACCGTGATGTTGCTGATTGATGTATCGGGCAGCCGCGATTTCGGTTCCGTCAATGTGATGAAGAAAGAAATCATCACGGAGATTGCCGCGACATTAGCTTTTTCGGCCATACAGAACAACGATAAGATCGGGGTGATTTTCTTCTCAGACAAGGTGGAAAAATTCATTCCGCCGCAGAAAGGAAGAAAGCACATCCTGTATGTCATCCGTGAACTGATCGATTTTCAGCCGGAAGACCGCAAGACGGATATCAGTCAGGTGCTGAAATACCTGACGAATGCCATCAAAAAGCGCTGTACGGCTTTCCTGATCTCTGACTTTATCAATAAAGACAGCTTCAAGGATGCTTTGACGGTAGCCAACCGCAAGCATGACATGGTAGCTATCCAGGTATATGACCAGCGTGAGACAGAGTTGCCTTCGGTTGGTCTGATGAAGATCAAGGATGCTGAAACCGGAAAAGAACAGTGGATTGATACATCATCGTCGCGTGTCCGCCAGGCATACAAGGAATGGTGGGAGAAACGGCAGGAAGCAATGGATACGACATTCAAGAAATGCCGCGTCGATTCGGTCTCCATCCGTACGGAAGATGATTATGTGAAGTCGTTAATGGCTCTTTTCGAAAAACGAAATTAAAGAGGATCATGAATGTATTGAATAAAACTATATTGGTATTTTCGATGGCTGCCGGTTTGGTGGGCGGAAAGATCCAGGCACAGCAGTCGCTGATTGACGTGAAGCTTGATTCGGCTGCTATCCTGATCGGAGAGCAGACCAAGCTGCATGTGTCGGTTACTGCCGATAAGGATCGTCCGGTACAGATCGTTATTCCCGCAGATACCTTGATGCGTGGGGTAGAAGTATTGGATGTTTCCAAGCCGGACTCATCGGTAATCGAGAACGACAGGCTGCTGATCAAACAGGATCTGTTGATTACCTCGTTTGATTCGGCCTTGTATCTGCTTCCGCCGTTGAAGGTGATTGACGGCTCAGATACCGTTTACTCGAACCAGGTTGCCTTGAAGGTATCGACAATTCCCGTAAATGTAGATAAGCCGGACGAGTTTTACGATATAAAGGATGTATGGAAACCTCCTTTTGTGTGGGCCGATTATTACCCGATTATCTACGGTGTTTTACTCGGCCTGCTGTTGCTTTGTATTATTATATATGTAATCAAGCGACTGAAGAACCGGAAGTCTATTTTGCCGTTCTCGGAACCTGTCGAGCCGAAACTTCCTCCTTTCGAGCAGGCCATGAAAGAACTGGATGCCTTGAAGGAAAAGAAACTGTGGCAGCAGGGACTGAATAAGGAATATTATACTGCGCTGACAGAAACACTCCGTCGTTATATTGTGGACCGTTTCGGTATCAATGCGATGGAGATGACATCCGGGGAAATATTGGATATCCTTCGGGGCGTAAAAGAAGCAGCACCGGTTTATGATAAGTTGCAGCAGATTCTGGGGCTGGCAGACTTTGTCAAGTTCGCCAAACTTCATCCGCTGCCTGACGAAAACGACCGGAGTATGGCAAACGCCTATCAGTTTGTGACGGAGACGAAACCTGAAGAAGTTGTTCCGGAAAAAGATGCTTCTGGAGCGGCAGAAGGGGAAGATGAAAAACAGAGTGAAACAACTGATTCTAAAATGAAAGAATAAGATGGTATTTGCAAATCCTACATATTTATATTTGTTGTTGTTACTGGTCCCGTTGATTGGCTGGTACATCTACAAGTTACATAAGAGTCAGGCCAGTTTGCAGGTCTCTTCATCAGAAGCTTTTCAGTTGCCGGGAACGTCATCCTGGAAAGTTTATCTGCGACATCTGCCATTTGCCTTGCGTATGTTGGCAATAGCCTTGTTGATTGTAGTGCTGGCTCGTCCGCAATCAACCAACAGCTGGCAGAATTCTTCTACGGAAGGTATTGATATTGTGATGGCCATGGATATCTCAACCAGTATGCTGGCTGAAGATTTGAAGCCGAATCGTCTGGAAGCTGCCAAAGATGTAGCGGCGTCGTTCATTAATGGCCGGCAGAATGATAACATCGGTCTGGTTGTTTTTGCAGCAGAGAGTTTTACACAGTGTCCGTTAACCATTGATCATGGTGTTTTGCTGAATCTGTTTAAAGATATACAACCGGGTATCATTCAGGATGGAACGGCCATCGGCTTAGGCTTGGCAAATGCCGTAAGCCGTATCAAAGACAGTCAGGCAAAGTCGAAGGTGATCATCCTGCTGACGGATGGTGTAAACAATACCGGCGAGATTGCTCCAGTAACGGCGGCCGAAATAGCGAAAACTTTCGGTATCCGTGTTTATACCATTGGTGTAGGAACACAAGGCGAAGCGCCTTATCCGATTCCGACAGCTTTTGGTGTGCAATATCAGAATATACCGGTAGAAATTGATGAACAGGTATTGAAACAGATTGCCTCGACAACAGGAGGGCAGTATTTCCGTGCGACGGACAATTCAAGCCTGAAAGAAATCTACTCGGAGATTGATCAGTTGGAAAAGACGAAAATCAGTGTACAGGAATTCAGCAAGAAACAGGAAGAATATAAAAACTGGGCTTTGCTGGTATTTGCCTTGTTGCTGGTGGAAGTTTTGTTGAGAAATACAGTGTTAAGAAATATTCCATAAAAACAGAAAGATATGTTTCGTTTTGCAAATCCGGAATTTTTGTATCTGCTGTTGGTATTGCCGGCATTGGTTGTCTTTTACATCTATGCCGTCATTCAAAAGCGGAGAGCAGTAAAGCGTTATGGTAATCCGGCCTTGTTGGCTGAATTGATGCCGGATGTATCGCCCAAACGCCAGCATTTGAAGTTTTGGCTTTCATTTGCAGCCATTGCATTGATCATATTTGTAATAGCCGGTCCGCAGTTTGGCTCCAAGCTTGAAACGGTTAAACGTCAGGGTGTGGAAATCATGGTCTGTCTGGATGTCTCGAATTCCATGTTATCAGAAGACGTGTCGCCCAGCCGATTGGATAAAGCCAAACAGATGCTGGCCAAATTGACCGACGGTCTTTCAAATGACAAGGTAGGTATGATTGTCTTTGCAGGTGATGCCTTTACACAGTTGCCCATTACGTCTGATTATATATCGGCCAAGATGTTCTTGTCGTCTATCAGTCCGGAAATGATCTCAACACAAGGTACGGCGATTGGAGCTGCCATTAACCTGGCTGCCCGTTCGTTTACCCCCAATGAAAGTTCAGATAAGGCTATCATCGTGATTACAGATGGTGAGAACCACGAAGATGATGCTGTCGGTGCGGCCAAGATGGCGTCCGAAAAAGGTATTCATGTGAATATTGTCGGTATTGGTGATCCGAAAGGGGCACCTATTCCAATGGGTAGTGCAAACAATTATCTGAAGGATAATGCCGGGAATGTGGTTATTACGAAGCTGAATGAACAGATGTGCCAGGAGATTGCCGCAGCCGGTAATGGCATGTATGTACGGGCTGATAATACCAATTCGGCCTTACGTGCCTTGCAGAAGGAGATTGAGAAGATGAATAAAACAGAAATGGACAGTAAAGTCTATTCAGAATATGACGAACAGTTTCAGATTCTGGCGTGGATCGCTCTGGTTCTGTTGATAGCCGACGTGTTAACGCTCGACCGGAAGAACCGGATCTTCAAGAAGATAAAATTGTTCTCTTAAATCTTTAATGAAATGAAATCGGTACGTAAATCAATAATAGGGGTTGCGGTTCTGCTTTCAGGCAGCATGCTCTCTTCGGTTTATGCCCAGAAAGCAGAGCGGAAGCATGTGCGTGAAGGCAATGAATTGTATAAGACAGAGAAATATACGGAAGCTGAAGTAGCCTACCGGAAAAGTCTGGATGTTAATCCGCGCTCGGTAGAAGGAACGTATAATCTGGGAAATTCGTTGTATAAGCAGGATAAACTCAAGGAAGCCGGTGAACAGTACCAGTTGCTGGCCGGACAGGAAGCTAAGATGAAAGAAACACCTGAAGGACGGGCCCGATTAGCTGAGATTTATCATAATATGGGTAATATCAGTATGAAAGGGAAAGATTATGCCCAGAGTGTGGAAGCGTATAAGCAGTCGTTGCGCCTGAATCCGAAGGATGATGAGACCCGTTATAATCTAGCTTTGGCCCAGAAACTGTTAAGTGATCAGCAGAATCAGGATCAGAGTCAGAATCAGAAAAACGAGGAGAAACAGGAAGATAAGGAAAACAAAGATCAGCAGCAACAGCAACAGCAGCAGAAGCCTGATGATCAGAAACAGAATAAGACTCAGGAAGAACAGCAGCAAAATGAACAGATGAGTCAGGACAATGCCCAGCAGATGCTGGATGCTTTCTTGCAGGATGAAAAAGATACGCAGGAAAAAGTGAAGAAGGCCCAGCAACAGCAGCAGCAACGTCGTAAAACGGAAAAACAATGGTAATGAAGCTAAATAATAAAACTACAGGAATAATGAGAAAGTGTTTTTTCTTGTTCTTTCTGCTGACGACACTCGGTTGGACGATCAAGGCGGATGATCAGGTATCGTTCAAGGCATCTGCTCCTCAATCTGTCGTGATGGGAGAGCAGTTCCGTCTGACTTTTGTGGTGAATGCAGAAGGAAAGGATTTGAGAGTGCAGGAAATGCCGGACTTCGAAGTACTGATGGGGCCTTCTCAATCGACGTCTTATAGCAATAGTTGGGTCAACGGGAAAAGCTCCAGTCAGACAACTGTCAGTTATACCTACATACTGATGCCGAAAAAGGAAGGTACTTTTACAATCGCTCCGGCTACCATCAAGGTAAAGAATGCGACGTATACGTCGAATGGACTGACCATTAAAGTGCTTCCTCCAGATAAATCCGGTAAGGCAAGTGCGGCTGAGAGTGCTTCTTCAACAACAATCAGTAATGACGACTTCTTTGTGCGCATGATAGTTTCAGATTATGATGTGTATGAACAGGAAGGGCTTTTGGTGACATTCAAATTGTATGCGGCTCGTCCGTGTCAGATTAACGGGGTGAAGTTCCCGGAATTCGAAGGATTCCTGGCTCAGGAGATTGATTTGCCTAACAAGCAGTGGGTACAGGATCGTTATAAAGACCGGAATTATTTTACGGTCGATCTGCGGCAGGTTGTTCTGTATCCTCAGCGTTCAGGGAAACTGACGATCGGTAAAGGAACGTATGATGCGGTGATTCGTATTTCTACACCGCAGAAAGCCCGTAGTATCTTTGATGATTTCTTTGATACGTATCGCGATATTAATAAGGAACTGGTTTCTCAGCCGGCCACGATTAATGTCAAGCCGTTACCTTCAGGAAAACCGGCTTCATTCTCGGGAGCGGTCGGTAATTTTACTATGACAGCTGATATCAGTACGGATCATGTGAAAGCCAATGAAGCCGTTACTGTAAAGGTGAAGATTTCTGGTAACGGAAACTTGAAGTTGGTGAAGAATCCGGAAGTTGCGTTCCCGAATGATTTTGATATCTATGATCCGAAAGTTGAATCGGATACTAAAACAACAACGGCCGGTGTTTCTGGAAGTAAGACGATTGAATATATGGCTATTCCGCGGTATAGTGGAGATTTTGAGATTCCGGCCATTCAGTTCTCGTATTTTGATACGAAGTCGAATACCTACAAAACACTTGCTTCAAATGCTTTCAATCTTCATGTAGAAAAAGGAGAAGAAGGTTCTTCAACGGCTCCGGCTGTTTCTAACTTCGCAAACAAAGAGTCTGTCAAATATTTAGGCCAGGATATTCGCTTCCTGAAGACAAAGGGCATTCATTTCATCAATAACCGGGATGATTTGTTCATAGGTACTTTCATGTATTTTATGGCTTATATTGTTCCGCTGATTCTGTTTGTAATTTTCTTTGTCGTTTATCGGAAACAAATCAAGGAAAACTCAGATCTGGCTCGTGTACGTACGAAGAAAGCAAATAAGATTGCTGTTAGACGTCTGAAAAATGCCGGAAAACTGCTTCAGGAAAATAAGAAAGAAGAATTTTATGATGAAGTACTCCGGGCTTTGTGGGGATATCTGAGCGATAAGCTGAATATACCGCAGGCAGAACTGACTAAAGACAATGTGGAAACAGAGCTGGCAAAATACGGCGTTGACGAAACATTGACAAAAGAATTCATGGACATTCTGAATACTTGTGAATTTGCCCGCTATGCACCGTCGCAAGGTTCAGAGGCAATGGATAAGCTGTATGCACAGACTGTTGATGCAATTGGTAAGATGGAAAATACCATTAAAAAGTAAGGAAAATGAGAACAAGATCATATATGAAAACATTATGGCTGGCTATTCTGATCCAGTGTTTGGTATGGCCGGTATTTGCTCAAGATGCTTCCATCAAAGAAGCTGAAGTTGCATATACCAAAGAAGATTATGCAACGGCAATTCAGTTGTACGAAGGTCTGTTGAAGAATAACGGTGAGTCGGCTGCCATCTATTATAATTTGGGAAATGCTTATTACAAGAACGGACAAATAGCGCCGGCCATTCTGAATTATGAACGTGCTTTGCTTCTGCAGCCAGGAGACAAGGACATTCGTTTTAACTTGCAAATGGCCAAAGGCAGAGCTGTTGATAAGATAGAACCTGTCGGTCACTTCTTCTTGACAGATTGGTTTAATGCTATTCGCGATCTCGCAAGTGCAGATACATGGGGAACAGTAGGCATTATCTGTTTTCTGCTGTTCATCATCTGTTTGGTTGTCTTTTTCTTCTCAAAGATCAGACGTTTCAAACAATTAGGTTTTTATGCGGCTTTAGTCCTGCTGCTGATCGTTGTCTTTTCCAATATTTTAGGTTTCAGTCAGAAAAATGAATTGGAGAATCATCAGGAAGCAATTGTCTTTGCGGCCAGTACAACGGTGAAAAGTTCACCTGATGTGAGTGGTACGGATTTAGTAGTCTTGCATGAAGGAACTAAAGTTGCCGTCAAGAGTACTTTGGGTGAATGGAGCGAAGTCGAACTGGAAGATGGAAATGTAGGCTGGATGCCAAGCAAGGACATCGAAAAGATTTAATACATGTTAGAACAAATCTTAGTATGGGAACGGGATCTGTTCCTGACGCTTAACGGCTGCCATACGCCTTATTGGGATGAAGTCATGTGGCTTTATTCGGGTAAGGCAGTTTGGCTGCCGTTAGCCATTTTTATTATAGTCGTTTTATCCTATAAGAAGAACTGGAAGGAAGTGGTTTTTATCCTGTTGGGAATCGCTTTGACGATTACATTATGTGATCAGTTTGCTTCCGGTATCTGCAAACCCTTGTTTCACCGTTTCCGTCCGACTCATCATCCAGACTTTATGGATGTGGTGCAAACGGTATTTGGTTATCGCGGCGGGAGATACGGATTCATATCCAGCCATGCGGCGAATGCTTTCGGTTTTGCCATGTTTATGACGCTGCTTCTTCGGAACAAATTGCTGGGCATAACACTTTTTATTTGGGCAACAGTCAATGCCTATACCCGAATTTATTTGGGTGTACATTTTATTTCTGATATCGTTCCTGGTATTCTTTCCGGATTGTTCTTCGGATATATTTCTTATCATATTTATAAGTGGGCACGTTATCATTTTCTGAGAGCTTCGGTTTTCCCATTTTACTCCGAGCCGACACAGATGTATCAGGGAAAAAGAGTTCAGGCAATCACGATAGCTGTATGGATGATGTTTGCCATTCTTTTGTGCTTTTCAAGTGTATTTGTTCCATTTACTCATTAAATGCCGTTTAGGCTTCCAGAAAACTGGTTCTATTTGTTTGATATGTAATATCATATGTCGGATATTACATTTATATGTCGTTAAACATACATTTTTGTTACCAAGTTTTTACTAAATAATTTGGCTTTTACGGGCAAAATGCATAAGTTAGCGGTATAATAATTAACAAAAGTGTAACTTTTAAAACTAATAATCATGCCTAAGACAATCACATTTAACGAACTTCGTAAGATTAAAGATAGCTTACCAGATGGTTCAACACATCGTATTGCAGACGAACTGGGTCTTTCTGTTGAAACTGTAAGAAATTACTTTGGTGGACAGAACTTCCAGGATGGAAAGAGTTGTGGTGTTCATATTGAACCAGGTCCAGACGGCGGTTTGGTAGTATTAGACGATACAACAATTTTAGATCGTGCTATGCAGATCTTAGCTGAAAGCCAAGAAGCTGCAGCACCAGAAGCGTAATGAAACGCTTTCTTCTTATTGACACAAATCCCAAGGTAATGAACAGTTATAAGAAACTTACCTTGGGATTCGTAGTTTTCAACCAGGACAATCGGTCTTACCCGTATCTGTGAACGTGTTACTGTCTGGTAATACGCAAAAAGCAGAGGTTAAGGGTATTCCGATTGATTATTAGTAATCACTTTTAATAGAAATGAGTATGGAAGATAAATTAGTAACATTGGCTATTCATACTTTTGAAAAGGCCCAAATGCTCAAGATGATTCTTGAGTCAGAAGGTATAGAGGTGTATATTCATAATGTGAACCAGATACAACCAGTTATATCGGCAGGTGTGCGAGTAAGAATTAAAGAAAGTGATTTACCTCATGCTTTGCGTATTATAGAAGACAGTAAATGGCTTGAATCGCCAGCTGAAGCTGAAAAAGAAATCGCTGACAAGGGAAAGAGAATCTTGGTGCCGGTCGATTTCTCCGACTATTCATTGAAGGCTTGTGAGATTGCTATTCATTATGCGGCAAAGGTGGATGCAGAAGTAATGATCATGCATGCCTATTTCAGCCCTTATTTCCCATCGGCTATTCCTTTGGGCGATACGATGGCCTATCAGGCAAACGAAGAGAGTTCACGCCAGATGCTTGAGCGGGTACAAACAGATATGGGAACGATCTGTACGACGATTGATCAGATGATGAAAGACGGGAAACTGCCTTCTGTCAAATATGATTATACCTTACGAGAAGGATTACCCGAAGAAGAGATTATAGCATTCGGTAAAGAATATCGCCCGGATCTGATAGTCATGGGTACACGAGGGAAGGACCAGAAGGATGTTGATCTGATTGGAAGTGTTACTGGGGAAGTGATCGAAATGAATAAAGTCCCGGTACTGGCTATTCCGGAGAATGTTCCGTTTACCGATTTGGGTGAAGTCAAGAACATTGCGTTTGCCACCTCATTCAGTCAGCGAGACTTGGTCGCTTTCGACCGTTTTATGGAAGTTATTAAAGGCTATGATGTACATATCCATCTGTTTAATATCTCTACAAGTCGGGATGAATGGAATGAAATTCGTCTGACAGGAGTCCATGAGTACTTTAAGCGTCAATATAAGGATGCACAGATTACGCATACTGTTCTTGATGACGGAGACTTACTGCTGGCAATTGAGAAGTTTGTACGCGATAAACAGATAGATCTGATAGCCTTAACAACTTACAAGCGGAATATCCTGGCCCGTATCTTGAATCCGAGTATCGCCAAACGGATGCTGTTTCATACAGATACACCTTTGTTGGTTATGCATGCATAGCGCTGTGCCGAAACTCGGGAACTTTGTTTTTGATTCTCGTATATTTTGAAATCAATTCTCGTATGTTTTGATTTAGAAATATCATATAAAAATGAACATCTGTATCTGGTTATTCCGGTACAGATGTTTTTATTGAGAGAAAAGTCAGGACTAAAATAGATTTATCAGGAAAAGACGTTAATTTAAAAATAATTCGTACATTTGTTTTTGCATAAACCGAAAAAGAGTAAGAAGCAATGGATCGATATTTAATGATAAAGACGAGAGATGAGCTGCTTCGTATTAAAATTGGCCAAATCTTGTATTTTGAAGCGGATCGAAATTATACGAAATTGTTGTTGTCAAATGGTATCCAATTTACATTTGCTATCAATATCGGAAAAATAGAAGAACTCTTGGAGAAACAGGTTTCAGGCAGTAATGATATGCTGGTAAGAGTAGGTAAAAGTCATATTATAAATAAAACACATATTTTACAGATTAATTTACCGAAACAGAAGTTGTTGTTATTGACGCAGGAAGGAAAGCCTCGGGAACTGATCATCTCTAAAGATCCGCTAAAACAGCTGAAGGAATCGTTGGAAAAGGAAGTGGAAAAAGGACTGGATGAAACAAAAGGAGACGCGTTGTCATGACTGTAATTACGATAGGAAAAGCGCCTGATAATGACTATGTGGTTAATCATCCGCAGGTGAGCAGACATCATGCACGCCTGGTGTCGGATGAACAAGGATGCTGGTTCCTGGAAGATCTGGATTCTTCGAATGGTACTTTTGTCAATGGCGTTCAGATAGTCAGGAAAAGAGTAACTCCGGCAGATACCATCCGGCTTGGAGCTGAGTATTCGTTAAACTTTTCAGAAGTGTTGAAGAGCAAGAATGACTATACAGCTGAATTCAAGGCACTGAAAAAGGTATATGATGATTATGCTCGGGAAAAAGTAAAGATACAATCTTCCAATCAATTCAAGACGCGTTTGTTTCAGTCGCTTCCCTTTGCTTTACCAGGAATCATAGGTTTGATTGTCAGTGTTGCTGGCAACAGTAATCATGGCTGGGTAATAGGAAGTTTGTTGCTAACAGTTTTGGCTCCGGTTGCCGGAATTTATTTAGGAGCCCGTCAGTCGGCTAAAATACCTCAGCAGTTGCAAGATCTGACCAATCAGTTCAAGATCGATTATGTCTGTCCGAAATGCGGTACTTTTTTGGGGGATATACCTTGGGAATCTCTTCGGAATAAGAAACATTGTCCAGTTTCTTCCTGCCAGGCGAAATGGGCAGACGATTAGTTGGATAAGGAAACCGGGCTTTTTGTACATAAAACCTGAATGTTAGATTATAGGGGATAATTATTGCAGGAAATAATTATCCCTTTTATTATTTTTGCGTAGGGATAAAATAATAATTTAATGAGGAAGGGATAGTATTATGCATGAGAATGATTATACATTCGTTACCATTGATAATGGAGAGGATGCTCCATTACTCTCTGATGCGGTGGTAGTGGATGTAGATGGAGGCGATGGCATGCTGGATGCAGTGATGCTTGACGATGTACCAGTTGATGGTACAGACTTTATCACTTTATCGGATGATTCAGTGGTAATGCCTGATTCAGACGATGTGTCTGATTTTATATCGATTGATGTAGATGGTTCTGATATATCATTTATTTTATGATTTCGATTAAATGTCCACATTGTCAGGTAGGTTTGAAAGTAGACGAGGGGAAACTTCCCCTCGGAATTACTTCCTTCAAATGTCCCAATTGCAAGAATGCTATACCCGTTTCTCTGGTTACAGCTGGTCAGCATAATTCGGATGATGCCGAGACGGTGCTGGTTCATCCGGTAGTTCAGCACATGGGGCGGTTGACTGTTCTCCCTGATGCCAATACACCGGAGCAGCATTTCCCTTTGGTCGAAGGAGAACATATCATAGGTCGTAAATCATCAGCTTCGGGTGCTGATATAAAGATCGAGACAGCCGATAGATCCATGAGTCGCGAACATATTCGGATTGAAGTAAAAAAAGACGAACATGGAGGCTATAAACATTTCCTTTCAGATAATAATAGCAAGAATCATACGTTATATAATAGCAACTATCTAGAAACTGGCGAAAAAGTGGTGTTGAATGACAATGATGAAATCATAATAGGCCATACGATACTGCGTTTTAACTATTAATTCTGGAACGCTATGAATATAACTTTGGGAAAACCTTTAGCAGTAAGCGACAAAGGCAGACGTAGTAATAATGAAGACTGTGTTTTTCCATTATCTGAAATAGTGTCGGCTACCGATCGTTTGTATATGGTTTGCGATGGAGTGGGAGGATCCAGTCGTGGAGAAGTGGCAAGTTCGATGGCTTGCGATGTAATCAATACTTTCTTTTTGACGTTCTTGAAAGGAGAACCTGATGCTGATTTTGTCAATAAGGCAATACAATATGTAGAAACATGCTTTGACACATATACCAACAGTCATCCCGAAGCGTATGGGATGGCAACAACATTGGCGTTGACTTATGTGATGCCATCGGCTGTTTTGGTGGCTCATGTGGGTGACAGCCGCGTTTATCAGTTCCGCAAAGGGAAAATCATTTATCGGACAGAAGATCATTCATTGGTTAATTCGTGGCTGAAGCTTGGTATGATAACGCCTGAGGAAGCAGTCAATCATCCAAAGAAGAATATAATTCTGCGAGCTATTCAGGGGAAAAAGCGTCCGACAGAAGCCGAAGTCTCGGTAATAACCGACATACAGCCTGGAGACATATTTCTGCTATGTTCGGATGGCGTTATAGAAGGCTTTACGGATGAAGAGTTGGAAGAACTGTTCTCTTCTCGTTGTCCTTTAGATAATTATAAAGAAGTCTTGGTGGAAAAATGCCTGAACAAAAGTCGAGATAATTTTTCTTTCTATCTGTTGCCTGTTGAATCTGTTGAGAAAACAGAAAGTTTAAAACAAAATTTCCTCTCATTCCTTTATTCTTTTATGTAAATGTTTTAATTTTGGCAATTAAAACAAGTGGTTTGAATGTTGTTTTATGAATTTGCCAAACGGATATTTACTTCAAAAAGGGAAATATAAGCTCAAGCAAGTTATTGGTCAAGGCGGCTTTGGGATCACATATAAAGGAATATGGTATACAGAAGTAAAAGGTTCCTTGGGTGCCATGAGAACCGAAGTGCCTGTATGCATTAAAGAATATTTCTTTAAAGATTATTGTGCCCGTGATGCTTATTCATTCCGTGTGAAGGTGCATTCTGATACAGGAAAGCTTTTATTTGATAAGTTCAAGGAAAAACTGATCAAGGAAGCGAAGATCCTTTCGGAAGTGCATCATCCGTATATTGTAAATGTGCTGGAAGTCTTTGAAGAGAATAATACGGCCTATATCGTAATGGAATATATAGCTGGTAGTTCACTGAAAGATAAGTTGGCAAAAGAAGGTATTCTGCCTGAAGCTGAAGTACTGCGCTACATACATCAGATAGGCGAAGCCTTGCAGTTTGTGCATCAGAAAAATATTCTCCACCTGGATATCAAGCCAAGCAATATCTTGATCGACAAGGATAATAATGCCCGTTTGATAGACTTTGGCGTGAGCAAACGCTATGATGTTGGAGAACAGGAAACAAGTACCACCATGCTGACTCTGTCGAAAGGCTTTGCTTCGATAGAACAGTATGATAATGAAGGAATCCAGTCTTTTTCTCCTTGTCCGGATATCTATTCCTTAGGTGCTACGATGTATAATTTGCTGACGGGAAAAATTCCGACGGAATCTATTCTGCGGGCTACGCGTCCGTTGGTTAGACCGCGGGAGTTAAATCCGGCCATATCCGAGCAGACAGAGCAAGTTATCTTGAAAGCCATGGAGATCATTCCGTCTAACCGGTATCAGTCAGTTGAGGAAATGATGAATGCTCTGGGCGGATTTGATTATAAGAAAACGACTGCATCGGCTCATCTGGCAATGTCGGCAGGCGAAACAGAGGAAGAGACTACTTTGCTTTATACTACCACGGCGCCTGAGGATGATCAGGAAGAGACTGTGCTAAACTCATCGGAAGACAGAGTAGCTGGACAAGTACGAGAGAAAAAATCTTCTCATAAGATGGTTGCTGTGACTACAAGCGTTCTTATGTTGGTGGCCGGTAGTGCAGCGGGATTGTATTATTATGAGGGAAAAAAGAATCCGCCTGAACAGATTGTGGATCAGCCTGTCAAGGAAGAGGAAACAGATAGCCTGGTAGCGGAAGATGCTTCTGTAGAGGAGGCTGTGGAGAAACCGGCTGCTGACCCTCGCACTACTTATCCAGAGAAAAAGGCAGAAACGTCTGTAGTGAAAGAGCAAAAAACGGAAAAAACTGTGCGGAAAACGGAAAGCCAGGTTAGCAAACCGATGGCTAGTGAACAAATAGCTGTAGCCGGAAATGCAGATAAGAAGGTGGAAGGCAAACAACCTGCCGATGTGAATTTGCATACAGACAAACCGGATGTTACAGTACCTTCTCCTTCGGAGGAACAGATTACTTCATTTTATAATCGTCTGCTGGCTTCTGGAAAAGAGAAGATGAATGCTAAAGATTATTCGGGAGCCAAGAATGATTTTACATTGGCAAAAGACCAGATGATTACGGAAGAAGTCATGCGTCTCCTGATTGCATGTGATGAGAAGATAGAAGAACAACGCGTTGCTGATAAAAAAGCACAGTATGAAGAGAAAATGCCGTTTGGCCGTTATACGATTGTGCGAAAAAAATCGAACAACCGTTATGGAGCGATTGATAATAACGGAAATGAACGGATTCCTTGTAAATATCTGAGTGTGGGAAAAGCCGACAAAGGAAGGGCTTTTGAGCGGGAAGATAATTTGTATGATATATATGCTTCTGATGGTTCTGTAATTACTCAGGGAGCGACTTATTATTGATTATTAGGAGAAATACGATATGAAATTGTTAAGAATCTTGATAGTGTGTATGATGTTTCCCTGGGCTGTGTGGGCTCAGCAGCAGACGGAATACAACCGAAAAGGTGATGACGCCTTGAAAAGGAAGGATTATCGGGATGCCAAAATGTGGTTTGAAGAAGGCGTTTCTTATTGTGATGCTTATAGTATTGACAGGCTGACTGAAATCTGGCTGGCTAACGAACGGATGAGGCCTTCTATGAGAAGTCTGATGAATAAATGCCTGAACTGCCTAAATGTGCGGGGAACGGAACAGGATACGACAGCCATGCACCAACTGATTCTCTATTATGAGAAGGGAATAGGGACACCAACTAATGATGAATTGGCGCAATACTGGACCGAAAAACTGACAGAGGCCAGAAAACAGGCTGCCTATTTATCTTATGCTGCCGAACAGGAAGTGAATCCGAAAGAATCCATGTCGTTTTTTGTTGGTTATCATTATTCGATAGAAGCTCCTTATGGATTAACTGTGGGCGGTATGGGAAAACATTTAGGCTGGTATGTGCGGTTTAAGACAAACATGGCTTTTGATAAGCATACGGCGGAATGTTCTGACCGGAACGGAGGTGAAATCATAGGAATTTCGTCTGACCAGAGTTATTATTTTACAGGAAATAAGAAGAAGAACAGCTTTGGAATAACGGCAGGCATGGTCATCAAATGTACGGATTGGTTATATACTTCCGTGGGTTTGGGCTATGGATCTCGTTCGCTGCTATATGAATATCGCTTGGTTGATCAGCAGACGGCAAAGGAAGAAGATGCGGCATGGGCTAAACATTTGGATGCTTCAAGAACGGGTGTTGCTGCTGATTGGGATGCGATTGTGAAGTTTGGAAAGTTTTTTATCAGTGCGGGTTGCAGTACAATCAACTTTAAATATGTTGATCTGAATGCGGGCGTCGGAGTTTTCTTTTAATAAAAGGAGGCGGAATTAATGAATAAATTTATACGCTATATTTTGTTCTTGGTCTGTGCAGGCGGTTTGATTGTCACAGGTTGTATTGAAGATCCGGAAATGTCAACCGATATCCGGAATGCCTCTGTTCCTGACGTCATTTTACTGACAGGTACAGGCGATGAATATGAAATACAGAAAACAGCAACCACTATTACGATACAGGCTGAAGTGCTGAGTGCAAATGGCGCTCCTGTAGAGAAATATGGAATTTGCTGGGGCTTGAATTCAAATCCGACAGTTGAATCGGGCGATACGGTTATTGCGGGCAAAGGCATCGGCGAGTTTTCTGCTACGGCTGTCCAGCTAAATAGTAGTCAGGAATATTATATCCGTCCTTATGCGACGAATAAGAAAGGGACCAGCTATGGTGATGAATTACTTGTATCAACGGCTGATGGTCTGGGTGTTGTTCGGACATTGGTTCCGACAGAGCGTGATATAAAGGCAACTGCCATTACTTGCGGTGGCAAGATCATTGATGCAGGAGAAGGGGAAATTGAAGAGCGGGGTGTTCTTCTGACAACCCAGAAAGAAGATGAGCAGGCACAGGAATATCCTTTTACTATGGAGACCGATTCATTCTATCAGGAAATCACAGGACTGAAACCTCTTACAACTTATTACATTCGGGCTTATGTCAAGAATTCGTTTGGGCGTTTTGTCGGAGAATGGCAAACGGTTACTACGACTGACGGAAAACCTGTTTTTGCCTCTTTTAAATTACTGTCTAAAGATTATTCTTCAGCCGACTTTGTGGCTGTCCTCAAATCCCAGGGTGATGCTGATGTCACTGCCAGTGGTTTCTGTTATAGTGAATCGAATGAAATACCGTCGGTAGAAGATGAAAAAGTGGCATGCGTGTTACAGAATGATTCACTGATCTCCGGCAAATTGCAGGGGTTAAAGCAACAGACTCGTTATTATGTCCGTGCTTATGCCGAAAATTCTTTTGGTATTTCATATAGCAGCGGCGACCCGATTGTACTGATTGTGAAAAGTCAGGCGCCTACTGTTACTACCTCTGAAATTGAAGCGGATGATTTGTCGGTCGGCTCTGTTTCGGTGAGTGGAGTTATTCAGGGTAAAGGTGAGAGCGATATAGTGGATGCCGGCTTCTGCTGGTCGTCTACCAAGAGCGAACCAACGATCCTTGATTCGAAGATACAGACTTTTAAGGGCGACAGCCTGATTACGGGTGTGATTACTGGCTTAAAGGGGGGAACAAAGTATTATATTCGTGCTTATGCCACCAACTCGGTGGTGACGTCGTATGGCGAGACGCGAGAACTGACAATTCCCAATATTATTACGTCATTGACGGCATATCCCGGTAAGAATGTGACGGAAGCTGCGGTGTGCGTCAGCAATGGTATTGGATATGTGATGGGTGGCGACTTAGGTGGAACTCGTTCGACGGAGATGTATGCTTATGATGCTCAAACGGGAGCTTGGCAGAGTAAAGCTCCAGCGAAGGTTGGTGTGAAAGGTGCTACTTTCTTCCCGCTGAACAGCTTCTCTATTTTGTGCCTGGGTGGAAAAGACGATCGTGATGCCGTGTCGAATGCTTTCTACTATTATTCGGTGCAGCGGAATGAATGGAATGACTTAGGTGGTAATGATACACACATTTATCTCTATGATGCATCCGGAATTTCCATTGATAATGATGCGTACTATTTTGGTGGAAGTGCCAATGATACGATAAACTCCCGGATCCTGAAGTTCAGTGGCTGGACGGAATCATGGAGTGAAGTCGGCACGTTCCCGGAAAAGCAACTGGGTAGCGTAGTGGAAGAGATCGGTGAGAACGTGTATGTCGGTTTGGGAATGACAGGTACCGGGCTTTCCGGCGTGTCATACAGCAAGCGTTTATGGGCTTCTGCTTCTTCTGATATGTTGTCGTGGACAGAGAAAACTCCTTGTCCGACGGAAGCTCAGGGTCTTGTCTGCGGAACAAAGGCTGGTAATAAATTATATGTGCTGGATACGAACCTGAATATGTGGGTGTATAATCCGGCTGATGATTCATGGGCAAAGAAAAATACGGCTTTTGCCTCTAAATTGTCGACCGACAATTTGAACAGCCTGTTTATGTATTCGGTCGATTCTTATATTTATATAGGGATGACTACAGGTTCCAAGACATTCATTAAATATGATCCGCAGTGGGATAATTAAGAATAATATGGATAGAAACGATATACTGAAACAAATACAAGAGAACGTCCGGTTGTTGTCGGCTTATGATGCTCCTGAATATAAATACATACCATTGCATCAGAAGCCGTCTCCTTCGGTCGTCCGCATTCAGGAATTGATGAATTTGCTTCGCTCGGTTATTTTCCCCGGCTTTTTCGATGATGTCCAGGAAATACGGGAGGAATCATTGCCCTATTATCTGGGTGTGTATTTAGAGCAGATTTATGACCTGCTTCACGAACAGATTTATCACGGACTGTGCTTTGAAACCGACGACTGTTCTTGTTCGGTGAAGCAGAAAGCTTCTGAGCTGGCTATCGGTTTTATCAATCGGATTCCGTATGTGAAATATCTGTTATCGACAGATGTGAAGGCGATTCTTGATGGTGATCCGGCAGCTAAGAGCGTGAGCGAGATTATTTTTTGCTATCCGGCCATTTTAGCTATGTTGCATCAGCGGGTAGCACACGAACTGTATGTAGCGGGCATTCCGGTCTTGCCGCGTATCATTACTGAGATGGCTCACTCGCGGACTGGGATAGATATTCATCCGGGTGCATGTATAGGTGAGTATTTCAGTATGGATCATGGAACAGGTATCGTTATCGGTCAGACTGCCGTTATTGGAAATCATGTCCGTCTGTATCAAGGTGTAACATTGGGAGCTAAGAGTTTTACTCTCGACGAAGAAGGGTTGCCGATGGACGTACCGCGGCATCCGATTATTGAAGATGATGTGACGATTTATTCGAATGCTTCCGTGTTGGGGCGGATTACTATTGGCAAAGGCTCTATCATCGGAGGTAATATCTGGTTGACGCATAGTGTGCCTGCAGGATCGAAGATTGTACAATCGCGGGTTGTTGAAGATCATTTCCATGCTTTGTAAAGCGCGCTGCCTGTCATGGTGGGCAGCTCACGGACTGGTTTGCCAGCTTGTTGTCTGCCTGCTTATCCTTTGGGGTTCCGTTATGCATGTATGGATACCGAATCCCCTCATTTCTAAACCTTATTCTACACTGTTATATACGACTGAAGCTTCTGGGCGTGATGTGTTGTTGGGGGCGCGTATTGCTCCTGATGGGCAGTGGCGTTTTCCTCCTGATCCGGAAGTTCCCGATAAGTTTGCTGTTTGTCTGACACAATATGAGGACAAGCGGTTCTGGTATCATCCCGGAATTGATCCGTTTGCCTTGGTGCGTGCTGTGCAGTTGAATCTGACACAGAGTCGTGTTGTGAGTGGAGGCAGTACGCTTACGATGCAGCTGGCGAGAATTGCCCGCGGAAACCAGTCGCGTACGGTCGGGCAGAAGTTGGTAGAGATGGTTTGGGCGATTTATCTGGAATGTACATACAGTAAGGGAGAGATCTTGCGCATGTATGCTTCTCACGCGCCATTTGGTGGAAATGTTGTAGGGATTGAAGCCGCAGCGTGGCGTTATTTTGGTCGTGAGGCGAAAGACTTGTCGTGGGCTGAACAGGCTACCTTGGCTGTACTTCCGAATTCTCCGGCACTGATTCATCCGGGCCGGAACCGAGCTGAGCTGAAGCAAAAACGAGACAAGCTGCTGTACAGGCTGTATGAAAAGCGGATTTTGGATAAGACCGAATATGAACTGGCGTGTCTGGAAACACTACCAGAAAAACCATTGCCGTTGCCGAATGAAGCTCCACATTTGCTGGATCGGCTTGCTGCCGAAAAAACGGAGAATCGGATACAGACGACAATCGATCCTATTTTACAAGGACAGATACAGCGATTGGTTAACCGTTATGTGGCCGATTATCGTTCGAATTATATTTACAATGCGGCAGCTCTGGTGGCCGATGTCGAGTCGGGTGAAGTACTGGCTTACGTAGGAAATGTTACCGATCAGGATAGTGACAGCGGACATGGTTATCAGGTGGATGTCATTACTTCGCCACGCAGTACTGGTAGTGTGTTGAAGCCATTCCTTTATGCGGCTATGCTAAACGACGGACTTATTCTACCGGGTACACTGATAGCCGATACGCCTTTAAATATTAACGGATTTACACCTCAAAACTTCAATAAGACCTTTTATGGAGCTGTACCTGCTCATGTGGCTATCGAGCGTTCCCTGAATGTGCCGTTGGTCCGGATGCTGTCACAATATAATACAGGCCGATTTATGTCACTGCTCAAGCGTATGGGAATGACTACCTTACGTTATTCGGAAGATCATTACGGAGCATCGCTTATCTTGGGTGGAGCAGAAGGAACTTTATGGGATTTAGCGGGAATGTACGCTTCTCTGGCCCGAATGTCGGCACATTATCACCGCTACAATGGGCGATATGATCGTTCTGACTTGCATCCACTGAGTCTGTGTCCAAAAGATGCTCAAGTACCTATTCGATCGGTTACCGACAAGCGTCTTTCGGATGAATCGCTGCTTTCGTATGCTTCGCTATGGTTTATGTTTGATGCTATGTCGGGAGTAAACCGGCCGGAGGAAGAAGCCGACTGGCAGCAGTTCTCGTCGATGAAACGGGTAGCTTGGAAAACAGGTACGAGCTACGGCGGTCGTGATGCCTGGGCCATTGGTGTGACTCCCCGTTATGTTGTAGGAGTTTGGGTGGGTAACGCTACTGGCGAAGGACGCAGCGGGCTGACGGGAGTTGGATATGCAGCACCGATTCTGTTTGATGTCTTTTCGTTGTTGCCGGATGTACCTTGGTTCGATCAGCCTTACGATGAATTGGTACAGATGCTTGTCTGTCGTCAAAGTGGACACAAGGCTTCTTCGGTTTGTGACGTGGTAGATACCCTGTATGTTCCTCGGGCAGGAATGGTTACTCAGGTTTGTCCGTATCATCGTTTTATTCATTTGTCGCCTGATGGGCGTTATCGAGTAAACAGCTCTTGCGAGTCGGTAAGCCGGATGCAAAAACGTCCGTGGTTTGTATTGCCACCTGCACAGGCTTACTATTATAAGCATTTTCATGTTGAATACGAGGCTTTGCCGCCGCTGAAACCTGGGTGTGAAGAAGATCAGTCACGCCAGATCGCGATCCTGTATCCAGAGCATCAGGCCGTGCTTTATTTGCCGAAGGGCTTTTCAGGAGAACGGGAAAAAGTTGTCCTGAAGGCTACACATTCTCGCCCAGATGCTACATTATATTGGCATCTGGATGATGTGTATTTGGGAGAGACGCAGCAGATTCATCAGATGGCTTGTTTTGTTGAACCCGGGAATCATATTTTAACCTTAATGGATGAAGACGGGAATCGTCGGAGTATCTTGTTTGAGGTGCGGGAATGATGGATTTCTATTGTTGAGGAGATATTAAAAATTTCTGCCTACCTTTTCATCAATTTACGCCGGCTTTTGATGAAAATACGCCGGCTTTTTCCTTAAAAGTAACTAGATTCAAAATCCGTACGGACTGTTTCCAACGGACGCTCATTCTATGTGTAGATCGGTTAAGAGTATTTCTCGATCTGTTTTGGACCGGTTGGACATCGAAGACTCGGAAATGATGGAGAATATATGGATTAACACAGTTGAAACCTTCATTTTCGCAGCTAAAATGTTAATTTAAGCTGCGATAAGTGCACAAAGTAAAGTAAAGAAAAGTAAAGGAAATAAAAGTATATTTATAATTGAGAGAGAGTAGCGCGCCTACGCGCGAAAACAATCAACCATTATTAGTAGATCAATGGAATAAGTGGAAATATAGATTTGTTGAATAATAACTCCGGGTGTAACCTACTGATCACTTCCCCTATGACAGGGAAAGTGATCACCAGAAAAGTGGGGATGATGGTCTATTGGATAGACGGTAAAGCGGAATGCATATCTTGATCTTTCATTTGTCTTCTCTTTTTTATTCCATCAGACCTTCCCAGACAAAGCAATCGGGAAAGAGTGATTTCAGATGGGTTTCAGATGGGAATAAACCAAAGACAGACGAGCCGGAGCCGGACATGGAAGCGTAGACTGCACCTGCCGCATAAAGTTTTTCCTTAACAGACTGAATGGCTGGAAAAGCCGGGAAGACACTTCCTTCGAAATCATTTATCATCAGGTCTTTCCACTCGCTGACAGGACGGTTGATAATTTCGCAGAGCGAGATGGCCGGACGAGAAGGTTTCACCTGGGCATAAGCGGCTGCTGTAGAGACTGCCACATCCGGCTTGACCAGACAGAGATGCCATCCTGCAAGTGATAGCCGGACAGGTTGGAACACGTTACCGATGCCTGTTGCAAACACCGGCTGGTTGCGGATAAAAAACGGACAGTCTGCACCAATGGTCGAAGCGATCCGCTCCAGCTCATCGTCGCTGATTTGCAGATGCGCATATTGGTTGACCAGCTTCAGCATGAAAGCTGCGTCGGCAGACCCGCCACCCAAACCGGCTCCGAAAGGAATGGCCTTGAGCAGTCCGATTTGCAGCTCGGGCACTGTATAGTTTTGTTTGATAGCCCGCAGCGCCTTCATGACCAGATTCTTTTCTGCTGGAGCATCTATCGGAATACCGGTCTGTGTAAATGAAGTGGACGGCGCTTCTGCTATTTCGAGAGCGTCTTTTATAGGGATCGGATAAAATACCGTTTCGATGTTATGATAACCATCCGGCCGTTTCTCAACAATGTTGAGGCCTAAGTTGATCTTTGCGTTGGGGAAACAAATCATAGTGTTGCTATTTTAAGTAAAAAAACAAGGTAAAAGTACCGGTTTCTTTCCAATAATTCAATAAAGGCGGGTAAAAAATGATGAGTCGGCTGAAGGCTTCTTGGGCTACCAATCCGCGTAAAAATAGATGGCAGTATTTCTCATTCGGGAGTTTTATGTAAATTTGCATACTTGAAACAAAGATGTATAGTGGAAAAATATCTGGAAGAATTAAATGAAAGTCAGCGGAAAGCCGTGGTTTATCTGGATGGTCCGGCCTTGGTCATTGCCGGAGCTGGTTCTGGCAAGACGCGGGTGCTGACCTATAAGATTGCTTGGTTGCTGAAGCAAGGCTTTGCCCCGCATCGTATTTTGGCCCTTACATTTACGAACAAAGCTGCTCGGGAGATGAAAGAACGTATCGCCGGGATTGTGGGAGAAGAAACTGCCCGCCGGCTTTGGATGGGCACTTTCCATTCGATCTTTTCCCGTATTTTGCGGCGGGAGGCAGAGCGACTGGGATTCACCTCCAATTTTACAATCTATGATGCGACCGATTCGAAGAACCTGATCAAGTCGATCATCAAGGAAATGCAGCTGGATGACAAGGTGTATCGTCCGGGTATGATACAGAGTCGGATCTCGAATGCCAAGAATGCGCTGATCACATATAAGGCTTATGAACAGAATAAGCAGCTGATAGAAGATGACCTGAGAAACAAGATCCCTCTGGTACGGGATATTTATGCCCGCTATCAGAACCGTTGCCTGCAGGCTGGTGCGATGGATTTCGATGACCTGCTGTTGCAGACGAACCTGCTGTTCAGGGATCATCCGGACGTGCTGGAAAAATATCGTGATTATTTCCAGTATGTACTGGTGGACGAGTATCAGGATACCAATTTTGCCCAGCATCTGATCGTAAAACGCCTGTGCGAAGGGCGAGGTAACCTGTGTGTGGTGGGCGACGACGCACAAAGTATCTATTCGTTCCGTGGAGCCAATATCGACAATATCCTTCAGTTCAAGCAACTCTATCCGGGTTGCCAGATCTTCAAGCTGGAGCGGAACTACCGTTCTACCCAAAATATCGTCAATGCGGCCAACAGCCTGATCCGGAAGAACACCGCCCAGATACCGAAACAAGTCTATTCAGAGAAGGAAGAGGGAAGCAAGCTGCAGGTTCTTTCTTCGTATTCCGACTACGAAGAAGCCTATGCCGTGGCTGCCCGCGTGCAGGAAATGAGGCGCCAGATGCCTTATGCCGATATGGCCGTTCTGTACCGTACCAATGCTCAGTCTCGTATCCTGGAAGAAGCCATGCGCAAGCGGAACATTCCTTACCGGGTTTACGGTGGCTTGTCGTTTTATCAGCGAAAAGAGGTGAAGGATGTGATTTCTTATTTCCGTCTGGTGATTAACCCGCACGATGAAGAGGCTTTCAAGCGGGTGATTAATTATCCGACGCGTGGAATAGGAGATACCACCGTATCCAAACTGGTCTCGGCTGCAACGACTTATGGAGTGAGTCTGTGGGCAGTCCTGCAATCCTTGTCTGATTATGCCGTACCTGTCAATGCGGGAACAGCCAAGAAGCTGGTCGCTTTCAGGGAACTGATTGATTCGTTCAGGGAACGCAATCAGGAACTGCCGGCTGATGAGATTGCTACTGCCATTGTCAAGGAAAGTGGTATCGTAGCCCTGTTGGCGCAGGATCATTCGACGGAAGGTATCGGTAAATTCGAGAATCTGCAGGAATTGCTGAAAGGTATTGCCGAGTTTTGCCAGATCCGTCAGGAAGAAGGAAATACTCAAGTTTCGTTAGGCGACTTCCTGGCAGAAGTATCGTTGCTGACAGACCAGGATCAGGAAGGAGACGAGAACACCGACAAGGTGACACTTATGACGGTGCATGCCGCCAAAGGACTGGAGTTCGGTGCCGTTTTCGTGGTCGGTCTGGAAGAAGAGCTGTTCCCGTCGGCCATGTCGAAAGACAATCCGCGGGCGATCGAAGAAGAACGGCGTCTGTTCTATGTGGCGATTACGAGGGCAGAACATCATTGTATATTATCGTTTGCCCGCAGCCGCTTTAAAAACGGACAGACAACGATGTGTATTCCGAGCCGTTTCCTGCGGGATATCGATATGAAATATCTGGAGACAGAAGACAGTTACAGAAGACCGGAGACTGATTCTTTTGTCTCTGAAAGGAAGACGGAAAGCCGGCCCGCTTTTACCTCACCATTGCAACAGGCAAAGATGCGGGAAACACCGTCGGTTGGTCCGCGCAAGCTGACTCGTATGACAGAAACGCGGGTTTCATCGGCAGCGGAACAAGACTTCTCAGATTTTCAGGTTGGCATGCGAGTCCGTCATGCCCGTTTTGGCGAAGGAGTGATCCTATCCTTCGACGGAGACGGAAATAACCGTAAGGCTCTTATCGAATTTGATAATTCGGGGCAAAAACAACTTTTTCTGAAATTTGCACGATTGGAAAAGATGTAATTATAACAATTTTTGTAATTTTACACCATAAACAAAGGGGAAATAATTAATAGGTTAGAATATGGGTATATTTAGTTTTTTCAGCAAAGAGAAAAAAGAAACGCTCGACAAAGGCCTTTCCAAAACAAAAGAAAATGTTTTTACCAAAATCACCAGAGCTATTGCGGGTAAAAGCAAAGTAGATGATGCGGTATTGGACAATTTGGAAGAGGTGCTGATTACTTCGGATGTGGGTGTGGAAACAACGCTGAAAATCATTGACCGCATCGAAAAGCGTGTGGAACGGGATAAATATGTGACAACTTCTGAATTGACGGGTATTCTTCGTGATGAAATAGCAAATCTGCTGACAGAAAACAAGACAGAAGACGGAGACGGTTTTACATTGCCGGAAGACAAGAAACCGTATGTGATTATGGTTGTTGGCGTAAATGGTGTTGGAAAAACAACTACAATTGGAAAATTGGCTTATCAGTTTAAGAAAGCCGGGAAAAAAGTATATTTAGGGGCAGCTGATACTTTCCGTGCTGCAGCGGTTGAACAGCTGGTGATCTGGAGTGAACGTGTTGGAGTTCCGATTGTAAAACAAAAGATGGGT
Source organism: Parabacteroides sp. AD58 (assembly GCF_023744375.2). Classification (NCBI taxonomy): domain Bacteria; kingdom Pseudomonadati; phylum Bacteroidota; class Bacteroidia; order Bacteroidales; family Tannerellaceae; genus Parabacteroides; species Parabacteroides absconsus. The sequence continues at coordinate 856,342 of NZ_CP146284.1, read as the reverse complement.
TCTGATCCGGCTTCAGTTGCTTTTGATGCTTTAAGCTCGGCCAAAGCTAACGATGCAGATGTTGTGATTATTGACACAGCAGGCCGTTTGCATAATAAAATCAATTTGATGAATGAGCTGACGAAGATCAAGAATGTGATGAAGAAGGTGATCCCGGATGCACCTCATGAAATTTTACTTGTACTGGATGGCTCGACGGGGCAAAACGCTTTCGAGCAGGCCAAACAATTTACAGCGGCTACAGAAGTAAATGCGCTGGCTGTTACCAAATTGGATGGAACAGCAAAAGGAGGTGTCGTTATTGGTATCTCTGACCAGTTTAAGATTCCGGTAAAATATATAGGTCTGGGAGAAGGAATAGAAGACCTGCAAGTGTTCCGTAAGCGCGAATTTGTGAATTCTTTGTTTGGAGAATAAAATTTCTTTGTGCCATATTTGCGGAAAGCAGGGTAAGGAGATAAAAGCACCCGGGTGTGTTTCGAACCATCCGGGTGTAAATTTGTTAGATAGGTAAAAGAGTCAGATATGAGAAAGAATAAAGTTGATATCATTACGTTGGGCTGTTCGAAGAATTTGGTTGATTCGGAACAACTGATGCGCCAGTTTGCTGTAAATGGCTATAAAGTAGAACATGATCCGCATAAGATTAACGGCGAGATCGTAGTTGTAAATACCTGTGGATTTATCGGTGACGCTCAGGAAGAATCCATCGAAATGATTTTGGAGCTGGGACAGGCCAAGAAACAGGGTAAAATCGGCAAATTGTTTGTCATGGGTTGTCTATCCGAACGTTTCCTGCACGACCTGGAAAAAGAATTGCCTGAAGTAGACCATTTCTATGGGAAGTTTAACTGGAAGGAACTGATCTCTGACCTGGGAAAGGCTTATCATCAGGAACTGGCGTACGACCGGATCTTGACGACGCCGAAGCATTATGCCTATCTGAAGATTGGGGAAGGCTGTAACCGTACTTGCTCTTATTGTTCGATACCTATTATTACAGGAGCCTACCAGTCTCGTCCGATGGAAGATCTGGTAAATGAGGTAAAGCTGCTGGTTGGTCGTGGCGTGAAAGAATTCCAGCTGATTGCACAGGATTTGACATTCTATGGTGTCGATTTATACAAACGGATGGCGCTGCCTGAATTAGTTGAGCGCATCTCGGATGTTCCCGGAGTGGAATGGATTCGTCTGCACTATGGATATCCGACTCATTTTCCTTTGGATCTGTTGCGCGTGATGCGTGAACGGGAGAATGTATGCAAATATATGGATATTGCCTTGCAGCATATCAGCGACAATATGCTGAAGCTGATGCGACGGAACATCACAAAGGCTGAGACCTACGAGCTGATAGAACGGATGCGCAGTGAAGTGCCCGGCATCCATCTGCGGACAACCTTGATGGTTGGACATCCGGGAGAAACCGATGCCGACTTTGAAGAGTTGCTGGAGTTTGTCCGGAAAGCACGTTTCGAACGGATGGGCGCCTTTGCGTACAGCCATGAAGAAGGAACGTATGCTTATAAACATTACACAGACGATATTCCACAGGAAGTGAAACAGGAACGCTTAGATACGCTGATGCGCATTCAGGAACGCATATCGTTGGATGTGAATCGCTCCAAAATAGACAAGGTTTTTAAAGTCATGCTTGACCGGGAAGAAGAGGACTTCTTTGTAGGGCGCACGGAATATGATTCTCCGGAAGTTGATCCGGAAGTGTTAATCCGCAAAGACCAGGTTTTAACACCGGGCGAATTTTATCAGGTCCAGATTGAAGATGCCCAGGCCTTTGAGCTATATGGTAAAGCTTTATTAAAATAAATGTCGATTTGTTTGTTTAATATCAAAGAAATGACTAATATAGCAACTGATATACAAAGTTTACCTTCCATGAAAAGTAAAGAAGTAATAGCAGAATTGGCTGAACGCATGGGCTGGACTTCGAAAGAAGTAACAGAAATGCTTTCTGCGCTTGGTTCTGCTATCGGAACAAAGCTGATGGAAGGCGATTCTGTTAATCTGTCTTCTTTCGGACAGTTTGAGGTACGGAAGAAAATGGAACGTATATCAGTCAATCCAACAAATGGCAAGCGTTATTTGGTTCCTCCGAAACTGGTGCCGGTCTTTAAACCGGCCTCTGTAATGAAAGGACGCTTAAAGGAAATGGAAAATAATGAATAATCGACTTTCCATACAGGATTTGGCTTCGATTTTGTCTGCTCAGACAGGTAAAAGCGAAGAAGAAGCTTTTCGCTTTTTACAGGAGTTTATAGCTGTTGTCAGTGATGGTGTGTATAACGACAAACTGGTGAAAGTGAAAGGACTGGGTACCTTTAAGATTATCCGGGTTGAGGAACGTGCCAGTGTGTCGGTCAATTCAGGAGAGCGGTTTGTCATCCCTTCGCATTTTAAATTCACATTCACTCCAGATAAAGAATTGAAAGAGCTGGTGAACAAGCCTTTTTCACTCTTTGATACGGTTGAATTAAATGAGAATGTTAATTTCTCGGATGTGGATGTTTCATCGGAATTGAATGCAACAGAAGAAACTTCGGACGAATCTTCGGAAGAAATACTGCCGGACATAGTTCCTGCTAACACTCCAGAAGAAACAAAAGAAGTGGATGTGTCCGGAAAAGAAGAAGAGCCTGTGGCTGTTTCCGCAGCACCAGTAATTGAAAATCAAGCAGATTTAGTCAGCCCTGAACCAGAGCAGGCCGTCGGGAATGGAAACAAATCTGATTCTGATGAGGAACAGATAGTTCCTGAGAAGCCTACAATTGTGTCTGTTTCAAAAGTTGAAAAGAAACATTTCAAAACAAGCAAGCTGCTATTCCCGCTTGCTTGTTTATTGGTCATTCTCGTTTTGGGAATAATTTATATTGTCTGTTTGAGCGGTCGACCTACATTTAATTATACTCCACAAAAGCTTCAGGCAGAGGTTGCCGATTCGGTTGTTCGAACTGATTCTGCTGTTTCTGCCGATTTAGGGCAGGTTGAAATGGTTGATTCAACAATCTCTGCGACCGATACTATTGTTGCCCCAGTTCCAACTGTTGCCCACGACGAAGATACAACGAAGTCTGATGTCTTAGCTTTAGTGACGATCAAGGCTGGAGACCGCTTAGCTTCGTTTGCTAAACAATATTTCGGGCATAAATTTTTCTGGGTTTATATTTATGACTTTAATAAAGATATTATCGAGGATCCGAACAACATTCCTATTGGAACAGAATTGCGGATTCCTGATCCTGGATTGTATGGAATTGATTCGACCGATCGAAGTTCAATTGACAAAGCTGCTGCCTTACAATCCCAGATATTGAGTAAGTATAGCAGATAGCTGGGTGCCATAGTGATAATCGGTTTGAACCTTAATTATATAGACTTCGACAGCCTTTTTTATCCGAGAATAACCGGCTGTCTAAAATTTGAATGATGATGAAAGCAGACGTGAAAAAAGTAGTAACTTGTTGTGTTTTGTTGGCAACAGTTATCAGCGGATGCCAAACTTCTGCTGATAAAAATGATGACCAGACGATTAAGCGAGAGAAAACAGCTTTCCAGACCAGTCAGCCATGGAGAGCGACAATGGATAATCGGGCTGATGTTGCCATTGTGTATGGTGTGGGAGGCAATCCTTCCGATAAGGAAAAAGATACGCTCTCTTTTGAAAACCGTGTGCAGTCGTGGCGTGATAAAGGATATATTACGCATTTCATGACGGGCATAGCCTGGGGCAGTTATGAAGATTACTTTACAGGAAAATGGGATGGCAAACCTCATCTGGATGAAGGACAAGTAGACCGTCATGGAGATACGATATGGCACGGCCATATGGTTCCTTACATTGTTCCGAGCGAGAACTTTATCAAGTACATGAAAGAAAAGCATATCAAGCGGGTTATTGATGCCGGCATTGATGCGATTTATCTGGAAGAACCGGAGTTCTGGGCTCGGGCCGGATATAGCGAGGCGTTCAAGCGCGAGTGGAAAGAATTTTATGGTTTCGACTGGCGTCCACAACATGAATCAGCCGAAAATACATATTTGTCTAATAAACTGAAATATCATTTATATTACAGAGCTTTAAATGAATGTTTTACGTATGCCAAAGAATATGGTCGGTCTAAGGGAATGGATGTCCGCTGTTATGTTCCTACACATTCGCTTGTAAATTATGCGCAGTGGCAGATTGTAAGTCCAGAAGCGAGTTTGGCTTCCCTGCCTTGCGTGGATGGTTATATCGCCCAGGTTTGGACAGGAACTTCCCGTGAACCGAATTACTATAACGGAGTGAAGAAGGAGCGTGTCTTTGAAAATGCTTTTCTGGAATATGGATGTATGGAATCAATGACAGCACCAACAGGACGAAAGGTGTTTTTCTTGACAGATCCAATAGAAGACCGTCCGCGTGATTGGGCCGACTACAAACGAAATTATGAAGCAACATTCACGGCAAAGTTGCTTTATCCTGATAATGACAATTACGAAGTAATGCCGTGGCCGGAACGAATTTATGAAGGGTTGTATAAGAAAAGTGCTGACAGCAATGAGAAGATTCGTATACCGCGGTTCTATTCTACGCAGATGCAGGTGATGATTAATGCGCTTAATCAGATACCGCTTTCTAATCATGATGTTACGGGTTCAAGAGGAATAAGTGTTATGATGGCAAATTCCCTGATGTTTCAACGTACACCCGAACCGCTGGATGGTTACGATGATCCGCAGCTCTCTGATTTCTACGGACAAGTGTTGCCTCTTTTGAAAAGAGGCGTTCCCGTACATCTGATGCATCTTGAAAATGTCTCGTATCCGGAAAACTGGAAAGACACGAAAGTTCTGTTGATGAGTTACTCAAACATGAAGCCTCTTGATGAAAAAGCACATCAGTATATAGCTGATTGGGTGAAAAAGGGTGGCGTATTAGTTTATAGTGGTACAGATCGAGATCCTTTCCAGCAGGTACAGGAATGGTGGAACCAAGGAGAAAATCATTTCCAGGCGCCGTCAGAACATCTTTTCCAATTGATGGGTATTAAACCGAACGCTAGCGAAGGCGAATATGCCTGCGGCAAAGGCACGGTCTATATTATCCGAAAAGAGCCGAAGCAGTTTGTTATGCAAGAGGATGGCGACAAGGTGTTTGTTGAAATTGTCAAGCGTATGTACGAAGACAAGGGTAAGGCCGGCAGTTTGGAATTTAAGAATAACTTTTATCTGCAACGAGGCATGTATGAACTGGTTTCCGTTATGGATGAGAGCGTAAGTACGACGCCTTATCAGTTGAAAGGGAGACTGATTGATTTGTTTGATCCGAAGTTGCCTGTCTTGAGTCAGAAGACGGTGAATCCGGGAGAACAGGCCTTTGTCATCAATCTTGATCAGGTAAAGAATCCGGAACAACCTCAGGTTCTTTGTGGGGCTGCTCGTGTGTATGATGAGAAAGTAAAGAAAAGTTCTTATTCGTTTGTAGCCAAGAGCCCGGCAGAGACGACGAATGTCATGCGGGTTTTACTTCCGGCAGCACCAGATAAAGTACGGATCCGGAATGCGAAGGGTGAGGATTTGAAGGATGCTGTTTCAGAATGGGATGAATCCAGCCATACGTTGTTGCTTACATTTGAGAATAGCCCTGAAGGTATTCAGGTAAGATGTAAATGGTAAGGATGGATATATTATCTATGAGAAAAGGGATTTAGCGCGCTAAATCCCTTTTCTGTATTTGAAGAATCATTCATGAAGTTGAGTCATTAGTAAATAGCTTTTGCTTCGATGACACATTCCAAAGCACTTGAATTGGCAGCAGCGCTCACTTCTTGGAAAGGGCCGTACCAATAACAGCCAAAACTCATGGTGTTAGGATCGTAATCGCGGGTAATGATCGATTCTGCATTTTTAATGATGAAATCTTTATAGATCGCATTGTTGGTCACCTTATATAGAAAGCCAAGGTGACGGATAAAGATGCCTTTGAACTGAACGCCATCCCGACTTTTGGCTACCTGCGGATTCATTTCGCAGAGAATTCCTTCATCGTTGACAAGTTCTTTCGTAATGGTTGCCTGTGCAATCTTTTCTGCCATGCTCAGGTATTTCTTATCATGAGAATGCAAATACATTTCTGTCAGCACGGCAATGGCTACGCCCTGATTGTAGGTATAATGAGCACCCCGGTTAGGCATGCAGTCTTCTTTGTTCAGTCCGTCTTCTATTTGCTGGATGTCTGTATTATACATTCCCGTTTGCAGATACCAGTTCACTTCTTTCTTAAACCAGTCTGCATACATTTGTTTCCCCGTTTCATTGTAAAGCCGGATTGCCGTTAAGGCAAACAAATTATTGGCAATAGAGTTTTTGTATTGCAACGGATTCTTTTTCCAGAATGAACCGCCTCCGCATGTGTCATCACTCCAGCCTGTCGTCATATCCTTAAAGATGGTTTCCGCCATGTCAAGGTATTTTTTATCGTTAGTCAAACGGAAAGCATTGATCCATGCCAAAGCCCACCATCCTTCATCATCATAATAATCATTGATAAAGTTATCACAATAACGAACTACCTGGCCTGTTGAATCAGCAATCGGATAATGTTTGGCCTTGTTGTACACATCTTCGATTACCGGAACAATCTCTCTTTTATTTTTAGTTACTTCTGCATAGCGGATGACTGCAGTCAGCAGGTTGGCAGAGTTCCACCAGCCAGCCGTTTCCCAGATCCCGGTTGAGTCTGTTCGCCAAGTCAGAGAGCGTTCAAGACTGGCGTGCATTTTCGTGTCAAAAGGAGTATGTTTATTCCCTCCACAAGCCGAAAGAAGCAACACCATAGCTGTTGCTACGAAATACTTTTTCATCATAATTAATTCAGGATAATTGTTTCAACGAGTTGCAAAGATACGCATAGTGTTTCAATAAAACATGAATATTCATTTTTTATCTGCATTTACTTAGAAAAACCGTGCGATTTGCTTGAGAAAACCGGGTAAAAACAGATTGAATAAAAAATGTAAAATCCTATTATTATATGAATATCTTTATTACTTTTACCCAAAAGAGTTTTACCGCCATTGTATTGGTTTTGGCTGGGGCGGACTGTATAAAAACTAAATGCGGTTATGGTGAAGGGTATCAAGAATCTGATCTTCGATTTTGGAGGTGTATTGATTAATCTCGATCGTACGGCTTGTCGGGAAGCCTTTGAAAAGTTGGGTATAGCAAGTATTCATGAAAGTGTTTTAGACGATTACCGTCAGAAGGAACTGTATATGCAGCTGGAATCAGGAAATATTTCGGCTGCCGCTTTTCGTGCGAGCATGCGGCGTCTGTCGGATCAGCAGTTGACCGATTCTCAGATAGATGAGGCTTGGGTTTCTATCTTAGGTGATATTCCAAGTTATAAATTGGACTGGCTGCTCGAATTGCGTAAGCAGTATCATATACTTCTGCTGAGCAATACAAACAGTATTCATTGGCAATGGGCCGTGCAAAACAGATTTCAGTATAAAGGACACAAGGTGGATGACTTTTTTGACCGGATTTATCTTTCCTATGAACTTCACATGCAGAAACCGGATGTAGAAATATTCAAATTCGTTTTACAGGATTCGATGATTACGGCTGATTCAACGTTTTTTATTGATGATTCGGCTATCAATTGCAAGGCTGCAGAAGCTGTGGGCATTCAAACGTATTGTTGTCCTGCGGGTTCGGACTGGACTTTCCTGTTTAAATAGAGAAGAAAAGGGCAGAGGACAAGATGCAGGTCCTGCTTTGGCATTAACCGAAGGAATCCGTACCTCTGCGTTTCTGTGATCGTATTCGTTTACTTTTGCCAGGAAAGATAATCGTCGAACGTGCAATTTTGCAGGTTGGGAATAACTTTATATACTTTGTCTTTTAATGTTTCTTCCGGATTTGTTGTGCTTAAGCCGATAACCCGCATGCCGGCACGTGTTGCTGCTGTGATTCCAGCAAATGAATCTTCGAAAACAATGCAATCTTCCGGATTGCGTTTCAGGTCTTCGGCTGCCAGTAAGTAACACATCGGATCAGGTTTCCCTTTTGTGATCCGGTTTTCAGAAACGAATGTGTCAAACAAGCCTTCTAAATTCATTTCCTTGAAAGCTCTTTTCATCTTCTTGTTTTCTGAGCTCGTCACCAGGCCTACTTGTACACCATTTTCCTTTAGCATTCTGACAAATTCGATTGAGCCCGGTACAGGTGGAAATGGCATGTGGCTTTCAAAAGCTTCCGATTCAGCTTGAATCTGTTGCCGTTCTTCCTCTGTCCGGTCAGAGAAATATTTCTTCAATATATTCGACATGGTTGTCCCTTTAATGACAGCGGCAAAATGAGGAATACCGGTATGATAACGTATCCCTGCTTCGTCCCAATATTGATCATATAATGGTTCGGTATTTGCCAGAACACCATCGAAGTCAAATAACGCAGCTTTGATTTGTTTCATAGACAGTTGTAATTAAATAAGAAAGGGCAACTCTATAGATTCACCTATGGAGTTACCCTTTTATCATGAATAAAATATCAGAAAAACTGATTATTTGATATTCGGATTCAATTTATTCCATTCTGATACTGGAGGAAGAACGCCCATAGCGATTACTTCATCACGCAGTTCGCACAAGTGAGCATAGCTCTTGTCCAAAGCAGCCTGTTCTTCAGCTGTTCCATTCAGAGCAGCACAGTGGCAACCATCAGCAGTGATAGAAGTTTCCCAAGCCATCATGATGTGATCATATTTATCGTTAGATACATATGTACCTGCCGGCCAACGGAAAGCTTTTCCACCCATAGCAGCACCGATCATTTCGATAGAAACATAAGCCGGGCTCTGGAAAGAAGAACGACCACGCAAGTTGATGATGTTAGCACCACCTTTAGTTACTTTCTGCTGGATTTCAGCCCACTGTTCTTTAGTCAGAGCATCTGTACCGATGATATCCAATAGCGGTTTGCCATTTACTTTTGCAGTAGAAGCAAATACGGCCATCTGTTCGCCGTGACCACCATAAGTACGGCAGTTTTCAACAGCGTCCATAGATACACCGAAATGTTTAGCCAATTCGCTGCGCAGACGAGTTGAATCAAGAGCAGCCAATGTAGTAACCTGGCTTGGTTTCAAACCTGAATATAACAAAGTGATCAAACCTGTGATATCAGCCGGGTTGAAGATAATAACGATGTGCTTAACATCCGGGCAATACAATTTTACATTCTTACCGAATTCTTCAGCGATAGCTGCATTACCTTTCAGTAAGTCTTCACGTGTCATACCAGCTTTACGAGCTGCACCACCTGAATTAACGATATATTTAGCACCTGTTAATGCTTCTTTGATGTCGGATGTGAAAGTGATGTTTACACCTTCGAAACCACAATGGAACAATTCTTCAGCAACACCTTCCAAACCCGGAGCATACGGATCGTATAAACAGATGTTTGAAGTAAGACCCATCATAATAGCTGTTTGAGCCATGTTAGAGCCAATCATACCAGCTGCACCAACAATAGTCAGCTTTTCATTTGTAAGCACGTTCATAGAGCATTATTATTTTTAGTTGTTCTTATTGTAAGACAAATTCTTGACATCGCAGTCCTGAGTTTGTCTTGTTATTTTATAGTGCAAAAATACAAAATATATTCTTTCCACCTATCATCTATGGATTAATTTCAAATGTTTCAGAAAGTTTTTCAAAACAGATTTGCCAAGGATGGGAAAAGGAAAAATTTCTTTATTCATAAAATAAACGGGAATCGAAAACGAAACTGATTAGCATCAAAATCGATTCTCGTTGGTTTTATTTTTGGAAGCTGTTGGGTAATAAAAAATTCATGCCTACTTTTTCATCGAAATACGCCGGCTTTTTGTCAATTTACGCCGGGAATTGATGAAAATACGCCGGCTTTTTCGTGTTTCATAATTCCGATATTTGTAATGTTTCGGTTTTTTCCTACCTTTGTCAAATCATGTTGTGTGTATTCAGGAAAAGTTCTTTAGACGAATAATGACCATTTCTCTGAATATAGCCAAATAGAAATAATAACATAAAACAAGTTAGTGTATCATGAAAAAGAAAAACTTCTGGTCGGTGGTACTGGCCGCTTCATTGGCGTGGATGAGTTGTCCGTCGTTCATGAATGCCGCAGAAACATTCGACCCTGTTGAGTACGTCAGTCCGCTGGTCGGTACTCAGTCTACTTTTGAGTTGTCAACCGGAAATACGTATCCGGCTATCGCCCGTCCGTGGGGTATGAATTTCTGGACACCGCAGACAGGAAAGATGGGTGATGGTTGGCAATATGTTTATACGGCGAATAAGATTCGTGGTTTCAAGCAAACGCATCAGCCGAGTCCGTGGATCAATGATTACGGACAGTTTGTCATCATGCCGGTTGTAGGCAGTCCTGAGTTCGATCAGGACAAGCGTGCCAGCTGGTTCTCTCATAAGGGAGAAGTGGCAAAAGCCTATTATTATAAGGTATATTTAGCCGAGCATGATGTGGTAACAGAGTTGACACCGACCGATCGTGCTGCCATGTTCCGTTTTACCTTCCCGGAGAATGATCATTCATACATCGTTGTGGATGCGTTGGACAAAGGTTCGTATGTAAAGGTGATCCCGGAAGAAAACAAGATCATTGGTTATACAACCAAGAACAGTGGCGGTGTTCCTGACAATTTCAAGAACTATTTCATCATCCAGTTTGATAAACCGTTTACTTACAAGGCTACCTTTGCTGATGGCAAGTTGAGTGAAGGAAATGCAGAACAGCAGGCTGATCATGCTGGAGCTGTTATCGGTTTCAAGACAAAGAAAGGTGAGATTGTTCATGCCAAAGTTGCTTCTTCATTTATCAGCTATGATCAGGCTGCCATCAACATGAAGGAATTGGGTAATGACAGTTTCGATACCTTGGTGCAGAAAGGAAAAGAGGCCTGGAATGAAGTCTTGAGCAAGATTGAAGTTGAAGGCGGAAACCTCGACCAGTATCGTACGTTCTATTCTTGCATGTACCGTTCGCTGCTGTTCCCACGTAAGTTCTATGAACTGGATGCAAATGGAAAAGTAGTACACTACAGTCCGTACAACGGTCAGGTTTTGCCGGGATATATGTACACCGATACAGGTTTCTGGGATACATTCCGTTGCCTGTTCCCGTTCCTGAACCTGATGTTCCCGTCAGTCAATAAGGAAATACAGGAAGGTCTGATCAATACGTATAAAGAAAGTGGTTTCTTCCCCGAATGGGCAAGTCCGGGTCACCGTGGCTGTATGGTAGGAAACAACTCGGCTTCTGTCCTGGTAGATGCCTATATGAAAGGCGTAAAGGTAGAAGACCTGAAGACTTTGTATGAAGGATTGATTCATGGTACAGAGAATGTACATCCGAAGGCTTCTTCAACCGGACGTCTGGGTTATGAATATTATAATGAATTGGGATACGTTCCGTATGATGTCAATATTAATGAGAATGCGGCCCGTACTTTGGAATATGCTTACGACGACTGGTGTATTTACAAACTGGCGAAAGATTTGAAACGTCCGAAGAAAGAAATAGATCTGTTTGCTAAGCGGGCGATGAATTACAAGAACCTGTTCGATAAGGAAACTAACCTGATGCGTGGTAAGAATAAAGACGGCAAGTTTATGTCTCCGTTCTCTCCACTGAAATGGGGCGATGCTTTCACTGAAGGTAACAGCTGGCACTATTCTTGGTCTGTTTTCCATGATCCGCAGGGATTGATCGACCTGATGGGTGGAAAAGATGTCTTTGTCCAGATGCTGGATTCTGTATTTGCCGTTCCGCCTATCTTCGATGACAGCTACTATGGTGGTGTCATTCATGAGATCCGTGAAATGACGGTAATGAATATGGGTAACTATGCGCACGGAAACCAGCCTATCCAGCATATGATTTACATGTATGACTATGCGGGTGAGCCTTGGAAGGCACAGTATTGGTTGCGTCAGGTAATGAACCGGATGTACACTCCGGGACCGGACGGTTATTGCGGTGATGAAGACAATGGTCAGACTTCAGCCTGGTATGTCTTTTCTGCTTTAGGATTCTATCCGGTTTGTCCGGGAACGACCCAGTATGTGATGGGTGCTCCGTTGTTCAAGAAGGCAACTTTGCATTTCGAAAATGGAAAATCGTTGGTGATCAATGCACCGGCCAACAGTGCAGAAAACTTCTATATCAAATCAATGAAGCTGAATGGTCAGGATTATACAAAGAACTATCTTGATCATAATGATTTGATGAAGGGTGCTGTTTTGGATATTGAGATGGATAATCAGCCGAATAAGCAGCGTGGAATCCAACCGTCGGATTTCCCGTATTCATTCTCAACCGAGAAGAAATAAGCTGAATCTGATATTCAGCTTTTAGAGCAGGCACGATTTATATTGATTTGCACTTTTAATTGGATTATTATAAGTGAAATCTATGTAAATCGTGCCTATTTTATTTATCTTTACCCCTAAAAATATTAAATCATTATTGTATGAAGAAAGTATATAAATCAACACTCGTTGTTTTGGCTTCTTTGTTCCTGTTAGGTTCATGTACGCCACAGGCAAACAACAAAGCCGGAACGACGAAGTCGCCCATCGAGTATGTAAATCCATACATGGGAAATATCAGCCATCTGCTGGTACCGACGTATCCGACGGTGCACCTTCCCAATTGTATGATGCGTGTTTATCCCGAAAGAGCCGATTTTACAGGCGACCGTCTGGGTGGTCTGCCTCTGATCGTTACCAGCCATCGCGGAAGTTCTGCTTTTAATCTGAGTCCGTATCAAGGAGACGAAAGCGGTTTACAACCGGTTATTCCTCTGAGTTATGACCAGGAAAAACTGACTCCATACCGCTATCAGGTTTATTTGGATGAACAGAACATCGATGTCGATTTTGCTCCATCCCGCCAAAGTGCGGTGTACAGCCTGACATTCGAGAATGAAGCTCCTTCTTATCTCGTATTCAATACGCGAAGAGGAGAGATCGAGGTAAATGGAAATGCCGTAAGTGGTTTCCAGTATATTGAAGGAAACACGAAAGTCTATCTGTATGCGGAAATCGACAAGACACCCGAAAAGGTCGGAACCTTAACAGATGGAGCCGTAAAGACGGATGTCTTGAAGAAAGAAGGTGAGAATGCTGCAGTTGTGATGGCTTTTCCGTCGAATGTAGGTAAAGTGGGTGTTCGTTACGGTGTTTCATTTATTGATGTAGAACAGGCGAAGAAGAATTTGCAGCGTGAGATTGCTGCCTATGATGTAGACGTAGTAGCCAAGGCCGGACAGAATGCCTGGAACCAGGCGTTGGATAAGATTGAGGTGGAAGGTGGTACCGAAGATGACAAGACTGTCTTTTATACTTCACTGTATCGTTGCTTTGAGCGTCCGGTTTGTATCAGCGAAGATGGCCGTTATTACAGTGCTTATGATGGAAAAGTGCATGAAGATGGCGGACGTCCTTTTTATGTAGACGACTGGATTTGGGATACCTATCGCGCTACGCATCCGTTGCGTGCGTTGATTGATGCCCAGAAAGAAGGAGATATTATCAATTCTTTCCTGCTGATGGCAGATCAGATGGGTACAGGTTGGATGCCGACTTTCCCGGAAGTAACTGGAGATTCACGTCGCATGAACTCGAATCACGGTGTGGCAACTGTGATTGATGCTTACCGGAAAGGTGTCCGTGGATTTGACTTGGCCAAGGCGTATGAGGCCTGCCGTAAAGGAATAGAAGAAAAGACGTTGATTCCGTGGTCGGGAAAACCTGCCGGCTGGCTCGACGAGTTCTATAAGGAACATGGATATATTCCGGCTTTACGCCCGGGTGAGAAGGAAACAGTTCCGAATGTATCAGTCTGGGAGAAGCGTCAGCCGATTGCTGTCACATTAGGTACGTCATATGACCAGTGGTGTCTGGGACAGATTGCTCAGGAATTAGGTAAGAAGGATGAAGCAAATTACTACCTGAAGTGTTCGTACAACTATCGGAATGTATTTAATCCTGAAACTGGATTCTTCCATCCGAAAGATAAAGACGGCAAATTCATTACTCCATTGGATTATCGTTATGACGGTGGTTTGGGTGCTCGCGATTACTATGATGAAAACAATGGCTATATCTATCGTTGGGATGTACAGCATAATATTGGAGACTTAGTCTCTTTGATTGGTGGAAATGATAAGTTTACCGCTGCTTTGGATGATATGTTCAATACACCGTTAGGCATGTCGAAGTGGCAATTCTATTCTACTTTGCCCGACCATACGGGAAATGTGGGTATGTATTCGATGGCTAATGAACCGAGCTTGCATATTCCGTATCTGTATAACTATGCAGGAAAGCCGTGGATGACACAGAAACGTATCCGCACCTTATTGACACAATGGTTCCGAAACGACCTGATGGGTGTTCCGGGTGATGAAGACGGTGGCGGAATGTCGGCTTTTGTTGCCTTCAGCCAGATGGGATTTTATCCGGTTACTCCGGGAATGCCGTCGTATAATATCGGTAGTCCGGTCTTTACAAGTATGAAGATGCACCTGAGCAATGGAAAGACATTTGAGATCAAGGCAAACAATGCTTCGCCGGAAAATAAATATATCCAGTCTGCTCGCCTGAATGGTAAAGAACTGAATCAGGCTTGGTTTAACCACAGCGATATCATGGATGGTGGAGTGCTGGAAGTGGAAATGGGACCGAAAGCTAATAAGTCGTGGGGCACAGCAACGCCTCCGCCTTCGGCTGCTCCGATGCCATAAGATAAATTGTATATTTGCCCTGGGATTCGTCTCAGGGCATTTTTATATCCAGCAGAAAGAATCACCAGGTTTGGCCAGACAGCTATTTGTTTTAGAACGTAGTAAATAAAATCTGACAGGAAGATTTGTTTTTCTCCCGGACCAGTGAAAAATATAAAAAGGTATTTGGAACGAGCGACTTATCTTTCTACTTTTGCATTCAAAATCGAATTAGTATAGCATGTTAAAGAAAATAGTTATTCTAACCCTATTTGGAGGATTTGGCGCCATTCTCCCGGCGAATGCACAAGAAAATCGGGTAGATTCGATGGCTACAGTAATCCAAACTACGCCTGATACGGTTGCAAAACAAGTGTTGATGATTGATGGGAAACCGATGACCGAGAGACAGATGAAACGCTATTATAAACAGATGCGTCGTGATTCGATCCGGGAAACAAAGAATATCTGGTGGTCTGTTTTGGGCGGGCCTTCCTATACTCCTGAAAGCTCACTGGGTGTTGGTGGAGCAGTTTTATCAAGTTTCCGTTTTCATCGGAATGATTCCATTACCAAGCGGTCTTTTATTCCTGCCGGCTTCTCTATCTCTTTAAATGGTACTTTTGTCTTGGCTGGGGCTGGAACACTTTTCTTCAATGAGAATAAATTCCGGGTTTATGTCAATTATAGTTTCCGCAACGAACCGGCCCATTATTATGGAAAAGGTTATGAAACGATTGAAAATGTTCAGCGAGGTGATTCTACAACTAAATATCATCGTACATATTTCCAATTATATCCACGCTTTGTGTGGGAAATTAAGCCGAACTTGTTTGCCGGAACATTATTTGAGCTGAATCTGACTCGGGCAACAGATGTTAATCCGGTGATGGCTGCCGATCCGTATTTCCTGAAGTTCAAACCCAAATATGTGAATATTGGTGTCGGTGGGTTGTTGCAATACGATACACGTGATGATGTTGCAACGCCTACTTCAGGTATGTTGGTAAGTGGAATGGCTAAGCTCTTTGGAAAATATTTAGGCGGAGCTTATAATTATGAACTATTCGAAATGGAATACCGTCAGTTTAAGAATGTCTTCCGTCCGCGCAGTACCTTGGCATGGGTTGCCAAAACGCAGATTGGAGTAGGAGATGTCCCTTTTTCTGAATTACCGTCGTTTGGTTCTCCGTTTGATCTTCGTGGTTATTATATCGGCGAGTATCGAGATAAATCAATGGCTTACGGGATTTTAGAATACCGGCACATGTTTGGTAGCCCGGCTATGTATAAAAGTGGAAATTTCTGGGCGAAGTGCGGTTTTGTGGCTTGGGTAGGAACAGGAACCATTGGCAATACACCTTTTGTAGATTGGAACAAATGGAAATTTAATTATGGTGCCGGTATTCGGATTCAAGTACAACCCGGAAAGAATTTCCGCCTCGACTTGGGAAAAGATCCTTCCAATAAAGGAATTTCATTCTATATGAATATGACGGAAGCATTCTGATCAAGAGAATGCTTCCGTTTTTTATGCTGAATCCAACCTGCTTAATCTAACAGTTTCGGATTAAATAGGAGATAACCGATATTAATGCCGAAATTGAAGTTCTTACTTGGATAGCTATATCCGTTGGCATACAGGCTTATACTGGTAAAGGGCAGATGAACAACAAAAGCCGCTTCTCCCATATATTGGAATGAATGGAGAAACTTCCCGTAATAAGGAAGAGTTACCATATAATTATTCTCCAGTATTTCTGTGTGCTTCTTGATTTCATAGAGCGGTAAGAATCCATACAGATCGAATCGGAAGTGTGCGAATTTTCCTAACTTGAGAATCGGAGAAACTCCGAATGCTGCATATTGATTGGCCCGGAAAGCTTCGTTGAACACGATCGAACTATGTGGTGTTGGCGTAAATGCCGGTGCCTGAATAATTGATGCCGTATAATTCTCCATCAGATTTTTACTTGATAAGACGAGTTCTCCACTATAGCCCCAGTTGAACAGACGGCTTAATTCGTGATATTGTTCCCAATGCGCTTTCATTTGCAGCCAGCTGTGTGTATTGTTTTTAGTTGGCTCGGTTGGAACATTTGGCGTATATTTTTCAGTCCCGGTTACGTATTGGGCAATTAACGTCCGTTTAACTCCTGTGATTGGGTAATTCTTCGTACTCAGAGAATTCTGTTCAATATTTAGTGATCCGGAAAACAAATTGTAGCGACTGTGTTCATAATCACGGTCGGCAAACGATACATCCGTATTCTGGTAATAATAATCGTTTAACTGGCCGTAGCTGAAACCAATCTCTGCCTTGGCCCGGTTTAAGAACGGGAAACCCAGTTTGAGTTTCATATATAATTCATGTTGTTTGATAAATGCCGGAACGACATCTTCGTAGAACAAAGACTGGCTTTCTGAATAGCGTTTGTAGGAGAACACACCTTGCCAGTTGATATACGTGGGAATGCGGGTTTGCAGGTACATACGTCCGTTCAGCATAACACCACTGAAAGAATTACCTACCTGGAAATCAGCGTTCATATCGGCGGCATATCTTCCTAAATAGCGGTAGCCTAAACCCAGATAAAGCTGATTAGCCTGATGTGATGAAATGTTGCCTCCCAATCCAATATTAATTTCATCAGACATAGTAATGTGTAAATGCAGGTCGAATGTTTTATTCAATCGGTTATAGATAGCTTTGGGTGTTATTTCCTTAATTTTAGAATAGGCTAATATTTTAAAGTAAACCCGCTTGAACTCTTCCATCGAGAATTCTTGGTTAATGTCTCGGTGCAATTGTGACTCAATATATTTTTGTTGGGCTTCTGATACTCCGGTAATGTAGATATTCTTGAATACCAGCGGTGGAAGGCTTTCCTTATATTGCTTTCTTCTGAGGTTTAATGAATCAATTGGCATTTTTCGGTGTACACGGCCTTTGATTGAATCAATGAGACTAAGAGTCCGTTTATATCCTAACTCCATAATTTCATTTGCTTTCTGGAAATCGAGTAGGGAAACATCCGGCATATCAAAACGGATAATCATGCCGTCATCTTCATCTACCTCATAATTGGTTTCCTGCATGATCATGGTTTCTATCTGGTTATAAGGATTATCAGACGGTTTGCTCTTGCCAGTACTCAGAGCAACTCCGAAGATAAAGTCGGGGTGAAAATCTTCTTTCATCGTTTTGACCGGGAAGTTATCATAAATGCCACCATCGAACATTGGGACGCTGTCTTTCCAGACAGGTTTGAAGAAT
Source organism: Parabacteroides sp. AD58 (assembly GCF_023744375.2). Classification (NCBI taxonomy): domain Bacteria; kingdom Pseudomonadati; phylum Bacteroidota; class Bacteroidia; order Bacteroidales; family Tannerellaceae; genus Parabacteroides; species Parabacteroides absconsus. Next base: position 838,271 of record NZ_CP146284.1, on the reverse strand, counting down.
AACGGAAACGTCATGGATATACGGACTGCTTCTCCTAAATCTCCATTTTTGAAAACGACAGGTTTCTTATTGTAGATATCAGAACCGATACAACGAAAGGGAACGAAGAGGTTGTCAAAATTCCAAGCCGCCTTTGCTGTAGCTTGGGCATACAAGCCCATGAATGCTTGGTTCATCTGAATGGGATTAATCAGACTTTGTGGTAGAAAGTTTGTCTTGATCTGTAGTGAATCAGATATGTCAATAGAAAAATGGGCCATTTCTGGTGTAGGGTCTGGTTTGCGGAAATAATACATATAATCATCTTCAACTGTTCCAGTCTGCCAATAGCCAAATTCTTTCGACAAGAGGAGTTGCAGCATTTCTTCTGGTGTGTAGCCCATGGCGTATAGACTCCCGATGATAGCACCAACGGAAGTACCCGTAATGTAGTCGATCGGAATTTCATTTTCTTCAAAAGCCTTAATAACTCCAATGTGAGCTGCTCCTTTAGCTCCACCTCCACTCAAAACCAATCCGACCCGTTGTGCCTGCAAAGAGTTTATGAGTATAAACAAGAAACTGATAACAATTGAAACCCGCTTCATAAAAAGTATATCGTAATTTATTCCAAAAGTAAGGAAAGTATTTTAGAAAATCAAAACGGATATAATCAATTATTGGTTTATGTTGTAAATTCAGGAGCAATGTATAAAAGGATTATTCTTTGCCTTTGTTGGATGTTGGAGAAATAAAAAGAGAAGAAATATAAAAGAAAAGTGGGCAGTGATGGATTCGAACCACCGAAGGCGTAAGCCAGCTGAGTTACAGTCAGCCCCATTTGGCCACTCTGGTAACTGCCCAGAATTAATTGACAATTGAAAATTGAGAATGGATAATTTATTTCATTGTAAATTGTCAATTCTCCATTGTCAATTCTTTTGAGCCTCTTGTCGGATTCGAACCAACGACCCCGAGATTACAAATCACGTGCTCTGGCCAACTGAGCTAAAGAGGCAAAGAAATATTTCAAAGAAAGTGGGCAGTGATGGATTCGAACCACCGAAGGCGTAAGCCAGCTGAGTTACAGTCAGCCCCATTTGGCCACTCTGGTAACTGCCCTAGTCAATTGACAATTAATAATTGAGGATGGACAATTTGTATTAATTGTAAATTATCAATTCTCCATTGTCAACTTTTTTTGAGCCTCTTGTCGGATTCGAACCAACGACCCCGAGATTACAAATCACGTGCTCTGGCCAACTGAGCTAAAGAGGCATTATTTGTTTTTTGTCATTGAGAACGTTTATTTCTCAAATGCGGTGCAAAGGTAGGACTTATTTTTGAATTTGCAATACTTTTGATTGGAAAAATGTGAATTATTTTTCATTCTTCCAATATATATAATTCAGAAAATACTGTTGCACATACACATAAAAGAAGAATCCACTGTCGGATATACACAAAACCCCTTGATAAAAGCAATGAGTTTTATCAAGGGGTCTCTAAATAGGTGTCTAAAATTAAATCTGCTTACAGTATTCAGTCAGCTTTTCAGGGGTCACGTTTGCTGCGATGATAACTCCATTTTCGTCGATCAGAAAGTTTCTCAATCCTTTCTCCAGCTTATACTTTCTGAAGACATCTGACTGCCGCCCTTCCTTTTCGTGCAACTGGTTGGTGCCATTCAGTTTATCGGTCGCAACCGTTGCTTCGAAAACCGATGTTTTCTCATCCAGTGAGATGGAATACATGGCCAAGTTACCGGAAGTGGCATTCCACTTGTTTACTTCATTCCATAACCGGATATTGCGGGCTCTGGATTCTGCGTCATAAGCAGCCCAGAAATTGATCAAGGTGTAATGTCCGGCCTGGTTCTGAAAATGAATCTCTGTTTCATTTTCGTTCAACACTATTCTCGGTGCAAGGTCACCCGGGTTCGCACCCTCAGTAGGCTTTGCGTCTTTCGTATCAGCTGCGATTCCGAAGAACAAAGCTGATCCTACGAGAAGATAGGCTTTTAATTTCATATTTAAAATATTACGTTAGACATGACCGGCAAAGGCTGGGTTTGTTTTCCTGCCACAGCATCTTTATCCCTAAACATGCTGTCCGGCTCCTGATTCTCAGGAATAGATGAGAAGCTGCTTTCGCTAAAGACAGCTTGTCTCATACTTGTTTTCGGCTGCAAAGATACGAGTTAATTCCTTATCTTCTTATGCTTTATATCAATTTTCGACAAATTGACAAACTTTTTTATATGTTATTTAGCCTAAAAATAGGACGTTTTGCTTCTTTTTTATGTACTTAAAAAAGTTAAAAAGGTCTTTTCCCCTTTTTAACTGGCTAATATTGGCATCAGGAAACATAATTCCTTTTATCTTTCGGGGAATAAATAATACGATGATACAAAATGCTTAAAATATTTTAATAAAATAATGGCTACTTATTCTATAACAACCTTGGTAGAGAATTGTGTTTACCACCGCAAGCTGGAGGCTGAGCATGGTTTGTCTTTGTATGTCCGAACACCCGAGAAACGGATTTTGTTTGATACCGGACAAAGTGACCTATTGATTCGAAATGCTGTTTTACTGCATATTGACCTGAAAACGGTGGACGCGCTGGTACTTTCGCACGGGCACAGTGATCACACCGGCGGACTTAGGGCTTTCCTGGCTGAAAACGACCGGGCGACGGTCTTTTGCAAGCGGGATATCATGAACCGGAAATTCAAGAAAGAACGTGAGAACGGCTTGCTGGATGCTGCGTCGCTTGACCTGAGCCGTTTTAGTTTTGTAGACGAAGTGACCGAGATTTTCCCCGGCGTGGTGCTTTGCCCGGATATTCCGCTTTGCCAGCAGGAAGATACGCATTTCGATCATTTCTTTACTGAGGTGGATGGGCAGCGTATTCCGGATACGTTTACGGACGAATTGGCTGTTTTTTTGCTGACCGATACGACGTATTCAGTCTTGAGTGCCTGTTCACACCGCGGTATAACGAATGTTTTGCAGCAAGGCGAGGCTCTTTTCCCGACACGCCACCTGGATACATTGATCGGAGGTTTCCATATTCATACGGCAGGAGAAGAGAAATATCAGGTCATTGCCCGTAGTTTGGCCGGAAAACATCCGTGGCAACTGGGTATTTGTCATTGTACTGGTGTAGATCAGTTTGCCCGTTTTTGTCGAGATTTTAGTGAGTTGGTCTTCTATAATCATGTGGGCACCAAGGTGGAGATTGAGTAGGAATGGGGGACAAAAAGCCGGTCACCGGGACAAGGAAGAACATTTATCCTTCGGGAAGTAAGAAAAATCAGGTTTTTATGTACATTTGCACCCGAAATTTAAACATAATAGAAATATGTCAGTAGCAAAGAGAGACGATGATATGCGTAAGGTAACGACGCATCGTCTGTTTGAAATGAAGCAGCGGGGTGAGAAGATTTCCATGCTGACTGCATATGATTATTCCATGGCTACCCTGATTGATCAGGCAGGAATGGATGTGATTCTGGTAGGTGATTCAGCTTCGAACGTGATGGCCGGTAATACGACGACTTTGCCCATCACTTTAGATCAGATGATCTATCATGGCAGGTCGGTGGCGAAAGCCGTAAAGCGTGCCTTGGTGGTAGTCGATCTACCTTTTGGTTCTTATCAGGGAAATTCGAAAGAGGCGCTGGCTTCGGCTATCCGGGTGATGAAGGAAACACATGCCGACTGCATCAAGTTGGAAGGCGGGTCGGAAGTACGCGAATCAATCGAACGCATTTTGTGTGCCGGTATTCCAGTGATGGGTCACTTGGGATTGACGCCGCAGTCGATCAACAAGTTTGGTACTTACACCGTGCGTGCCCGTGAAGAAGCTGAAGCCAAGAAACTAGTGGAAGATGCTCATCTGCTGGAAGAGATCGGCTGTTTCGCGTTGGTGCTGGAGAAGATTCCGGCCGTCCTGGCCGCCCGTGTGGCGAAAGAAATCCGTATTCCAGTGATTGGTATCGGGGCCGGTGGCGATGTCGACGGACAAGTATTGGTAATGCATGATATGTTAGGCATCAACCAGGGCTTCTCTCCGCGTTTCCTGCGTCGTTATGCTAATTTGGCAGAAGTCATCACAAATGCTGTCCAGCAATATATCGAAGATGTGAAGCGTTGCGACTTCCCGAACGAAAAGGAACAATATTAATCGCAGGGAATATATTATGCGGTCAGAATTATTGATCGGCGCAGCGTCGTCGGGTAGCGGAAAGACTACTTTTACACTAGGATTATTGCGGGCAATGGCTCGCAGAGGATTCGTCGTGCAGCCATTTAAGTGCGGGCCGGATTATATAGACACTCGTCATCATCAGATGGCTGCTGGGCGCTCGTCTGTCAATCTGGACCGTTTTATGATGTCGGAAAAGCATGTGGAAGAAGTGTATCGCCGATATGCTTTTCCGGCTGATATCGCTATAACTGAAGGCGTGATGGGTTTGTTCGACGGATACGACGGCATGCAAGGTAGCAGTGCCGGGATCGCTGCAGAATTGGATATTCCCGTTGTTCTGATAGTCAATGCCAAGAGCACGGCATATTCGGTTGCTCCTCTGTTGTATGGCTTCAAACATTTCTATCCAAAAATAAGGATTGTCGGAGCCGTTTTCAATTTTGTGGCTTCCGAGAATCATTATTATTATCTGAAGCAGGCCTGTTCCGATGCCGGCGTGGAGGCATTGGGTTATTTGCCCAAGCAGGAAAATATCGCAATCCCAAGCCGCCACTTGGGGCTGTCGCTGGATTCTGATTTCTGTTTCGATGAGTTTGCCGACCGGATTGCCGATCTGGTTGATAAGTATGTGTGCGTGGACAGGCTGCTGGAACTGACCACGGTTACCGGGAAGTCAGAATACAGTAGACCGAAAGCGGATATCCAGCAAGAATCTTTTGGATCGTTGCGGATAACCATAGCACGCGATGCAGCCTTCAATTTTGTCTATACCGAGAACATTGCTTATCTCGAGCGGCTGGGAACCGTCACTTATTTCAGTCCGCTGACTGATACCTCTCTTCCGCCTACAGATTTCCTTTATTTACCGGGTGGCTATCCGGAATTGCACCTGCCGGCTTTGTCGGAAAACCAACCTATGCTCGATGCTATTCGTTCCTATATTCGGGAAGGCGGACATGCGTTGGCCGAATGCGGAGGCATGATGTACCTCTGTCGGGCTATTATCGGGCAAGACGGTCATACGTTCCCGATGGTTGGTGTTTTAGACCAGACGGCTACCATGCAGCCCATGAAACTGCGATTAGGTTATCGTACCTTGCAATGGGGCGAATTCAGGCTGTCTGGGCATGAGTTCCATTATTCGTCTATCGTGCCGGCTGAGAATGCGTTGCCTTCATGTGTAACAGCCTTTTCTGCCTTAGGACGTCAGGTAGATACGCCGCTGTATCACTACCGGAACTTACTGGCTGGATATACACATTTATACTGGGCCGATCCGGCATCAAACGCGTGGCTACATCATTTCTTGGAAAAATAAGGATAAGAAAGGTATTTATCCTTTGGAATTATCTGTATCTTTAGCCTAAAATTTGGAAGATCATGAAAAAACAACTTGTTTTCAACCGGCCTGTATGGATTTTCCTGTTGTTTCTAGTAGGAAATTTTCTGTTTATCAACCTGAATTTCCGGTATTGGTTTCATTTCATGGAACAGTTTATGATGTTTCAGACAACATCCGTTTACTGGAAAGAGTTGGCCGCACAGTTGGGTGGCTGGAATGAATATATAGCTGAATATTTGACTCAGGCGTTTTCTTTCACTTCCGGACCGGCTTTCCTTGTCACGGCCTTGTCTGGTTTGATAGCTTTACTGTTTTACCGGTATCAGCAAGCTTGTTGCGGGAAGGCTTCGATGGGAATTTCCATCTTGCCGCTTTTCCTGTTTTGGCTCTTTCCTTCCGAAACCATTGTCCCAATGTTGGTTCTTTTATGGGCATTGGCGGGAACTGTAGTCTGCCAGTCCGTATCAGACTGGAAAGTCAGGTGGGGCATTGGTGTGCTGCTTGTCCCACTACTGTATTATGTGGCGGTGCCGGCTCAATTTCTGTATGTTGTCTTGCTACTGCTACACGAATGGATGCAGGCAGGTAAAGGCAAGCCTTATCTGTATAGCGGTATTTTGCTGGGATGGGCTTTTCTGTTGCCGTTGGTGGTGATGCGGCTTTGGTTGGTCATCCCGATGCGTGAAGCCTGGATAGGAAAGTATATGTATCATCCCGAATATCCGGTGCCGCAGTCTTTCTGGCTGATCTTTCTTTCTTTTCCGGTCCTGACACTCGTTGACCGGCTGTGTGCGAAATGGCGGGAACGGATACCGCCGAAGCAATGGCTGGTAGTTACTGAATGTGTCCTTTGGGCCGGATTAATGGCGGCTCTAATTGTGCTACGGAAAGACCCGATGCGGCAAGCCTATCAATATGATTATTATGCCCGAAACGGAGCTTGGGACAAGATTGTCGTTCATGCAGAAAAGGAAGGTGTGCATGATTTTGATGCCTTGGTCTATGTTAATCTGGCCTTGTCGTACACCGGACGTCAGACCACCGATCTGATGAAGTTCCCCCAAGTGGGAGAAACCGGCTTTATCCCGCATGATCCGCGAACAAGGTTAGGATTGATTCAGGCCAGCGAAGTAGCCTGGCAAGTCGGGCAGGTGAATGCTGCCCAGCGCTTTGCTTTCGTTGGTGTGTTGAGTTCACAGCGTTGTGTTCAGCCGCGGCTGATGAAACGCCTTGTCGAGACTTATCTGGTGAACGGCGAATACCGGGCGGCCGAGAAATATATCCGGATACTCGAACATACACCACGCTATAAGGTCTGGGCTGCCGAACAGCGGCAATACTTGGGCGAGAAAGAAAGTCAGTCGTCCGGATTGATTCAGGCGAAGCGAGCTTTCCTGCCGGTAACTGACAATCCTTTTGACCTGACGAAGACGTTGCCTAGCGCTTTGGCCTTTCTGATTGATGATCATTCTGACAACCAGGCGGCTTTTGATTATGGCATGTGTTATCTGCTGGTTTATAAGAATCTGTCGGCCTTCATGCATTATATGCCTCTGTACAAGGAACGACATCAGTCGTTCCCTAAATTATATCAGGAAGCCATCTGTCTTTACTATGCTTCGAAAGGGAAGCTGGCTGAAGCGGCTAAGGATTATCCCATAGATGCCGAAGTGACCGGTCGGATGCAACAGTTCCTGAAGACGGCCCGTTCCTTGTCTGTCACCAACCTGAAACAACTGTATGGTGATACTTACTATTATTATACGGAGTTTATGCCAACCCCAAAACAATAAGGAATATGGAAACAATTTATATCAGCCAGTATAAAAGAAGTCTGATCTGCACGCTGTTCTGTTGTCTGCTGCTGACAGCCTGCTCTTGGAATGTGCGGCAGCCCGAGAATGCTTCTGTCCAGGAAGAAGAGCCGGAAATCTTTCCGGATTATCGGGATGTGACCGTCCCGGTAAATATTTCGCCATTGAATTTCCGCCTGACGCGGGAATGCGAACATCAGTATGTCCTGATCACTGGAGAGAAAGGTGGACGCCTTGAGTGTGACGGCGAACGCAGTCTCCGGCTCGATCCGGATGCTTGGAGAAAATTGCTGGAAGAAAATGCCGGTGGCACTTTGACGCTCGTGTGCTCATCACTGGAAAAAGACGGTTGGAAAACGTGGAAACCGTTTCAGATCCATGTCGATGAACGCCCGATTGACAGCCATCTGGTTTATCGTTTGATTGAGCCCGGGTATGAGAAATGGCATATTGTGGGCATTTATCAGCGGGATCTGGAATCGTTTGATGAGAAAGTGATTATCCGGAATGACATGACGGGCTATAATTGTATGAACTGCCATGCCTTCTGTATGAATGATCCGAACCAGATGATGCTGCATATGCGTGCCGTGCATGATGGTACTTATATCATCCGGGGAAAAGAGATCGAGCGGCTGAAGACCAAGACGAAGCAGACCATCAGTAACCTGACTTATCCTTATTGGCATCCTTCGGGAAAATACATCACAACATCGGTCAACGATATTAAGCAGTTCTTCCATGCCGTCAAGGAGAAGAAAATGGAAGTGTTCGACTTGGAATCGGATGTCGTGGTTTATGATGTGGAACAACATAAGATACTCTCGGCAGCTTCGCTGATAACAAAGGATGCCTTTGAAACCTTCCCGGCTTTTTCGCCGGATGGCAAGTGGCTGTATTTCTGTTCGGCTCCAGCTCGGGAAATGCCGGCAGAGTATGACAAGGTGCGCTATCATATCTGCCGGGTAGCTTTTGATGCCGGAAAAGGAACCTTGCAGCTGCCTGTGGATACGGTGGTTCGTGCTGACAGCCTCAGTTACACATTCCCCCGAATATCGCCGGACGGCCGATTCCTGATGTACACTGAAACAGCTTATGGACAATTCCCGATCTGGCATAAGGATGCGGAAATACGGATGCTGGAGCTGGAAACCCACCAACCGGTTGATATGACCTCGTTGAATAGCACGGATACGGAAAGCTATCATTCGTGGAGCAGCCAGAGTGACTGGGTGGTATTCAGTAGCCGTCGTGACAACGGTTTGTATACACTTCCCTATATTTGCCGTATCGGGGTAGACGGTCATCCGGCCAAGCCTTTCCTTTTACCACAGGAAGATCCGGAGAAATATGATTATCAGCTGTATTCCTATAATCTGCCGGAGCTGGTGACAGGCGAAGTGACGCTCGATCCGTATGCTCTTCAGCAGAAGGCCCTGAATGGCACGGCAGAACAAATATCTTTTGAGTGAGATTGATTATAAGTGATAAATGAATATGACAAAAGTACAAGAATTACTGGCCCAGCTGCCAGACGAAAAGAAGGCCCTGTTTGTCCCGGTTTTCGGGTCTGCAGAGCGTTTTTATACCATTGTTTATCTTATAGCGAAAAATGAACACCTGACGGAACAGGAAAAACCGGATCGATATGAAGATCGGCTGCAGATGATCCGGCAGATCCGCCGGAAAGTGGAACGGCTGGTCGATTCATTTGGCTTGCCAGGTGAAGATATTGTGGCAGATATTGCCAGTGATTACTTTGAAGATTATGTGCAGTATCAGGAGCCGGATTTCCAGATCACGAATGAAGCCTTTGTTGATGTGATCCGGAAGATTTCGCAACTGGCTTGATCACAACTATCATAAGCTGTCGGAAATGGAAGAAAAGAATAGGCATATTACACGAAAAGTGGTTTGGGGCTATTTGCTGTTACTGCTGATAGCTGTATGTGCTGTGGGATATGTTTATTCAATCATCCAGCAGCTGGCTGTCGAAGACAAGCCGGACACATCGACGCGTGACAAAACCTATCTTGTCACCAATACGCTTACTTTATTATATGAGAGTGAAGCGATGGGGCACATTGTTGGAAAATCGAGCAATGAACTGATAAACTTCAACCGAACTCTGAACAAGGCAGACAAGAATTTGGATTCCCTGCGCCTAATGCTTTCAGACACCATCCAGCAATTGAAGGTCGATACGATTAAATATCTGTTGCGGCAGAAGAGATGGAATACCCTGAAGCTGTTGGAGACACTGAATGAATGGAATGCTGGACAGATTTATATGGAGAAGATCCAGCAAGTTATCGCAGTGCAGGATTCTGTAGTAAAAGTTGAAAGGCCAGATACCATTCCTCAGCCGGTCGTGCGGGAAATTGTGGAGGTGAAGCAAGATACGGTTGTGGTGACCAAAAAGGAGAAAAAGGGCTTTTTCCGCCGTTTGGCAGAGGCTTTCTCGCCAAAGGAGGAAGCAGATACCAATTATGTAAAGAATACAACCCGTCAGCTGGTAACCGATACGGTGAAAATTGTCTATAATCCGTCGGATACCATCATTCAAGTATTGAGGAACTTGCAGGATACAGTAGCCGATCGGCGTGAGCAACTGGCTAATACCTTACTTCAACGGGCCAATAACCTACGTTATAATAACTCGGTATTGACCAGCCGGATTAATCAGATGTTGCGGGATATTGAAGAAGAGTCGGTCCAGCAATCGATTGACCGGATGCAGCATAAACAGAGCTTGCTGAAAGAAACAACACGGCTGATCGGAGGAATCGGCCTGATCGCTATTATTGTAGCCATTGTTTTCCTGGTCATCATCATCCGGGATATTTCGCGCAGCCATTATTACAGGCAACAACTGGAGAAAGCCAAACAATACGCGGAAGATCTGCTGCGCAGCCGTGAGAACCTGATTCTGACAATCAGCCATGACATCCGGGCACCGCTTTCGTCTATCATCGGCTTCATTGATCTGCTGCTGAAGCGCAATCCAGACGAACGTCAGCGTTATTATCTGGATAACATGAGTGGTTCGTCCAAGCATATTTTGTCTTTAGTAAACGACTTACTGGATTTCCACCGGCTGGAAGCCGGACAGATTGAGATACATCCGGTGCCTTTCTCTGTCTCTACCCTGATACAAGAGATTTATGTGAGCTTTGATCCGCTGGCCGAAGCCAAAGGACTGAAACTGCGGTTGGATGTGAAGTCTGGCTATATGGAACAGACTTATCTAGGTGACACCAACCGCTTGAGACAGGTTATTAATAATCTGCTGTCGAATGCTATCAAGTTTACCCCTGAGGGAACTGTTGTCTTGCGGGCCGCCATTACGAAAAAGAACGAAAAGATGTATGAACTGGACGTCACTGTCTCGGATGCTGGACCAGGTATTCCCGAGGCTGAGCAGGAACGCATTTTTGGTGATTTTACCCGTCTGCAGGGAAGCGAGAAAGTTGAAGGATTCGGATTGGGCTTGTCGATAACCCGCAGGCTGGTGGAACTGTTGAAAGGCACATTGAACTTGCATAGTGTTGTCGGACAGGGTAGTGACTTTATCCTGACGCTCCCGATTCCTTTATCAGATGTCGTCTTGAAACAGGCAGTTGTAGAGGAAGAAGCGGAGCCGGAAGTTGTTTCTCTGGCCGGAGAGCGGACTGTCTACTGTTTGCTGGTTGATGATGATGCCATCCAGCTGGCCTTGACGGAAGAATTGCTCAAACGGAGTCGGGTAGAGGTTGTTTGTGTTTCCAATCCGCATGCTGTATTGGATATATTGAAGAATACGGTATTTGATGCGATCATTACTGATATTCAGATGCCGGGTATGGACGGTTTCCATTTATTAAAGATGATCCGTGAATCAGGTATTCAGGGAACAGACAAAGTTCCGGTAATAGCTTTGTCAGCCAGCGTAGCGAATGAACATAGCCATTATATTGAAGCCGGCTTCACCGGTTTCTTGAGCAAACCGTTCACGGCCGTCCAGCTGATTGAACTGTTGAACCAGTTGCTGACGGTGCATTTAGAGCCGGTTGTCAAGATTGACTTTTCAACATTAACGGCTTTTGCCGGCGAAGATAAAGAAGCTTCTGCCTCTATCTTGAAGACATTCACTGAAGAAACTAATAAGAGCATCGACTTATTGAGAAAAGCCCTGCAGGAAGAAGATCGCTCGGAAGCCTCACGTCTTTCCCATAAATTAATTCCATTGCTGACCATGTTGGGCGCGAACAACTTGGTCCAAAAGCTGCGAATTCTGGAAAGAAACGACGAAAAGGAGCTAACCCGAGAAGGCTGGAAGGCTCTTTTGGCAGAAGTGATCGACAATGTGACTGACATTGTGCGGCAGGCTGTGGAAAACTGCTGCTGATGTGTGGAATAGTTGTGTGGAATTATTCCACACATTCCCCGATCAAATTCCACATATTTCTACGTCTTTTGGGGTATATCTGTGGCCCAGTACCTGCTATCTGGGTTTATTGGATGATTTTTTAGCGGAAAAACGACTTTTATGAGCATAAAAGAAGAGTTTGGCACGACTTTGGTATATATATTAGTGACATACATAATAAGTGTTTCTACATTTATCCGTTTTTATAGGTTAAGTCTTACTCAATAAGGTAAAAAGAGTAGTAAGTTAAAGTGTTTTTTTGATTAAGTCTGCTAATAAGAGGCACCTCGTGAGAGCAAGCCTCTTTTTTACTGAAATCTAACTAGTGAGAAGTTCCCGAATTAAGACCTTTGGGTTTTAGTTCGGGAACTTGCTTTTATGCAGCAGCTCTTTCCGTTTTTTTGATAGAAAACGCTAAATAATTACACGAACGGTTACAGATTTACTAATTATTCCTATATTTGTAGAACTAAATACCAAAGAGCAAAATTCATGTCGGATAGTATTATTATTATACCAACTTACAACGAAAAGGAAAATATCGAGAACATCATCAGAGCTGTTTTCGGCTTGGAAAAAGAATTTCATATTCTGATTATTGATGATGGTTCACCTGATGGGACGGCTTCCATTGTGAAAACATTGCAGAAGGAATTTCCGGATCGGTTGTTCTTGGTTGAACGCGAGGGAAAGTTAGGATTAGGAACAGCATATATTTGCGGCTTTAAGTGGGCAATCGAGCATAAATATGATTTTATCTTTGAAATGGATGCTGATTTCAGTCATAATCCGAAAGATTTACCTCGTCTGTATGCAGCTTGTACCGAGCAAGGCGGTGATGTGGCTATTGGTTCGCGTTATTGTAATGGAGTAAATGTAGTTAACTGGCCGTTAGGGCGTGTGTTGATGTCTTACTTCGCCTCTGTTTATGTTCGTTTCGTAACAGGAATGGATATTCGTGATACAACAGCGGGGTTTAAATGCTATAGAAGGAAAGTTCTGGAAACCATCGAACTGGATCGGATACATTTTAAAGGGTATGCTTTTCAGATAGAGATGAAGTTCACGGCTTATAAATGTGGCTTTAAACTGATTGAAGTTCCTATTATTTTCATCAATCGTGTATTAGGTACGTCGAAGATGAACTCTTCTATTTTCGGAGAAGCGCTGTTTGGTGTGCTACAACTGAAGTGGTGGAGTTTCTGGCGCAAATATCCGCATGCATAAAACTGGCAAGTTTATAATTAGGGAATTAAAAAGACATTATTAAATCTGATAAGAAATTATGAAATTAGAAATTATTTGTCTGGCTGCGTTGACTTTGTGGGGTTGTTCGGGCCAGAAAACAGAACAGGGACAATCGGCAGAACCCGCAGCTCAGGAGAATGTAGCAGAAACTACCGTAAGGAACCAACTGACAGAACAAGAAAAGGCTGATGGTTGGAAATTGCTCTTCGACGGTAAAACAACCAATGGTTGGAGAGGCGCTCATTTGGATGCCTTTCCTGAAAAAGGATGGAAGATTGAAGACGGCATTCTTACAGTAGAAGCAGCGAATGGCGGAGAATCGACCAATGGTGGTGATATCGTTACGAATGATGAATATTCCGCTTTTGAGTTGAGTGTTGATTTCAAGATCACAAAAGGAGCGAACAGCGGTATTAAATATTTCGTGACCGAACAGGAGAAACAGCATGGATCGGCCTTTGGCTTGGAATATCAGATATTGGATGATGCTGTTCATCCGGATGCCAAATTGTATACGACTTATCCGGGCAGCCGGACATTGGCCAGTTTGTATGATTTGAAGAAGAGCGAGAATGTTTCATTTAATGGTGTCGGTGAATGGAATACGGCCCTGATAAAGGTTTTTCCAAATAATCATGTAGAACATTGGTTGAACGGAAAGAAAGTACTGGAGTACGAACGAGGCAGTCAGGAGTTTAAGGAACTTGTCAAAGGCAGTAAGTATGCTGCTCCGGAATATAATACAAGCGGACCTTTCGGCGAGGCAGCCAAAGGACATATATTATTGCAGGATCATGGAAATGAAGTTTCGTTTTGTAATATAAAAATAAAAGAACTGAAATAATGATATTGCAATAGCAGGGTTTCTGATATATTGATAATTTTGTAAGTCCGTTTCGGAGAAGTTTGGACTCTGAAACGGATTTTTAGTTTATACGGTGATGAATATTGTAGATGTGAGAAGTAACGTAGGAAAGTGGATTTTATTCGGATTGGTGCTGTGTTGCACTTTTTTCGTCAATAACAAAGCCATCTTTGTAGATATCATGGAATCACGTAACATGATTACTGCAAGGGAAATGGTTTATGACGGTAATTGGCTGACGCCGACGATGAATGGTGAATTGCGTCTAGAGAAACCGCCGTTGCCTACCTGGATTTCGGCCATCGTAGAATATGTGTCTCCCGATAATTTAGCCTTACAGCGGGCCATGGCCGGTCTTGCAGCTCTTTTGCTGGTCTTTTACTTGTTCCAGTTAGGGAAATTACTTACTCATGATAGGGTCTTTTCGTGGATAACAGTTTTCGTGTTATGCACATCCTATAATATTATTCTGATGGGGCGGACGGCTTCATGGGATATTTATTGCCATGCTTTCATGCTGATGGCTATTTACTATTTGTTTAAAGCCTTGCGGGCTGATGTCTGCGACTGGAAATCTTTTCTGCTGGCCGGCTTGGCAATGGGCTTGTCTTTCTTGGGAAAAGGACCTGTTTCTTTCTATGCCTTGTTGTTCCCTTTTCTCTGTGCGTATCTGATCTGCTATCGTAAAAGCATGGCGGGAAAGTGGAAAGGTTGTGCAGGCATGATTTTACTCATGCTGGTATTGAGTTGCTGGTGGTATGCTTATATTTATATGTATCATCCGGAAATGGCTGAATATGTATGGAACAAAGAATCTTCTTCGTGGGCGAACAGGAATGTCCGTCCGTGGTATTACTACTGGAAGTTTTTCCTGGAAACAGGAGCCTGGTCACTGCTGACACTGTTTACGTTGTTTGTTCCTGTCTGGGAAAAGAGGCTGGGTGATAAAACAAAGTCTTATCTTTTCTCCCTCTTGTGGATGCTGTTCGTTGTTTTCTCTCTTTCTCTGATACCGGAAAAGAAAACACGTTATCTGTTACCTGTCTCCATTCCGGCGGCATTGGCCGTAGGACATCTGTTTTACTACTGGATCAGACAGATGCGGAAAACAGACCGGGTGGGAAAAATACTGTATCGGATCAACGGTCTTTTATTGGCTATTGTCGTGCTGGTGTTGCCCGTGATGCTCTATCTCTTTATGTACCGAGAACAACGGATGAGCGGAATGGCATTGATCCTTTTATCAGCAGGTCTGTGGTGCATAGCCTTTTGCCTCTTTTATGCGGTTAAGTCGGTTCGGCCCGCCTATCTCTTGGGCGGAGTGGTCGGTCTGTTTGCTTTTGCTGAAATCTTTCTGATGCCGTACATCGGAAGTTTTGTATCTAATGCGGAGCAGAAAAGCATTGCGCTTACCCGGAATATAGAAGAATTACAGTCGCTGCCGTTTTATCATCCGGCCTCTGAAGAAATACGTATTGAGTTGGTCTATGCGGCTTATCGGAAAATCCGACCGCTCGATCTGACGGATTCGGCCGCTGTTGCAGTAGCAATGCCGTTTGTTTTGGTGCAGAGTGTGGAACCAGCTGCTATGATTCCGGAATGGTTGCAGCAGAATGCCTGTATGGAAGAAGTGGATGTCTATGATGATAATCCCTGGCCGAAAGGACATCGGCGGTATTCACCCGCTTTTATCAAAAAAGTAACGATTATACGAAAGAAATAATGAAAGAAATGAATCGGACAAGTAATTACGAATTGACAATCATCGTTCCTGTTTATAACGAAGAGGATAATATGCCTGCCTTGGAAGAGAAATTGTCATCATATATACAGCAGGCATCGGTGTCGGCTTGTGTTCTTTTTGTCAATGATGGTTCGACTGATCACAGTTTGGAGCGAATGATGCAGATTTGTAACCGGCAACCTCATTTTTTCTATTGTAGTCTGAAGAAGAACGGCGGATTGAGTGCTGCCATGAAAGCCGGAATTGATCAGGTGGAATCGAAGTGGTTGGGTTATATTGATGCCGATCTGCAAACGGTGCCTGAAGATTTCGAACGCCTCTTGCCTTTTGCGAGCGACTATGAGCTGGTGATGGGTATTCGGGCAAATCGGAAAGATTCATTCTTTAAGAATCTGCAATCCAAGATAGCGAATGGCTTCCGCCGGATGATGACCAAAGACAAGGCTACAGATACAGGTTGCCCCTTGAAGATCATGCATACTGACTGCGCAAAGCGGATTCCTTTCTTTACCGGCATGCATCGTTTCCTGCCGGCATTGATTCTGTTGCAGTACGGACGGATGAAAGAAGTGCCGGTACGCCATTTTCCTCGGGTAGCCGGTGTTTCTAAATATCATTTGTGGAACAGACTGATTTCTCCTTTCCTGGATTGTTTTGCTTATCGGTGGATGAAAAAGCGGTATATCAATTATCAGATAAAAGACAGTAACTTGTTTGATCGGCGGGCATGATCGGAATTTATTTAATAGGGCTGTTGGCCCAGGTATTCTTCTCTGCCCGGATGCTGATTCAGTGGATCTTGTCAGAGAAGTATAAGAAAGTCGTTTCTCCGTCGTTGTATTGGGTGTTCAGTCTGCTGGGCGCTTACCTGCTTTGCATATATGGTTGGCTCCGGAATGACTTTTCTATTATCTTGGGTCAGTTCATATCATTTTATATTTACATTTGGAATTTAAAAGAGAAAGGTTTGTGGAATAAGCTTCCCCGGATCATTCAGGTCGTGTTGGCGCTGACACCTGTTGTAGCGGCTTGTTTCGCTCTGAATGATTTCCATTCGTTTGTTGATTCCTTCTTTAAGGACGAGGACGTTCCTTTGTGGCTGATAGTCATGGGATCGATGGGGCAGGTAATTTTCACTTTGAGATTTGTTTACCAATGGTATTACTCGAAAAGATTCGGCGCTTCGGTTTTGCCTGTCAATTTCTGGATTATTAGTCTGGTGGGATCATTGACAATCGCCTTGTATGGAATTATCCGCTTGGATCCGATATTGATTTTAGGACAGTCAACGGGGTTTATCGTTTATATTCGTAATATCATGATTGGAAATCGTGAAAATAAAAAAGGAAAAAGTGTATGAAGGTTTTAGTTACAGGTGCAGCCGGCTTTATCGGGTCATTTTTGGCTGAGAGGCTGGCAAAGCGGGGAGATGAAGTTGTTGGATTAGATAATTTAAATACATATTATCCGGTATCGCTGAAACTGGATCGTTTGAATAGGCTGGGAATAAAAGAGGTCGGCGAAGAATCTGTTTTTATCACAAGTACGGTCTATGATAACTTTCGTTTTATCAAGATGGATCTGGCCGACAGGGAAGGCATGGCAACCTTGTTCGAACAAGAACGGTTTGATGCGGTTTGCAATCTGGCGGCTCAGGCCGGAGTCAGATATTCGATTGATAATCCGGAGACTTATGTACAGTCGAATATAGTCGGTTTCCTGCATGTCCTTGAAGGATGCCGTCATACACATGTCAAACATCTGGTTTATGCCAGCTCGAGTAGTGTCTATGGTTTGAACAAGCAGATTCCGTTTAAGGAGACAGATCAGGTAGACCAACCGGTCAGCCTGTACGGCGCTACCAAAAAAGCCGACGAGCTGATGGCTTTTTCATATAGTCAGTTGTATGGTTTGCCGACGACCGGGTTGCGATATTTCACCGTTTATGGCCCGTGGGGAAGACCAGATATGGCTCCAAACCTGTTTTTGAAAGAAATTTTGTCTGATGGGACAATTCAGGTGTTCAATCATGGTGATTTACAAAGAGATTTTACTTATATTGCAGACGTAATCGATGCCACATTGCGAATACTCGATTTTCCGTCGGAAGAAGCCATTCCATATCGGATTTATAATGTGGGAAACTCGTCGCCTGTGGCATTGATGGACTTTATTCAGCTGCTTGAATCGCATGCTGGAAAAACAGTCAAGAAGAATTTTAAGGAAATGCAGCCAGGAGATGTAAAGTCGACTTATGCCGATACATCCAGGTTAGAGAAAGATATTCATTATAAGCCAAAAACTTCAGTGCAGGAAGGAACGCGTTTGTTTTATGAGTGGTTTGTGGCATATTATATTAAATAGAATACGATTATGAATGATTCAGTAATACCATTTGCTCTTTTGTGCTTTACTTCGTTTTTTACGTTGATAAATCCGCTTGGAACGATGCCGGTTTTTCTTTCGATGACGACGGGTATGTCGGAAAGTGAACGCAGACGGATTATTATGAAATCCACCTTCGTAGCCTTTCTGATCATGATATCGTTTACTATTTTCGGACAAGTTATCTTTCAGGTGTTCGGCCTGTCGACCAATGGCTTCCGAATTGCCGGCGGCATTGTGATCATGAAGATTGGTTATGATATGCTGCAGGCGCATTATACCCATATCAAGTTAAACGAAGATGAAAAGAATCATTTTGCCGATGATATTTCAATCACCCCTTTGGCTATTCCGATGCTGTGCGGCCCCGGAGCCATTGCCAACGGCATTGTGCTGATGGAAGATGCCGAGACACTGCTGAAGAAGGTTATTTTGGTGTTTATTATTGCTTTTGTTTTTCTCCTGACGGCCCTTATCCTTCGGACTTCAACCAAATTGGTCCATTTTATGGGCGAAACGGGGAATAATGTAATGATGCGGCTGATGGGCCTTATACTGATGGTGATCGCCGTTGAATGTTTTGTAAGTGGTGCAAAACCTATCTTGATAGATATTTTGCAGCAAGCACATGCCTCTTGATGGATTATGACCTCCTTTCTATCCAAAAGAAGGAGGAACATGATCTTTGCTAACGTATTTTCTCATCCTTTAATTTGTACTTGAATAATATGATTAAACGGAATAAGAATCTGTCGCGTAGTACTTTGGAATATATTTCATTACTCATTTAATAGGGGGAACAGATATGGTTTATGGATATATTCGTGTAAGTACAGATAAACAGACGGTCGAGAACCAGAGATTTGAAATCATTCGCTTCTGCCAGACGCTTGATATGAAGATTGACCGGTGGATAGAAGAGATTATTTCTGGTTGTCAGGAAGTCGAGAAGAGAGAGTTAGGCCAGCTTTTGTCTAAAATGCAAAAGGGCGATATTATTATATGTGCCGAGCTTTCTCGTTTGGGAAGGAATCTGCTGATGATTATGAGCATTCTGCATCAGTGCATGCTTTCGGATGTACAGGTATGGACAATCAAAGATAATTATCGGTTAGGCAGTGACATTACTTCGAAGGTACTGGCTTTTGCCTTTGGCTTGTCGGCAGAAATCGAACGTAATCTGATTTCTCAGCGAACGAAGGAGGCTTTGGCCCGGAAGAAAGCTGAAGGTGTTTCGTTGGGAAGGCCCAAAGGCAGTAAATCGAAAGTGAACAAGCTGACGGGGCGTGAGTCTGAAGTAAAACGCTTGCTTGAAATGAACATGACAAAGTCGGCAATTGCCAAAGTGTTGGGAGTCCATCGCTGCACAATCTCCAAATATTTATCTGAGGGAAAAATCTGATATCATCAGACGTCGCTGTGGCAGTTAGCCTGTCTGTGCCGGAGAATATTTACCTGCCTACAGGCTAATTGTTTTTTCATTACCGGAAATTGTTGGAAAATAAACAGAAAATTCTTTAGTTCACGGCGTGGATTAAGTAGTTCACGGCGTGGATTACTTAGTTCACGCCGTGAACTAAGTAATTCGCACCGTGAACTAAAGAAAAATAAAAGGGGATTGTCATTTTATCTCGAAATAAGAAAAAGAAAAATAAGCCGATCTGTGCAAGAATTATTATCTTTGCACGTCCGCAGCGATATAAGTATCGGACAGGGATAAATCAAGATGTCAGATTTATATTTAATAGAATAAATATATGTACAGAACAAGAACTTGTGGCAATTTGCGTCTGGCTGATGAAGGACTGGTGGTAACACTGGCCGGTTGGGTGCAGAAGACCCGTAAGATGGGTGGAATGACGTTCGTCGATCTTCGCGACCGTTATGGTATTACACAGCTGGTATTTAATCAGGAAGTGGATGCCGCTTTATGTGATCAGGCAAATAAGTTGGGACGTGAGTATGTCATCCAGGTGACAGGAACCGTGCGGGAGCGTTCAAGCAAGAACCCGCATCTGGAAACAGGAGATATTGAATTACTGGTTTCAAAACTGGTTGTCTTGAATACAGCTTTAACTCCTCCGTTTACGATTGAAGATGATACAGATGGCGGCGACGATTTGCGTATGAAATACCGTTATTTGGATTTGCGCCGTTCGTGTGTTCGTAAGAATCTGGAACTTCGTCACAAGATGGCGTTCGAGGTACGTAGCTATTTGGATAAAGAAGGCTTTTTGGAAGTAGAAACGCCGGTATTGATCAAATCGACTCCTGAAGGCGCACGCGACTTTGTCGTTCCTTCTCGTATGAATCCGGGTCAGTTCTATGCTTTGCCTCAGTCTCCGCAGACATTCAAACAGCTGTTGATGGTTTCCGGTTTCGACCGTTACTTCCAGATTGTAAAATGTTTCCGTGATGAAGACTTGCGTGCTGACCGTCAGCCGGAATTTACACAGATCGATTGCGAAATGAGTTTCGTTGAGCAGGAAGATGTGATCCAGACATTCGAAGGCATGGCTAAGCACTTGTTCAAGACGATCCGGGGTATTGATATAAAGGAACCGTTCTTGCGTATGACCTGGCAGGATGCCATGAAGTATTATGGTAGCGACAAGCCGGATTTGCGTTTCGGCATGAAGTTTGTCGAGCTGATGGATATCATGAAAGGGTATGGTTTCTCTGTATTTGACGGAGCCGCTTATATCGGTGGTATTTGCGCAGAAGGTGCGGCTACTTATACACGTAAGCAGCTGGATGCCCTGACTGAATTTGTAAAACGTCCGCAGATCGGTGCCAAAGGTCTGGTATATGCCCGTATCGAAAATGACGGAACTGTCAAATCGAGTGTCGATAAATTCTATTCTCAGGAAGTATTGCAGCAGATGAAAGAGGCATTCAATGCCAAACCGGGTGATTTGATCTTGATCCTTTCGGGTGATGATGCAATGAAGACCCGCAAGCAGCTGAGTGAACTCCGTCTGTTGGTTGCCGACCAGTTAGGCTTGCGCGACAAGGATAAGTTTGCTTGCCTGTGGGTGGTTGACTTCCCGTTATTCGAATGGAGTGAGGAAGATCATCGTTTCTACGCTATGCACCATCCGTTCACTTCTCCGAAACCGGAAGATATTCCGTTGCTCGATACTAATCCGGGAGCTGTCCGCGCTAATGCCTATGACATGGTGATCAATGGTGTTGAAGTAGGTGGCGGTTCTATCCGTATCCACGATAGTCAGTTGCAGGACAAGATGTTCAAACTGTTAGGCTTTACAGAAGAGAGAGCACAGGAACAGTTCGGCTTCTTGATGAATGCCTTCAAATACGGAGCACCTCCTCACGGTGGTTTGGCTTACGGTCTGGATCGCTGGGTTTCTTTGTTTGCCGGTCTGGATTCTATCCGCGACTGTATTGCCTTCCCGAAGAACAACTCAGGTCGTGATGTGATGATCGATGCGCCGTCGCCTATCGATGATACTCAGTTGGATGAGTTGTGCTTGAAGGTAGATGTAAAAGAATAATTATAACAGAAATAGCGAGCCGTGGAGTATCAGGAATGATAATTCATGGCTCGTATTTTATATAGGCAGGAAACATGATAAGGATAAAAGATATTCTGAAAGAAATAGAAGCATACGCTCCGCTGCCTTTGCAGGAAGGCTTTGACAATGCTGGAGTGCAGGTGGGCGATGTCAATCAGCCTGCCCGAGGCGCGTTGTTGTGTCTGGACGTGACAGAAGAAGTCATCGATGAAGCTCTTGAACTGGACTGCAATCTGATTATTTCACATCATCCGTTGGCCTTCAGGACCTTCAAGTCGCTGACCGGAAAGACATATATCGAACGCTGCCTGATGAAGGCCTGCAAGTATGACTTGGTGGTTTATGCGGCCCATACGAATTTAGACAATGCCTATGGCGGCGTCAACTTCAAGCTGGCCGAGATGATCGGGCTGCAGAATGTACGTGTGCTCAGTTCGCAGAAAGATGCTTTGCTGAAACTGGTTACTTTCGTGCCGGAAGCCTATGCCGATTTGCTCCGGACAGCCTTGTTCAACGCCGGTGCCGGTCATATCGGGAATTACGATTCATCCAGTTTTAACCTGCATGGCGAAGGAACTTTCCGTGCCGGCGAAGGCTGCAATCCTTTCTGTGGAGAAATAGGAGAGCTGCATACCGAACCTGAAGTCCGCATCGAAACCGTTCTTCCTGCGTTTCGGAAGGCGAGTGTCCTACGGGCTCTCTTATCGGTTCATCCGTATGAAGAACCGGCTTATGATTTCTATCCGCTGGCTAATACATGGGATCAGGTTGGTTCCGGAGTGGTTGGAGAATTGCCGGAAGAAGAAGACGAACTGTCATTCTTGCAGCGGATCAAGGATTTGTTCCAGGTGGGCTGCGTTAAACACTCTGCTCTGACAGGAAGAATGATTCGAGAAGTGGCCTTGTGTGGTGGCAGTGGCGCTTTTCTGATAAACGACGCAATCAGCTACGGTGCGGATATTTTTATTACCGGCGAAGCCAAGTATAATGACTTCTATGATGTAGAAGACCGTATCTTGTTGGCTGTAATAGGACATTATGAGTCGGAAGTATGCACAAAAGATATCTTTTATTCGATAATATCGAAAAAATTTCCTACCTTTGCCCTACATTTTTCGAATGTTAATTCAAACCCAGTAAAATATTTATAGAATGGCTACAGAGAAACAATCAGCTGAAAAAGAATACACGGTGGAAGAAAAGCTCTCTTCGTTGTATCAGCTTCAGAAGATTATGACCGAAATTGATAAGATCAGAACTCTTCGTGGTGAATTGCCTTTGGAAGTGCAGGATTTGGAAGATGAGATCGCCGGACTGGAAACTCGTTTGCAGAATTATCAGTTGGATATCAAGAACTATGAAGCTTCCGTTAGCGAGCAGAAACATAAGATCACAGAATCCAACGCGTTGATAGAAAAATATAAAGCACAGTTGGACAACGTGCGTAACAACCGCGAATTTGATAACTTGTCGAAGGAAGTTGAATTCCAGGGCCTGGAAGTTGAATTTGCTGAAAAGAAAATCCGTGAATTTACAGAAGCAATTTCCAACAAGAAGAATGATATCGAAAAGCTGAAGGAAGATTTGGAAGGCCGTAAAGGTGATTTGGTTCAGAAGAAAGAAGAGCTTGATCAGATTATTGCTGATACGAAGCAGAACGAAGAAGATCTGCGCGCTAAAGCCAAGAAACTGGAAGCTCAGATTGAGCCTCGTTTGCTGACTGCCTTCAAGCGTATCCGCAAAGGTGCCCGCAATGGTCTGGCTGTTGTGTATATTCAGCGTGATGCCTGCGGTGGTTGCTTCAATAAGATCCCGCCTCAGAAACAGTTGGATATCAAATTACGCAAGAAAATCATTGTTTGTGAGTACTGCGGTCGAATCATGATTGATCCGGAACTGGCTGGTGTTGACGAATAATCGAAATAAAAGGAAATAAAAATACGCTGGAAGATATATTGTTGTATTTTCCGGCGTTTTTTATCTAAAGGAAAATCCATGCTGCATCAGGTTCGTGAATACATAGACAAACATCAGCTGTTGTCGGCTTCAGATAAGGTCTTGGTCGGACTGAGCGGAGGCGCTGATTCGGTTGCCTTATTGTCCGTCTTGGTAAAGTTAGGTTATACATGCATTGCCCTGCATTGTAATTTCCATCTGCGGGGAGAAGAATCCATGCGTGATGAAGCGTTTGCCCGGGCTTTTGCCGAGCAGCTGCACGTCCCTTTTTACAAGACCGACTTTGAGACTGAGTTATATGCCGGTGAACATCATCTTTCTATCGAGATGGCAGCACGTGAACTGCGTTATGCATGGTTTGAAGAAATGAGACAGCATTTGAATGCTCAGGCTGTTGCCGTAGCGCATCACCGGGATGACAGCATAGAAACCTTGATTATGAACTTGTTGAGAGGCAGTGGCATACGAGGACTAGTTGGCATCCGGCCAAGAAATCAATATGTGGTTCGTCCGTTGTTGGGTGTTTCCCGAAAAGAGATTCTGGGCTGGCTGGAGGACCAGCATTATGAATATGTAACCGACAGCACGAATTTGTCGGACGCCTATACACGAAACTTTATCCGTCTTCGTGTTCTTCCTTTGCTGGAAGAGCTGAATCCGTCCGTGCGCCAGACGTTATCACGTACAGCCGAACATTTGTCGGCGGCCGAGACTATTTATCTGTCTGTCTTGGAGAAGGCCCGTCAGGAACTTTGGGTAAAGGAAAAGTTATCCATCAAAAAGCTGATGCAATATCCGGCGCCCGAAACGATACTTTATGAATTACTTCAGCCTTTTGGATTTTCCCGCCAGGTTGCCGGAGACGTGTTTCGTTCGTTGCCAGGAGAATCCGGAAAAGTCTTTTATGCAAAATCATATCGTTTGGTGAAGGATCGGGAATATCTGATATTGTCTGACAGGAAAGAAGATCAGGCTGTATCGTATACGTTTCCTCTTCAGACAGGCCGTTGGGAAGAACCTTTTCCTTTCAGCTTTGAGGTTGTGCGGAATGATTCAGATTTTACCCTGCAAGTTTCGTCAGATATCGCTTATTTTGATGCAGACAAACTGGAACCGGAACTGCAATTACGCTGTTGGAGACAAGGCGATTGGTTCATTCCCTTTGGAATGAAAGGCAGGAAAAAAGTGAGTGATTATTTTTCTGATCACAAGTTTACGCTGGAACAAAAAGAGAATGCCTGGTTACTTTGCAGTGGATCATCGGTGATTTGGCTGGTTGGCGAACGGTCAGATAACCGATATCGGATATCTTCCGCTACAAAATGGGTATTAATTGTGAAAAAATTTATCTAAATACGGTTGAATTCGGGAAAACTTCATATATTTGCAATGTTTTACTCCGCAGATGTGTTGCTAACATGTCAGTTAGTAATTTCATGAGTTCACAATAATTCTTATAACTAATAATTGATTTTAAATCCTTTTCTGTATCCTTGCGAGGCATACAGCAAACTAATGATATTACGATTGCAATATGCAAAAATACAACATCCTTGAATTAAATGAAAAACTTCTTCCGGAATTACAGACGATTGCGGAAGAGTTGGGTATAAAGAAAGTACGTTCTTTCAAGAAAGAAGAGCTGGTGTATAAAATTTTAGACGAACAAGCTATTTCCTATGCCGGTATTCAGGCTGAAAAAGAGAAAGTAAAAGAAGCCAAGAAAGCTGAACGAAGAGGCCGGCCTAAAAAAGCTGCAAAAGCAGAAGAAAAGACAACTGATACCATGTCGGTTGATGAATTATTGGCTCAGCCTACTGAAATCAAACTGGATGCGCCAGTCGAAGCTAAACAGCAGGATACGAATATCAAGCAGGAAAATAAAAAGAAAAAAGCTCGTTTGGAGAAAACAGACAAACAGCCTGTTGCAGCGAAAGAAAAAGAAGAAAGTGCGCCTGTTGTCGCAGAAGTAGTAACGAAACCAAAAGAAACAGTGGAAAAGAACAAACCTTTATTGCCGCCTGTTGTTATGGAAACAGCGGATGGTGAAAATCCGGAAGCAGTAGTAAAAGAGGAACCTCAGGATAATCAGAACCCAACTGAAAATCCTGTGACTACAGAACCCGAAACAACATCCACAGAACCAGAATCAAAGCGTTTAGTATTCCGTCATGGAGGCGCAAAATCTGTTTTGGATCAGGTTTTCCCTTTCCCTTCTTCTTCACCCAAGAATGAAAGTAAATCAGCGCAGCAGACATCTACTTCCAATAACGAACAATCTTCTGCTCAACAAAATACAAACCGGAATAAAAACAACCGGCAGAACAATAATAACAATAACAACAACAATAACAATAACCAGAATTCAAATAATGCTCAACAGGAGAAAGCCTTTGAGTTTGATGGTATTCTGACGGGTACAGGTGTTCTGGAAATCATGCAGGATGGATATGGCTTCCTGCGTTCTTCCGATTATAACTATCTGACTTCACCGGATGATATTTATGTTTCTCAATCACAGATTAAGTTGTTTGGATTGAAGACCGGCGATGTTGTGGAAGGTGCTATTCGTCCGCCGAAAGAAGGAGAAAAGTATTTCCCGCTGGTGAAAGTTGACCGGATTAATGGCCGTA
This sequence comes from Parabacteroides sp. AD58, assembly GCF_023744375.2. Taxonomy (NCBI): domain Bacteria; kingdom Pseudomonadati; phylum Bacteroidota; class Bacteroidia; order Bacteroidales; family Tannerellaceae; genus Parabacteroides; species Parabacteroides absconsus. The sequence continues at coordinate 812,146 of NZ_CP146284.1, read as the reverse complement.
CACCTGAAGAAGTTCGTGATCGTGTTCCCTTTGATCATCTGACTCCGCTGTTCCCTGACGAGAAGTTTATGCTGACTCGCCGCCGCTCTACTAAAGTATATGATAATATTGCTGTACGGGTAGTTGATCTGTTCTCTCCGATTGGTAAAGGACAGCGCGGTCTGATTGTAGCTCCTCCTAAAACAGGTAAGACTGTATTGTTGAAAGATATTGCGAATGCCATTGCGGCTAATCACCCGGAAGTCTATATGATTATTCTGTTGATCGACGAACGTCCGGAAGAAGTAACCGACATGGCCCGCAGTGTAGATGCTGAAGTGATTGCTTCAACATTTGATGAACCGGCAGAGCGCCATGTGAAGATAGCTGAGATTGTATTGAATAAGGCAAAGCGTATGGTTGAATGTGGTCATGATGTAGTGATCTTATTAGATTCTATCACACGTCTGGCCCGTGCATATAATACGGTTCAGCCAGCTTCAGGTAAAGTTCTTTCCGGTGGTGTGGATGCCAATGCATTGCAGAAACCGAAACGCTTCTTCGGTGCTGCCCGTAATATTGAGAACGGCGGTAGCCTGACAATTCTGGCAACAGCCTTGATCGAAACAGGTTCGAAGATGGATGAAGTGATCTTTGAAGAGTTCAAGGGAACTGGTAATATGGAACTTCAGCTGGATCGTAAGTTGTCGAATAAACGAATCTATCCGGCAGTGGATATCACGGCTTCAAGTACGCGTCGTGATGACTTGTTGCAGAATGAAACTACTTTGAACCGCATGTGGATTCTGCGTAAATATCTGGCTGATATGAATTCTATCGAAGCAATGGAGTTTGTGAAACAGCGTATGGAACAGACTATCGATAACCAGGAATTCCTGGCTTCCATGAACGGATAATCAATTCCAACAATAATAATGAAACGCCTGATGTTTGACTTCCTCAAGCATCAGGCGTTTCTGTTAGCGGACTATTGATAAATTCTTTTAGAACTCAAATGTAACACCTATGGTTGGTAAGAGCGTTCCGCTTTCCTGTTTGATGGATTTCATTACATATCGTTGGGCTTCAACCGGCGCTTCCGGATTTTCTATGACGCCTGTACTCATCAGAATGTCCTGTTGCTTGAGTTTGCTCTTTGTTATGTTCTGTATATCTAAATAAATGCCTAACATATATCGTTTGAAGTAGAACATCTTGTCTACACGGATATCGAGCTGGGCATAACCGGCCAGGCGCTCGCTGTTGTAACGGCTGTAATCATAATACGGACGTCCTTGTGCATTCCAGGCTTGTACCAACGATGATTTGTCGGCATCATAAGGTGTATAAGGCGCACCGCCAATACAGCTTAACTTGGCTCCGAGGCTCCAGTTTTTAGGAAAGTTGTAAGTTCCGCTTGTATTGAATATGATTCGGTTGTCCCAAGCTGACGGAATATATTCACTTTCCTTGTTATTCCGGTATTCACTTCTGTATAAGGTAAACGAAGAAACCAGGTTCAGCCGGTTCAGAATCTGCCATTTTCCCATCAGTTCCAATCCATACGATTGACCTTCGGCTGTAGAAACCAGAGGTTCGTTGCCGATGACACCATAATCATTCCCTTTACACAATAACGGAATCTGGTCGTTCACTGAGAGTGGAACATGGAAATACTTCTTATAGAAACCTTCTAAAGAAATACTAAGTTGGTTATGGGCTTTCCAGCTCAAGCCAATGTTTCCTTGTGCCACCTGCATGTATTTCAGGTTCTCATTGATCAGTACATCATTCTCCTTGAAACCTAATCCGGTATAAGGAGGCAGCTGGTTATATAATCCGCCACTTCCGCTCAGACTCCAGTTGTCTGTAAATGTATATGATAGAGAAAGGCGCGGAGAGATGTTTTTCCAGACTTGCTTCATCTCTTTGGAAAAGTTATTTCCGTCCAGTCGAAGTCCCAAAGCCGATTTAAACCGGTTATCGGGTGTTGTGTATTCGGCAGTGGCAAAAGCGCCCCAACTCCATAAACCCAAGTCCGTATCATAATCCGACATATATAACTGGTCGCCATACATACGCTGGAAGGAGGTATTCTGGTATTGAATGTAATTGATTTCTGCACCTTCCTTTACTGTCCAAGAACCTAAGTAGGACTTGTTTTCTCCTTTGATCACTGTTTTCTGCTCTGTCGAACGCAGGCGGAGCATCTGGTTGTCTTCAGTCGATTCATCATTGTTCAGATATTTGGTGTTCTTGTTTCGTAAGAAGTTATGGCTGACAGACAAGGATTGGGTATGTTTTCCTGCGTAATGCCGGTACATGGCTCCGAGCGTAAAGGTTTCCTGCTCGATGATGGGTAGATAACTCAGGATATATTCGGCATCTTCACCGGTCAGATCCAGATTCAGTTTCATACGGTCGATACCTGTTAATCCTAAAACCGTCAGTTCATCGGTAGGCGAGAAGCGGGCCTTGATCTTGAATTGTCCGTCAATATAGTTCGGAAGTAAAGGCAGTCCTAATACATTAAATAAAAGCTGGAGATAAGACTGACGAACGGATACCAGATAAGACACCTTATCGTTGAAGTGGCCGTTGCCACTCAGTGATACTTCGGAAGCACCTAAGGTAGCTTTAAACCGGTTATTCTCCATATTTCCATCCCGAAGGCGGAAATCAAGGACAGAACTCAGCGCATTTCCTTTATCTGAAGGAAATGCTCCGGTATAGAAGTTGATCTCCCGAATCAAATCGGCATTGATGATGCCAACGGGTCCACCTGAAGCTCCTTGTGTACTGAAGTGATTGATATTCGGGATCTCTATTCCATCTAAATAGAATCGGTTCTCGGAAGGCGAGCCGCCTCGCACAATTAAATCATTGCGATAACCGGCGGGAGAAAAAGCTACACCCGGATATGCTTGAACGATACGTGAAATATCGCGGTTAGCACCAGGACTTTTCTCGATTTCCTGTAATCCGATGACTTGCATGCTCACCGGGCTTTCGGCTAATTTCTGGAACAAAACCGGACGGACCGTCACTTCATCCAGTTGTGTCTGATCGGCTTCCAGCTCTATTTCGACAAAAGGCGTGTTGGCCGATACAATGTATTCGGGAGTAACACAGTTTTTATATCCAATGCAAGAGGCAACCAAACGGTAAATGCCCGGTTTGACTTCGGTGATGGAAAAATCACCTTTCTCGTCGGTGGCTGAACCTTTTGTTGGATCTGATTCCAGAATGACATTGGCAAACGGAACCGGCTCACGCGTTTGTTTATCGATGATACGGCCATGTATCAGGAATAAATGTTCTGCTGCACTCAGCCAGTCCAGTGACAGACAGACACAGATCAAGAAGAATATAATCCGCTTCATAAATAACCATTTATATATGTATTTACAAATTAACGATTAAAAAAACAGAAATCCATACAATAAGCCAAAAATATTTCCTTGAGATAAGTCGTATTTAGTTAGAATTGCTTCAGATAAATTGATAAAGGAGGGCAAGAAACATACATTTGTTACTTTTCCATCGGGAAAAAGCTGTTTTAAACAGGTTTTTCTGTACATTTGTCACCATAAACAATAAAGAATCTGAAGAAATGAATGATACGACCAAAAAACAAATCTTAAAACTGATTCACCAGGAAGTTATTCCGGCTATTGGTTGTACAGAACCGATTGCCGTTGCTTTAGCTGCAGCGAAAGCTGCCGAGTTGTTGGGTAAAAAACCTGAAAAGATAGATGTCTATTTGAGTGCGAACATCTTGAAGAACGCCATGGGTGTCGGCATTCCGGGAACAGGCATGGTTGGTTTGCCTATTGCTATTGCTTTAGGTGTGCTGATTGGTAAGTCGTCATACGAACTGGAAGTGCTTCGTGATGTTACTCCGGAAGCATTGGAAGCTGGCAAACAGATGATACACGACCAGATCATACACATTGCTTTGAAGGAGAATGTGGATAAGTTGTATATTGAGGTCGTTTGTCAGGCAGGCGAATCGAAATCGGTTGCCATCATAGCTCACGAACATACACGTTTTGTCTATTGTGCTAAAGACGATCAGGTATTATTAGATGAAAGAAAAAGCCTGGAACATACTGAAGAGGGCGAAGAAGAAGAATTGAAACTCTCCTTTAATCTGGTGTATGACTTTGCCATTCACACACCGCTCGATGAAATCCGTTTCATCTTGGATACGGCCCGTTTGAATAAGAAGGCAGCTGAAGAATCAGTAAAAGGACAATTCGGTCATTCAGTAAGTAAGACTATTTCCGGACCTATCGGCAAAAAGTATCTGGGTGACTCATCATATACACACATGCTGATGCTGACGGCTGCTGCCTGTGATGCCCGAATGGATGGAGCTATGATTCCGGTCATGAGTAATTCGGGTAGCGGAAATCAGGGAATTGCTGCGACACTTCCGGTCGTTTCGTTTGCTGAAGATATGAAATGCAGTGAAGAACAGTTGATACGTGCTTTGATGTTAAGTCATCTGATGGTGATTTATATGAAGCAGAGCTTAGGTAGACTGTCTGCTCTTTGTGGATGTGTAGTAGCTGCAACGGGCGCCAGCTGTGGCATTACCTGGCTGATGGGCGGAACAGCTACACAGATTACCTATGCTATTAAGAATATGATCGGAAATATAACCGGTATGATATGTGACGGTGCCAAACCAAGTTGTGCCATGAAGGTAACAAGCGGGGTTTCAACGGCTATGCTTTCTGCCATGATGGCTATGGAAAACAAGGTTGTTACTTCTGTTGAAGGTATTATTGATGAAGATGTAGATCGTTCCATCCGCAACCTGACGTCAATCGGTTCGAAGGGAATGGAAGAAACCGATCATTTAGTATTGGATATTATGACTCATAAACCCAATTGCTGGTAAATGTTATCTATATATTTTTTATTGTCGTATTTTTATTAATTAAATCCATGAAGAAAAATTTGGTTTATTTATGTGCACTGTTGTGTGTGCTAACGTGGTTCACTTCATGTAGTGATGAAAAGAAGAGTGGTGCGGATAACGCATGGAAAGAGATTTCGAAGGATTATAATGCTTCCAACCTTTCACTTGGATTGGTTTCAACATCGGGAAGTGTTACAGTGAATGCATTGTCGGCTGATAAAGCAACGCTGGTCCTTAACAATGTGGTTGCAGGTGAAAGTTCTGTTTCGGTAGATGCTGCCTTAACAAAAACAGACAGAGGTTATGCCTTCGAAGGTGAGTCTGCCGGAACGACTTGCAAGGTGAAAGTATCCGGTTCGATTGAAGATGGAAAACTGACGATGGCCATGAATCGTACATTGACTTCAGCTTTGGCCGGAACCTTGAATCTGAATTATCTTCCTGCTATGGGTGGAAGTCAGATGGCTCAGGTGTATGCTTATTTTAATACCGGAAACGAGCAGATGGATGCTATGCTGAACGGAATGGCAGCTCCTCAGTTAGGAAGTATGATTGCCGGCAAAGTAGAATCGGTGATGGTGAATTTAGGCGAAGATGGTTCTTTCTCTTTCTCATTCAAGAAAGTAGGAAGTTCGGAAGCAACTGTAATGCCGCCGGCTAAGTTGGCAGAGATGATCAAGTCTTATCTTACTTGGTTTGAGAAGGATGATGTCCTTTATTTGGCTGTTCATAAAGATGCTCTGACTATTTTGGGCGGACTGAATATTTTGCCGGAAGGATTCGAACTGAGTTCGATTGTGAACATTCTGAGTTTGGAAGGTGATTATTATACGGTTCCGATAAATGCGCAGAAAGATGGCGAGGCCATTACGCTCTTTTTAGGAAAGACAATGATTACTAAAGTCTGGACATTGCTTCAGCCACTGCTCAGCAACATTTCTGATGAGACAATTCAGTCGATTGTAAATGTTGTGGGCGGTGTAATGAACACGGCACAAGACATCAAGGTGGGTTTGGTATTTAAGAAATAAACAGACCTGAAGAAATAGGCAGAGGAAAATCGGATTTCCGTTTTTCCCCTTTTTTATTGTTCTTTTGTTTAGATTTGTTGGTATATATTTCAATAAACAGATTTTTTAAACATTCAATTTGCTACATTTTGAAATTAAACATTACTTTAGCAACATAGTTACAAAAATGATTAGCGTATGAAGAAAATTTTTACATCCGTAATTGCGGCCTTGTGTTTGGCTGCTCCGGCAGGAAATCTTTCTGCCCAGACTTCTCAGCAGTTTACGAAGTCTCAAGAAGAAGCAATAAAAAAAGAACTTTTGCCTGTTGTATTTGAACAAATCAAGGAACAAGCCGGAATTGATATTTTAGGTTGGGCAAATCCTCAACTGACTAATACATTCTCCAGTATTCCTGTTTTAGAATCCAGCAGTCTGCGTGCGGCAACGGCTAATGCGGTAAACGTGAAACCGGATAGTATAACAGTTAACGTGAAGGCATTAAACTTGGATATTTTATCTAATCCAGTGATTGGAAGTTTTATAGGAGATGAAGTAAAGATCATATTTCAGGGATATGATACGAAAACTCTTCCTCTTGTTACAATAGGAGGAGCTCCAATTACTGTGGAAATGCCAGAAACAATTTTAATCGCTGGTAAGGGAGATGCTACTTTAGCTACTTTGAACTTCAAATCAGTTGAAGGAAGTGACAAGTTGTTGGATATGGAAGTAGAATTGTCTTTCTTGAATACTAACTATGATTTGTTAGGTTGTTCCTTGGAACAGGATTTATATACGGACTTAACTGCGAAAGTTGATATCCGAGAGGATTTACGAAACTTAGCTACAACTATTGCAGGGTTAATTGGCGGTGATGATTTAAATTCCCAATTAGCTGGTTTGGGCGTAGATTATGAAGTAACTGTCGGTTTAAGCGGCTTGGCAAATATGGCAATTCCTGCATCTTTGTTTGCTATTCCAGAAACAGGTGCCGCTACTGCCCGTGTTCCGATGGGTGATGCCGTTGTCTATTTGAATTTGACAAACAGCATGATGCCGATCAGCAAGGTTGATGTTACCAGCTATACGGCAGGAAATGCGAGTGCGTGGTCTTTATTTAAGTTGGATGCAAGTAAGACAACTACCTCAACTTCGGCTGTTACAAAGATTGATATTGACAAGTATTCACATTCTTCTGCTGAAAAGAAGGATACGACATTCGTAGAGAAAACAGTCATTACAATGACGGATTTGACATCATCATTGCCTACAACGGCTAAAGCTGCTGTTCAAAGTGTGATTACCCGTGTTGTTAATGAATTGGCGAATGAAGGAAAGGCAACTTGGTATGAATTGAGTATTGCGAAGAGCAAAAGTGGAGAAGAGGCAGAAGAACTTGTTTCTATCAAAGTTTCTCCCTACATCTCTGGAACGAATGCTATTGCAGATATTGATATTGTTGCCGGCGGAAGTGCTTATTTAGTACGGGCTACTGCAGACATGGCGGGAAGCCAGAAGATTGCGGTTGATGTAATCCAGAATGAAACTACTTATGCAACAGCTTACTTTACTTCTAACATCTTGGGTGCGGTTACAAGTAATGAAAGTGTTCAGGTTACTGACGTGAAAGTGATCCCGATGGCCAATGCAATCCGTGTATTGAATGCCGATAAGGCTAGCTATCAGATTTATAGCATCAGTGGTGCAATGATGGCTAACGGAACAATTGCCGGTGACGCTTACATCTCAACAGCTAATTTGGCAAAAGGTATCTACATCGTGGTTGTTGAAGCCAATGGTGTTAAACAAGCTGTCAAGTTTGTTCGTTGATTTTCTTTGAAGAAAGATTTAATTTAACGTGGCCTGCTCTCGGAACGCCGGGAGCAGGTTTTTTTATGTCTTATCTTTTTCTTTTATTGTTGCGGATCCATTCTTCGAATGCTTACCAGATAAATACGCAAATCATGTATACAATTCTTTAATCCACGCCGCGGATTACTTAGTTCTCGTCGTGGATTACTTAGTTCTCGTCGTGGATTAAGTAGTTCACGCCGTGGATTAAGTAGTTCACGCCGTGAACTAAAGTTTTCTTCGTAGGAAACGAAAGAATAGGTGATAGGCAGATAATCTTTTTCCTGTATATTTTATAAGAAAAAAGGATAAAAAATGAGACTTGATGATTCAATTATGCAAACATATCCTTACATTTGCTATCCGATGTTTGTGAATACAGTAAACTGGAATAATAATATTAAAAGTTTGAATTATGATGAGGAGAGTATGGAACTTGTGCCTGTTACTTTTGGTCGTAGGCTTGGGTTCATCTTGTAAAGATGATTTACCTGGATTGGGGAAAGATGCGAACCGTTACTTTAGTGGTGATGATCTGGTCCTGACGTACAGTGGAGAACCGATGGTAGGAAAGGAAGTACATTTTCTGACTTACGACGGAGAGAAAGCAACGATTACCTTAGACGGTCTGCTGGATTCGAATACGCTTTTCCCATCCGAGGAATTGCATGATATTGCCTTTGGTGCTCCGGGCGTGGTTCCAGGTGAAGTCCCGACGACTTTGTCGAATGTCCCTTTGACCTTGAATGCGGAAGGAACGGCTTATACGTTTGAAGGAACTGACAATCAGAATAACCGTCAGCTGACTTATAAGGGCGAAGTGTCGAAAGACAAGATGACATTGGCTATCCAGGTGAAGATGCCTGCCAATAATTTTGTGGGAACTTGGAATGTCGCTGCTGAAAACGCGCTCTCCATGACATGGGAATCGGATAAAACCATCACTGTAGGCGGACAGGAATTATCGACAAGTGTAGTTGGTGCTATGGCAAGTACTTTGCTATCTCCTATGTTGAACGAGGTGTTGCAGTCAGTCACCTTTATGGACGATGGAAACATTGTGGCTTCCTATAAAAAGAAAGGAGCAAGCGACTGGCAGACTTCGCCGATCAATTTAGCTCATTTTTATGTGAAGGATGACAAGATTTATGTGCAGTTACACATAAATCAGATATTAAGTACCCGCGCCAGCGTCTCGGAGATTGTTACTTTGCTGACGGATATGCAAATGTACCTGATGGAAGGCATACCAATGACGTATTCGCTGACGGCAGATGCGGTTCAGATCAGCTTGACTACTGATGCTGCCAAATCAATCCTGACATTGCTGACGTCAGACTTCTTACGGGATAAGGTCGTTGGTATTCTGCCCGATGATATTTCACCGATAGTTCAGCCCATATTGGAACAGATGCCGGAAGTCCTGAAATCGACTTCCAAACTGGAAATCCAGTTGAGCTTGAAGAAATAAAAAGATAACTCGCAGATAGGCAGCAGCCGGGTTTCCGATAAGAGGGGAAATCCGGCTGTTATTCTTATATCCAATTTGAAACCAAAGAGACGATGGGTTTGTTTTATAGAAAAAGGAGGAAAGATGTGGGATAATCTGAATACGGTTTTGAGCAGTACCGAGATTACTTCTTCGACGGCCTTGGTACGCTTGCTTATCAGTTTTATTTTCGGTGCTTCGATCGGTCTCGAGCGCCAGTACCGGCGGCGGGAAGCAGGCTTGCGTACGTTTACGTTGATTTGCCTGGGTTCAACAGCCGCGATGCTGATTTCTATATGGATTCCGCAAAGCTATCCAAACTTTCTGAATGGTGATCCGGGTAGAATAGCGGCACAGGTGCTTTCGGGTATCGGTTTTTTGGGTGCAGGAGCCATTATCCAGAGCAAAGGGAGTGTGCATGGATTGACTACGGCTGCCTGTATTTGGGTAGTAGCCGTAATCGGACTGGCTATTGGTGCCGGTATGCTGATTCCGGCTTTGATTACGACGTTGGTTACGTTGTTTGTACTATTGAGCGTAGAACAATGGGAACGGCGGATGTTCTTGAATGGAGTCAATAAGATTCTGTCTATCCATTGTACAACGGCAACGCCCGATCTGAAAGAATTTAGACGAATCCTTGAGAAAAATGGAGTCTTTATTGTGAATGTCTCGTTCGAGAGCCTGTACGACGAAAACCAGTCTGTCATCACCTATAAAGTGAATGTAAAGGCTGTTTCCTCATACACCAGTTTGTTTGGCGAGATACAAAAGTTGGGAATTGTTTCACAGATCAAGCTGGTAGAATAAGTATTCTTCTACCAACTTGATGATGTATGGAGTTATTCCAGCTCACCTTTCAGCATCTTCCCGGCTATTTCTGCCGCATGGGCTACATAACGTCCGCAAGGGCGACTGGAATAATAGGCGGCAGTCCGCATAGAAGGAGCCGGATTTGTCTGGGCCGCTTCCGCAGCAGGTAATAATTCACGGCAAATGATGGTGCCGAACTGCTCTTTAAACAGACCGCCCATCTTTTGGACGATCGCATAGTTGCGTGTACGAGCATCCTGATCTTTCGGGTCGACAACCGGATATCTGAATCCGGCGAGCATCGCCATGGCACTGACAGTTCCGCATACTTCGCGCATACGGCCCATACCGCCTCCAAATGACACCGACATGCTTTTGGCTGTCTCTAAGTCCAGTTCGAATACATCGGCATAGGCCAGAAAAACAGACTGAGCGCAGTTATAGCCGGATTCAAAGTTTTCGACGGCCTTTTTTACCCGCTCTTCAATATTAAAATCTTTCATCGCAAACAGATTGATGGTTCATTACATTTCATAATCTACACAAGCGCGGTCTGCTTTTACCGGACCGATGATTCCTTTGGCCACAGCTACATGTTCCGGATGATTGGCATACGTACTGACGTCGGCCAGTGAATCCAGTTCTGTGATCAGGATCAAATCCCAGGATTCTTCCGGGTTGCAGTTGAACTTAACTTCAATCTTGCGCAATACATCAATCTTATCGATCAAGGCTTCCAACCTTGTCTTGATTTCATCTAATTTAGCCTGTTTTTCTGCAGGAGAGGCAAACTCCTTCAACTTAAACATAACAATGTGTCTAACCATATCGCAATCATTTAAATATGTTCATTCAAATAAGAATCTTTATAACCTAAGAAATAGAGGATACCGTCGAGACCGATGGTCGAGATAGACTGTTCGGCTGTCGCTTTGACTTTGGGCTTGGCGTGGAAGGCAATACCTAATCCGGCAATACTGATCATAGGTAAATCGTTGGCTCCGTCGCCTACGGCTACCGTCTGGCGGATGTCTACATTCTCAACCTGGGCAATCAACCGCAGTAATTCGGCCTTCCGTTTTCCGTCTACTACTTCTCCCAAGTAACGTCCTGTCAGCTTCCCATCGATTACTTCCAGCTCATTGGCATAGACATAATCGATACCGAACTTCTGCTTTAGGTAATTCCCGAAGTAAGTAAATCCACCGGAAAGGATGGCAATCTTGAAACCGACCTTTTTCAATACACGCATCAGTCGGTCGGCTCCTTCCGTGATAGGCAAATTCTCAGCTATTTCCTGCATGACGGAAACATCCAGCCCTTTTAACAAGGCACAGCGGCGGCGGAAACTTTCGGTGAAGTCAATTTCTCCCCGCATAGCCGATTCGGTGATAGCTTTTACTTCGTCGCCCACGCCTGCACGGATGGCCAACTCGTCGATTACTTCCGTTTCGATCAGGGTTGAATCCATATCAAAACAAATCAGGCGGCGCATCCTTCGGTACATGCTGTCTTCCTGAAAAGAAATATCCACTTGCAGCTCCGTAGCCAGCTTCAGGAAGTCGGCTTTCATCTTCTCTTTATCTTTAGGCGTACCACGAACGGAGAACTCTACGCTGGCTTTGGGCGTCCGTGCGTTTTCATCCAGCGGAATACGTCCCGTCAGTCGCTTAATATCATCAATATTCATATCCTGTTCCGCAATGATCCGGCTGACACCGGCAATTTGCTTGGCCGTCAGCTTCCGTCCCAAAATCGTAACAATATACCGGTTGCGTCCCTGCATACCGACCCATTGCGTATAATCTTCGGCCGAGATGGGCTTAAACCGGATATTGACTCCGAGTTCATAGCTCTTGAAGAGCAGTTCCTTCAGAATCTGTCCAGAAGTAGAGGCGTCACATTGAATAAGAATACCCAAAGAAAGGTTGTTATGAATGTCTGCCTGGCCGATGTCCAGGATATTGGCATTGTTCTGCGCAAGGATTTCTGTCAGCGTAGCTGTCACTCCCAAGCGGTCCGTGCCGTTGATGTTTAGCAGTATTAGTTCTTCGTTTGTTGCCATAATAGTCTGTTTGGGGCAAATGTATATAATTTTTCTTGTTATCAGAGCGAACTTAGAATTGTTTCCAGTAAATTTCTGGTTTCCTGAACCGGATCTTTAGCCCGGATGATGGAGCCGGAAATAGCAATTCCTGTTATTCCTGTTTTCATCAGGGCCGGAATATCTTCTTGTTCAATGCCGCCAATGGCATAAACCGGCAAGGTAATGCCTGCTTCCTGGCATTGTTCGAGGATGCGTTTGTATCCGTCGAGACCTAAGATCGGACTCAGTTTCTTCTTGGTTTGCGTAAAACGGAACGGACCTAATCCAATGTACGACGCACCGAGTTGGGCCGCCCGGCAAATATCTTCGAAGGTATTGGCTGTTGCTCCGACCAGGAAATCTGTCTTGCCGGATTTACGAACCAATTCGCAGGCCTGGTCGACCGGCATATCGTTCTTCCCTAAATGAACAGCAGTAGCACCTGATTCTAATGCCATTTGTACGTCATCATCAATGCAGATCCGTGCCTGATAAGGCGCACACAGTTTCACCAGTTCGCGGGCTGTTTCTATCGACGGACTGTCTTTCATCCGCAACTGAATCCAGCGGCATCCGCCTTCCAGTACCCATTGTGTTTCCTCTTCTTCTGTATGTTGTTCCGTCCGGTTGGTAATGAACATCAACCGGTGGCCTTCTTCGTAGTTTGTATTCATAGTTCTTTTATTGCTGTTGTTAATTGATTGAATCGTTCGATGATTTCTTGCCGGCTTTGTTCTCCGGGTTGTTTTCCCCACAAAGCACCCAAGACGACGGCTCCACCAAAGCCTAATCCTTTTAACTGACGGATGTGTGGAACATCTATCCCGCCTAAGGCAAATACCTTTGACGAGATGGTACCGTTTTCTGTTGCTTGTTCCAGTTCGTGCCACGGAAAACCGTTTCCGTAGCCTTCTTTGGATATACTTTGGAAGATAGGACTCAGAAACAGATAGTCTAATGATTTCCAATCCTCGAGCTCCTGGATAGAATGACAGGAACGGCTGATGCTGCCGGCAAAGTGATCGGGTGCATTCGGATTTCTCCGGTTGAGATGAACGCCACCTAAAGCATATTCATCGGTCAGACTGAAATGATCGTGAATGACTATCCGTGGATAAAACGCTTCAGGGAGCTGATTCAGCAAGGCCGCAACGGTTTCTTTTCCAGCGTCCGGCTTGCGGAGATGCAGCCTTTGCAAGCCGGCTTCGAATAGGGAAGTGATGATCTTTCCTTCACCCGGGAAACAGGTCGGAGTGGTAATGGCAATCAGTTGTTTCATGACTCAATAGCTCTTTTCTGCAAGGGCTTCGGATCAAACAGATGATTCATCGGACCATGACCGTGACCGGCTGTTACATCGGCTCCTGCCAGTAAACCTTTCTGGACATACTCTTTCGCGAGTCGAACCGATTCCGTCAGGGAATGGCCCAAAGCTAATGATGCCGCGATGGCTGAAGATAATGTGCAGCCTGTTCCGTGTGTGTTGACAGTCTGAACGGTTGCCGACTGAAAGGTCTGCGAAGGCTGGTTCAGCTGGTATAATCGGTCAATCCTTTGTTCTCCTTCCAAATGCCCGCCTTTGATCAATACGGCCCGACAGCCTTTGGCGAATAACTGTTGTGCTGCGTCGTCCATATCTTTTACCGAGTGGATCTGAATACCCGTCAAGAATTCAGCTTCCGGAATATTGGGTGTGATCAGTGATGTCCGGGGAAAGAGTAAATCAACCATTGCTTCAATCGCGTCGTCTTGCAGGAGCTTGCTGCCACTGGTCGAAATCATAACCGGATCAACAACAATCCATTTCGGATGATATTGGTCAAGAGCCGCTGCAACCACCTGAATGGCCGCTTGGTTATATAGCATTCCTGTCTTGACGGCATCGATGGTAAAGTCTTCGAATACAGCATCGATCTGTCCTTTCAGTATTTCCGGCAAGACCGGCTGAATGCCTCTTACGCCCAATGTATTCTGTGCTGTGATGGAAGTAATGGCCGACATGCCATAAACGCCTAATGCGGAAAAGGTTTTCAGGTCAGCCTGAATTCCTGCACCACCGCAACTGTCCGAACCGGCAATCGTCAGTGCCGTCGGATATCTGTATTGTTCTTTTGTTCTCATGATAGAACAAAGGTACTTAATAATTCATATCCTGTGGCGACTTATTCCTGTAAAAATACCCAATTATTTTCGGTGGAAAGATCATCGCGGTAGTGAAAACCTTCCCATTCAAAGGCTTTGACGGCTTCTGGATCTTGAATTTGCTGACGGATGATTTGCCGGCACATCTCTCCACGTGCCATCTTGGCATAGATGACAATGGTTTTCAGCTTGCCGTCTTTCCGGATCTTGAATTCGGGTGTAATGACGCGGACTTCCTTTTCTATTTGTTTCCAATGGAAAGCCGGCTGGATATCCAGACTTGCCAGATTCAGTAAGATTCCGTCATCGGCCCGGACCGCATCTATCAGAGGTTGGGTTTGCTTCCCTTGCCAGAATTGATACATATTGCCTTCCGTCAGTTCCGGAATCTTAATATCGTATTCCATCCGGTAAGGTTTGATTAAGTCGGAAGCGGAGAGCAATCCATAACAGATTGATACAATCTTCAGGTGCTGTCGGGCAAAGTTGAAATTTGCAGCCGTGAAATCTTCGGGATGAATATGCTTGAATACAACTCCGGAATAAGCCAAAAGAGCCGGCAGACCGGGATCATCGGCTGCATGAAAATCTTGGAAGCGCTTATAACTTTCAAGTGCCAGCTTCGGACTTAACTTAAGACTGCGTTTCAGCTCGTCGACAGACAAGTGCGTCATGTACCAGGCTATTTCTTCGGCCTCGTGTTGGAAAAGAGGTTTAGTCGCAGCTTCCATCTGAATCGGACTTTTATCTGTCATTGTTTTTGCAGGAGAAATGATCAGTTGCATAATGTGTTTGGAATGAGATAAAGAAGGAGCCATGTAGTCATTGTCGGGCTACATGACTCCTTCGGAAATGAATTTATCGTCTCTGTTTACAACGTGTTATTTGTTCCCTTTGTCGATCTGTTCCTGAACAATCGCATCAACGACGGCAACTGTGGTCAGGTTCAGAATGTCGCGTGTCGTACTTTCCACATCGGTGAAGTGGATCGGTTTGTTCAATCCCATCTGGATCGGGCCGATCGATTCGACATTGCCCATTTCAAGCATCAGCTTATAAGCACTGTTTGCTGAGCTCAGGTTCGGGAATACTAAAGTATTGACATCTTTGTCCTTCAACTTATTGAATGGATAAGTCTCGTCACGCAGACGTTTGTTAAGGGCAAAGCTAACCTGCATTTCTCCATCGATAATGATTTCCGGATAATTGGTATGCAGATAGTCGATGGCATCGTGAACTTTCAGCGGACTACCTTGTTTGTCGGCTCCGAAGTTTGAGTATGAAAGCATAGCCATCACCGGTTCATGGGCAAAGAACTTAACCGCATCGTGTGTCAGACGGGCAATATCAATCAGTACTTCTGTCGACGGATGGCGGTTGATCAAGGTATCAGCCATAAAGAATGTACCTTTCTTTCCCGAGATGATATGCATAGCACCGAAATGCTTGTAAGTCGGACGAATGCCAATGATCTCTTCTGCTAACTTAGTCACTTCTGAATAACGGCTGTAAACACCCGTCACAAAAGCATCGGCATCACCTGTTTCCACCATCATCATACCAAAGGCATTCCGGTTGAACATGATTTCGCAGGCTTCTGAATACGTGACACCTTCCCGTTCGCGCTTCTTGGCCAGAATAGCTGCATAGCGGTGACGGCGTTCGGTTTCACCGTCCGAACGCATATTGATGATATCAATACCATCCAGGCTGATGTTTTCTTCTCCTGCTAATTTGTGCAGATAATCCCAGTTACCTAATAAGATAGGCTGGCAAATACCTTCTGCCTTGGCTTCGGCTGCTGCTTTAAGCATATTAATATGGTTGGCTTCTGCAAAGACAACACGTTTCGGATTGGCTTTCGCCATATCGGTAAATGAACGAAGCAGTTTGTTGTCGTAGCCCATCATTTCACGCAGATGATTTGCATATTTGTCCCAGTCGGTGATTTCCCTGCGGGCAACACCCGATTCCATGGCAGCCTTGGCTACCGCACATGATACACGCGTCAGCAATCTGGGATCGAGCGCTTTCGGCAGAATATAATCGCGACCGAAAGTAGTCCGTTTCAGTTTATAAGCAGCATTGACAACGTCGGGAACCGGCTCTTTAGCCAATTGTGCAATTGCTTTCACGGCGGCCAGTTTCATCTCTTCGTTGATGGCACGGGCGCTGGTATCGAGTGCTCCACGGAAAATGTACGGGAATCCCAATACGTTATTGATTTGGTTCGGATAATCCGAACGTCCGGTAGCAAAGATGATATCTTCTCTTGACTCCATGGCGTCGGCGTACGAGATTTCCGGATTCGGATTTGCCAGGGCAAAGACGATCGGGTTCTCATTCATCGAACGGACCATTTCTTTGGTCAGTACATCAGCTACCGATAATCCCAAGAAGACATCAGCTCCTACGACAGCCTCTTCCAGCGTCTTGACCGGACGGTCAGTAGCAAATTCTTTCTTCTGTTCGTTTAAGTCGGTACGCTGGGTTGAGATAACGCCTTTACTGTCGCACATGATGATATTCTCTTTGCGGGCACCCAGCATCAGATATAATTTGGTGCAGGAAATGGAAGCTGCTCCAGCTCCGTTGACAACAATCTTGACATCTTCGATCTTCTTGCCGGCTACTTCGAGAGCATTAATCAGTCCGGCGCCTGAGATAATAGCCGTTCCGTGCTGATCGTCGTGCATTACCGGAATATCCAATTCGCTTTTCAGTCGTGTTTCAATCTCAAAGCATTCCGGCGCCTTGATGTCTTCCAAGTTGATTCCTCCGAAAGTAGGAGCGATCGCTTTGACAGTCTCAATGAATTTCTGCGGATCTTTTTCGTCTACTTCAATATCGAAGACATCAATTCCTGCGAATATCTTGAAAAGTAATCCTTTTCCTTCCATGACAGGTTTACCGGCCATCGCTCCGATATTGCCAAGGCCTAATACGGCAGTACCGTTAGAAATGACGGCAACCAAATTCCCTTTTGCGGTGTATTTATAGGCATCCAGCGGATTCTTTTGTATTTCCAAACAGGGTTCTGCTACGCCCGGTGAGTAAGCCAGCGACAGATCGGCCTGTGTGCTGTAGGGCTTTGTAGGAACCACCTCAATCTTTCCAGGTTTGCCTTCAGCATGATAGCGAAGTGCATCCTCTTTTGTAATCTTTGCCATAGGTACTTATAGAATGTAAGTTTAAATAATCAAATAACGTATTATTGTTTTTTGTCTATCCGGCAAAGGTAATAATTTATCAGGATAATTCGGATGTTTCCGGCTTTGATTATTTAAGTCTCCATAAAATAAACGAGAATCGATTCCGAAATTCCTTAGAATTGAAACCGATTCTCGTTTATTTGGATGATGGCTTTAACCATCTCTGAAAACAGATATTCCGAAGTTTTATCTTGGAGCCTTCCGATAGAGATAAATAGCAATGAAGGTGTATATAATATTCGGTATCCACGCAGCTACCATCGGACTAACGTATCCACTGATGGCAAAAGTGGATGTTATGGTCATAAATAAGATGTATGAGAAACTGAGAGCAAGTCCGATACCGATATTCAAACCCATTCCTCCTTTAACCTTCCGGGAGGAAAGTGATGCTCCGATAGCAGTCAGGATGAAGGCTGCCATGATGGTAGCATATCGTTTGTGATATTCGATCTCGAAGGTCTGTATATTCCCGATTCCCCGCTTTTGCTGGCGGCTGATGTATTTATGCAGTTCGGGCGACGTCATGGTTTCACAGTCATTGACTGAAATCAGAAAGTCCGACGGAACGATTGTCAGTGTTGTATCCAGGCGTGAACCTTGTGTAATGTATTCGCGCATACCGTCGAAATCCCGTATTGTATAATCAATAACTTGCCAATGATATAAGGTATCATATTTAATAGAATTGGCAGTCAGACGTGAGACCAGTCTTTTTCCATCAAAATGTTCCAGCGAGAAGCGATAACCCATATTCGAACGGGCTTCATAACGGTCGAAGTAGGCAATAATGCCCGGTTCAACTTCCAATTGCACGTTCCTGGCATACGTGGTAGCCTTGTTCTTGATGTATTTGTTCTGGAAATCAATACGCGTCTTGTTGGAAGGAGGGATGATGAAGGCATTCAATATGAATGTGACTGTTGCAATAATTGCGGCAGATATGCTATAAGGCAACATCAATCGTCTGAAACTCATTCCACTTGCCAGCATTGCGATGATCTCAGAGTTGTCAGCTAGCCGCGAAGTAAAGAAGATCACGGCGATAAAAGTGAACAGCGGACTGAACAGATTGGCAAAATACGGGATAAAATTCAGGTAGTAATCGAAGATGATCGCCTTCAGCGGTACTTCCGGACGAAGGAACTTGTCGATCTTTTCGTTTATATCGAAAACCACAGAAATTGAAATAATCAGTAAGATGGCAAAGACGTAGGTGCCAAGGAACTGCTTGATGATGTACCAGTCTATTCTTTTTAGCTTCAAGTTCATGGCTGTTGTTATAATCGATTGTCCATCTGCCGGACCATTTGGGTTTTCCAAATCGGAAAATCGCCGGCAATAATGTGCTTACGGGCTTCTTTCACCAGCCACAGATAAAATGCTAAGTTGTGAATAGAAGCGATTTGTAATCCTAATATTTCATTGACCTTGATCAGGTGATGCAAATAGGCTTTTGAGTAAATGCGGTCGACAAAGGAAGGACCTTCCGGATCGATCGGGGAGAAGTCGTATTCCCATTTCTTATTACGCATGTTCATCGTACCGAAAGGCGTAAAGATCTGTCCGTTTCGTCCATTACGGGTCGGCATGATACAGTCGAACATATCAACGCCCCGTTCGATGGCCTCCAGAATATTAATCGGTGTCCCGACTCCCATTAAATAACGGGGTTTATCTTTCGGCAGAATACCGTTGACCAACTCGATCATCTCATACATCTTTTCGGTCGGTTCACCCACGGCCAGCCCTCCGATGGCATTTCCGTCAGCTTCCTTGGCTGCCACATTCTCAGCCGCACGGATTCGCAATTCCGGATATACACAGCCTTGTACAATCGGGAAGAGACTTTGCTGATACCCATACTTGGGCTCTGTTTCATTAAAGCGTTTGAAGCAGCGGTCTAACCAGCGTTCGGTCAGTCCTAACGATTGCTTGGCATAATCATATTCGGCATCGCCCGGACAGCATTCATCAAAAGCCATGATGATGTCTGCTCCGATCGTACGTTCGATGTCCATTACTTTCTCAGGAGTGAAAAGATGTTTGGAGCCGTCGATGTGGGAACGGAATTCAGCTCCTTCTTCGCGCAATTTCCGGTTTTCTGATAATGAGAAAACCTGAAAACCGCCGCTGTCAGTCAGAATTGGGCGATCCCAGCCGTTAAACTTGTGTAATCCACCAGCCTTCTCTAAAATATCCAATCCCGGACGCAGATACAAGTGATAGGTATTTCCTAAGATGATTTGGGCTTTGATATCATCTTTTAACTCAGGCATATGAACAGCCTTGACAGCACCCTGTGTACCGACGGGCATAAATATGGGCGTCTCGATTATTCCATGGTCGGTAGTAATCAAGCCCGCCCTTGCATTTGTCTTAGTATCGCTATATTGTAATTCGAATTTCATGCCCGCAAAGGTATGAAATAATACGGAATTGACAACAGTCTTAGAAGCCAAAATCGGTCACTTCGACCTCTTTCACTTCTTCTTGTTTTGGCTTCTCTACATGTTTGTGCACATCGTTCGCCTTGATGATGATGGCACGCATCGGCCGGACCGGACAAATGGATTCGCAGCCTCCGCAACCAATGCAGAGATCCGGATTGACATGCGGTATGGTTAGTGTTCCTTTATAAGGCACCATCTGTACGGCCTGCGTCGGACAGTGTTCGGAGCAGGCTCCGCAATCGGTATTTTCCGTATGAACGATGCAACGGTTGATGAAGAAATGAGCCACACCGACTTGTGTTGTTGCTTTCTCTTCCTTCGTAATTGGTCGGATGGCATGTGTGGGACATACTTCCGAACAAACCGTACATTCATAGTTGCAGTAACTGTTCAGGTAGGACATGTGGGGCTTCAATAGATAGTCAAAACCATATTCCAGTCCTGCTGGACGCAAAACCTGACTCGGACATTGTGTTACACACAAGTGACAGCCGGTACACAGATCCTTGAATCGGTCGATATTGAGTGAACCCGGAGGCGTGATAGGCGGCCATTTCTTGTGCGCCTTTTTATGTTTTCTGTTCTGATGCATGGTTTGGGCAAGGACTGTAGCTGCCGGGATTGAAGAAATGATAGTTGCACTAGTGGCAAGGAAAGAACGGCGACTCTTATTGTTAGCCTGTATTTCCTGACGAGCCTCCTGAACCTGCTGACTGGCAGCTACACTTCGCCGACTGGTAAAGGAGATACTTCCTTTTGCACAGACCGACAGGCAGTTGAAGCAGTCAATGCAGCGTGACGAATCAACGGTTTTCTTTTTGCTGTCTATAGCTTCTGCTTTGCAGGTGTGTTCACAAAGGCCGCAACTTACACAAGTCTCCTGATTAATCGCTATGTGAAAAAGAGATTTCCGGGAAAATAAACTCAGCAGCGAACCTACAGGACAGATTGTGTTGCAGAACAAGCGTCCACGCCAAAGAGTCAATCCGACAAATAGGAACAGAGCAATGATACCGCTTATGAATCCAGCTGTAGTGACAGTCGAAACCGTAGCCTGATATAAGGTATAGTTGTCCATTGCCATAAGAACTTCAGCCAGTCCGTTGTTAGTCCAGATTACCAGTGGGCGGAACAGATTTGACGCAATTCTTCCGAAATTACTATATGGATCCAACCAAAGTGCTATACTGGCAATACCGGAAAAAGCACTGATTAGAGTGAAGACAAGTAACACATAGCGTAATACATTCATGGGCTTGTGGTAAGAAAAGCGACGGATACCCTTCTTTTTAGTCCGGCACTTGCCATAAATCCAGTTAATGACATCTTGCAATACTCCGGCAGGACAAACAGTAGAGCAGTACAAACGGCCTATCGCCAATGTCAACAATAAGTGGACAATCAGAGCTATCCACATCGAACCTAACAGAATTGGCATGATTTGTGCCTGAAGCAGTACGTGTGTCTGGTCAGGCAGCAGATCGGCAAAGTCGACGAAGAAAACAAGGATGGGTATAAAGAAAAGGAGAGCGAGCAGTACTCGCACTCCCTTAAGATAGTTTATCTTTTTCATTTCCGATCAGAGTTTGATGCGTTTGATATTCAATGATTTCAAATCAGTTGTTCCCAAATGGTTCGCTTCTCCGCGGCCGATGTGAGCAACTGCTTCGAGATCAAGTTTCTTTACCTGATTGAATAGAGAAAGAGCTGCCCGGTCGACGGCTACAATATCAGGTGAAACAATCAGGCTCTTCAGTGTGGCAACATCCGCCAAAGTTTTACCCTGCGGACCATTCTGGTGCATGATACGATAGGCATCAACAATATTCAGCACCGGTCTCTTTTCCCATGTACAGATATCGGCAATACACTGTTGCAAATCATTCTGGTGGAAATAACGTCTGTCCCATACAATTCCCATGTAATTCTTCATGGCACAGGTCATTTTTGCTCCACCATGATTTTTCAATACAGGTACATTGATCCACACATCAGCTTCGATCAGTGCTTCGTGAATCTTGGCCGATTTCAGTTTTACTCCATTAGGAATGCTTACCTCTTTGAAGTATTTTTCATCGTTGGCAGGCATGATAATACCACCTGCTTCTTTTACAGCCTTTTCAATGCCGCTTGTCTCGTAACACTTCTGCCAGTTGTCGCAAGTGTGGTCGAATACAGTTACTTTTTCAGCTCCGGCATCAAGGCATTTTTTGACAAGAGCTTTTACCAGCTTAGGATTCGTGTTACCGGCCATCTCCGGTGATCGATCCCATCCGATATTAGGTTTAATGACGACTTTTTGTCCTTTCTTGATGTATTTGCTGATGCCACCAAGTTCGTTTAATGCTTTGTCGAGCATGACTTCTGGTTCTCCACCCATAACAGCTACCATATCTGGTACTTGTTCTACAACCATTGAATTGGAAGATAAGGCTGCACCTAATTTATCAAAGTTTAGAGTTAATGCAGCTCCAGCCATAACACTGGTCTTAATAAAATCACGACGTTTCATATCTTAAGTGAATTTGTTGATTAATTCATATTCCTCTCCACAAATTTATATGATTTTGGAAATATTCTACTATCTTTGAAACAAAATAAGATAATTTATGATTTTAAAGTGCCCTATATCAATTCCGGCATTCCTTTCTGCTTTGAAACAAGAGGAAGGTAAGATTTTCTTTGATCTTGTCTTAACTGATTTGTTGTGGGAACATGGTGTGTTGGAGCCTGAACCCTTTGGCTTGCAACTTGTCCGCAAATCTATTGGCGGCTATGAACAGAAGCTGCCAGCTCCGGTGGTTTCCAGCAAGGTAAATATGCCCTTTTTCCGGGAGAACCAATTGCGCCTGATTGGTCCAGAACTGATCCCTTTTGCCTGTTCATTGTTTGAAGAAACAACTACATATGTGCCATCCGAGAATACGTTGTGGCTCTATCTGGATTCGGAAGATCTGATAGATTGGTGTTTAGGTGAGAACTTATCGCTGGTGCGCTGTAAGTACAGCGAGAATGAATGGACAGCGAGTCTCATATCACAGCTGAAACAGGAATATGACAAGATATTTTTCGATGACGAACATACTGGCTTTTTGCCAGGTTCTCATTTTGTCTCTGTATTATATAGAGCTTTATTTGAAGGTCGACCTGATTTGGAACAGGGAAATAAGGAATGGCGGATCACTACGCTTGTTGCTCCTGCCGATGCCGATTATGCTTGGAACGGAACAAGCCTGAAACCTTATAAAACCGTACAAATACCTGTCGATTTTGTCCGTCAGATAGAGATGTATCCAGATTATCGGAATGATCCGGCCCTATATACAGCTCTAATCGGTGCATTGAAGAAAGTGGGCCTGACACCGGAATCGTTATTGATCGGACTGATGGAGTGAAGGTATAGAAATTGAAATATATAGCAAGTTAATAGAAATATGATTACATTATCAAATCAACAACTGACAATTCAGGTTTCGCCAGCGGGAGCGGAACTTTGTAGTATCCGGGGAAAGCAGTCCTGCACAGAATATTTATGGCAGGCAGATCCGGCTTTCTGGAAACGTCATTCGCCAGTTTTATTTCCAATTGTAGGCAGCGTATGGGAAAATAAGTACCGTTTGGATGGAAAGGAATATACTTTATCTCAGCATGGGTTTGCACGAGATATGGAGTTTTCTCTGATCGAACAGACTGAAACCGAAGTCTGGTTCCAGCTGAAAAGCGATGAAGAGACCTTGAAAAAGTATCCTTCCCCATTTGTCTTGGAAATTGGTTATCGGCTGGAGCAACAGCAAGTGCAGGTGATGTGGCGGGTAAAAAATCCGTCCGAACATGAGATGTACTTTCAGATTGGTGCTCATCCTGCGTTCTATTATCCAGATTTTACCCCTGAGACAGCCGAACGTGGTTATTTTGCTTTCGACAAGACGAAGGACTTGTCGTGTATTCTAATCTCAGAAAAAGGATGTGTTGCGCCGGATAAGTATCCTTTGCCACTGCAAGAGGGTTTGCTTCCGCTGGACATTCATACATTTGATAAAGATGCTTTAATTCTGGAAGACCGCCAGATTAGCCGAGTTACGTTGCTCGATAAGCAGAAGAAACCGCATCTCTCACTGGAATTTGAAGCACCGGTAGTCGGGCTGTGGTCTCCTCCTTACAAAAATGCACCGTTTGTCTGTATAGAACCTTGGTATGGACGTTGTGACCGGGCTCATTATGCAGGTGAATACAGCCAAAAAGATTGGATACAGCATTTGGCTGGTGGTGATATATTCGAAGCGTATTATACGATAACCTTACATAAAGAGGGCTGATATGGAAAGAACATTCAAAGTTATCTTAAAACCTCTACAGCGTTTTGCCATTCAAAAGCCCAATGCCAGTGTGCTTTTGTTTTTAGCAACAATTCTGGCTATGATTTTGGCGAATAGTCCGCTACAAGACCGGTATCATCATTTCCTGCAATTTCCGGTCAAGCTGATCTTTGGTGATTTTAGTATTTTTGCTCATCATGGCGAACCGCTTTCCATGCTGGCATTTGTCAATGATGCATTAATGGCTGTATTCTTCTTTACCATTGGACTGGAGATCAAGCAGGAAGTACTGGTAGGCGAGTTGCAGTCATTCCGAAAAGCTTTGTTACCCATTGTGGCAGCCATTGGAGGAATGGTTATTCCTGTATTATTCTATTTCTTAATTTGTCATGATGGTCCGGAAGCTAACGGAGCGGCAATTCCGATGGCGACTGATATTGCCTTTGCTTTGGCTGTGCTTGGTTTGTTGGGTAAGCGAGTACCGCTCACCATGCGCATCTTTTTAACAGCGCTGGCTGTTGTTGATGATATTGGTGGTATTATTATCATTGCTTTATTTTATAGCGGACATGTTTCATTACAGCCATTGTTGATATCAGCTCTTCTGCTGCTGGTTTTGTATTTGGGCGGAAAGATGAAGATCTATAATCAGTTATTTTATTATGCCTTGGGCTTTTGTGTTTGGATGTTATTTATGGAATCAGGAATTCATCCTACGATAGCAGGCGTACTGGTAGCTTTTACTGTTCCGGCAAAGCCTAAGATAGAACTGGAGCGTTTCACAAACGATATGACAGAATATCTTTCGATGCTCGACTCGAATGATGTTAAGAGTTGTAACCGAGCTTCTGTTTTGACGTCACATCAGATTCGGGTATTGAACAATATTCATATGTGTACCGATCATTCCATCAGTCCGCTGCAAGCCATAGCTCATCGCTTGCATCCGTGGGTAAACAACCTGATCTTACCGTTATTTGCCTTTGTAAATGCGGGTGTTACATTTGGAGATATTCGTCCGGAGTCTCTGTTGCATGTGCCATTAGCGATTGTACTCGGACTGATTGCTGGTAAGTCATTGGGTATTTTCAGTTTTTCATATCTGTTTATCCGTAGTGGCATTATTCCAAAGCCACAAGGCTTTAGTAAACGGACTTTGTTTGCTGTTTCCATGCTTGGTGGTATAGGATTTACGGTGGCTTTGTTTATTGCGAATCTCTCGTTTGATACTACTACTGACATGGGAATTGATTTATTAAATCAGGCTAAATTGGGCGTTTTTGTTGGCTCTTTCTTATCTGGTTTAACTGGTTATTTGTTGCTGCGTTTAGTTCTGCCAAAAGAGAAGTAACGTATAACAATATCTGTTGGTGAGATTTATAGTATAAAGGTTGTGCATATTCTGATATTTTGTAGTTAGGAGAGAATAAACTTCTAATAAATATTTTATGCACAACCTATAATATTCTATTTTCGCATAGATTCCTTATATAGAGAAAAGTGATTATAAAAAGAAAGAGCCTCTCGGAAAATTAACCGAAAAGCTCTTATGCACGGAACGAGAGGCTCGAACTCCCGACACCTGGTTTTGGAGACCAGTGCTCTACCAACTGAGCTAGTTCCGTATTGCGAGTGCAAAGGTACGCATTATTTTGAATATTCCAAATTCTTGAGAAGAAAAATCCCAAAAAAGTTTCATTTATATAATGACTGGAATAAATAAATATCCAAATGAACTTCGTATCTTTGTGAGTGCAGACGAATAATAGAAGTTCTTATTGAATAGTATATGAAAAAGATGTGGATGACGACAGCATGTTTGCTGTTAACAACAATGGTAATGGGGCAAGTGTCGGAGCTTTCGCCGACACCTCAATCATGTGTTGTTGGAAAAGGGACATATCCGAAACCAAGTATTTTCCTTTTTAAGGGATTGAATGAAACAGATACGGTTAATCAACGGATAGCAAAGAATTTACTTCCGGTACAGGAAAAAGAGGGAAAGTACTGGAAACTGGTTATAGGTGAAGCTGATGACCGGTCTGTCCGTTCTGTTCGGAAAAAGGTTCCTCAACAAAGTGAAGGTTATTATCTTAGGGTTAGAGATCATGAGATAATTATTGCCGGTCGAGATGAACGTGGAACATTTTACGGATTGCAGACATTGAAACAGCTTTTGCGGGAATCGACGATGCAAGAGCTGGAAATTACAGATTATCCGGATGTGCCTTTCCGTGGAATAGTGGAAGGCTATTACGGGAAGCCCATGGATTTCGAAACACATTTGCGGATGTTTGGTTATTATGGGGCAAACAAGATGAACATCTATTTGTACGGACCGAAAGACGATCCGTATCACAGTTCGCCACATTGGAGGCAGCCATATCCGGAAAAGGAAGCACAGGAAATACGGGAGATGGCTCGTGTGGCACGCAATAACGGATTGGATTTCGTATGGGCTATTCATCCAGGGAAGGATATTCATTGGAATCAGGCCGACCGTGATTCAGTGATTCTGAAGTTTGAGTCGATGTATCAGCTGGGAGTCCGTGCATTTGCCGTCTTCTTTGATGATATCAGTGGCGAAGGAGCCAAGGCTGATAAACAGGTAGAGTTGCTGAATTATATCAATGAGCATTTTATTCATCAGAAGTCGGATGTGAAGCCTTTGATCATGTGTCCAACGGAATATAACCGGGAATGGACCGATCCGAAGAATCAGTATCTTGAAACGTTGGGATCGAAACTAAATCCAGACATCGCGATTATGTGGACGGGTAACTCGGTGATCTGCAATATCCAGCAAGAAGATATGGACTGGATCAATGAACGGATTAAACGGAAGGCTTTTATCTGGTGGAACTATCCGGTAAACGATTACGTGATGGATCATCTGTTGCTTGGTCCGGTTTATGGAAATAGCCTGCATATTGCCGACAAGATGTCTGGCTTTGTCTCCAATCCGATGGAGCATGCCGAGGCTTCGAAAGTTGGAGTTTTTGGCGTAGCTGATTATTGCTGGAATATGGAAGCATACGATAGTGATAAATCTTGGAACCTGGCCTTGAAACAGCTGATGCCGACAGACGCCGATGCCTTTAAGCTCTTTGCTGAACACAATGCCGATCCGGGTACGAATGTGCATCATTTTGAAAGAAACGAATCAGTTCGGATCAAACCCGTATTAGATGAATTTCTACAGCAAGTTCTTCAGCAAACAGCTACATTTAAGGAAGACGAGATCCGTACCGAGTTTGAGAATATTGTGTATGTCGCTGATCTTTTGATGGCGAATGAGGATAATCCGTATTTGGCTGAAGAAATAAGTCCGTGGTACCAGCAGTTCAAGACACTTGGAGAAATGGGTATCGAAGTCATGAACCTGTATAAAGCTTGGCAGGAACAATATCAGGAAGCATTCCTGAAGAGCTATCGTCATTTGAGAGCCTTGCAGCATGCGTGGTATAAATATGACATGACCATGAACCAGGATGTTCCACAGCCAGGGGTAAAAACCGGATCGAAGGTATTGAAACCGTTTGTAGATAAATTGTTCGTCTATCTGACGGATGAGTACAATCATCGGTTCCAGGCTGAATTGCCGACTACATTAAATTACTCGGCTTATAAGCTGGAAAGTAATGTTGAACAGCTTAAAAATCTGCCTGTATTTTTGCGGAACAAGACGAAAATAACAGTTTCTCCGTTGAATGAAGTCTTGAAGTGGCAGGACGGAGGACAGCTGACTTTGTCATTAGGCGAAGCCGTTTCAACTACTGAATTACGTCTGGACTTGGGTGACCAGCAATTGGATTGGATCAAAGTAGAAATACAGCAGGCAGATAGTAATTGGACAGAAGTGCAACTGGCTAATTTGTGGGAATCTGTTTACCAGGTAAAACTGGAAGGAAAAGAAGTTACCGCTTTCCGTCTGACCAATCGGGCTGGGCAGTCAAAAGAATGCCGGCTGAAGACGTTGTATTTGCAGCAGGCAGAAGCAAAAACTGCCGATAAGAAATAGGAGAGACGATTGCAGATCTTTCTGTCATTAAGGCATAAAAAGAGCCACGGCTTTTCGGGAATGATTTCTTCCGATTGCCGTGGCTTTTCTTATTCTGTTCTTTATCGCTTCGGAATATCAACGGATGTTTCCTGTTCTCCCAATAAATGATTAGAGAAATAATCTACCATTCGCCAGTAGAAGTATTCATCCATATCGCCAAAGCCGTGGCGCTGTTGTGGTAACATCAGCATGTCGAAACGCTTTCCGGCGCGGATCAATGCATCTACTACACGCAACGTATTGCCCGGATGGACATTATTATCAATATCGCCGTGAACCAACATCAAGTGGCCTTTCAGCTGATGAGCAATCTCTTCGTTCGTCTTGATGTTGTAGATGAAAGTCGTATCACCTTTTTCGGTAATTTCTTCTTTCACGCCGTGATGTGTCTCACTCCACCAGCGGTTGTAGATACGGTTGTCGTGGTTTCCTGCACACGAAACGGCTACCTTGAAGAAATCCGGATATTGCAGGATCGCTGCCGTTGACATGAATCCGCCTCCCGAATGCCCATGAATACCTACGCGATTGATATCGATGAATGAGTAGCGGTTGGCCAATTGCTCGATAGCAGCCTTCTGATCGGCTAATCCATAATCGCGCAGATTGCCGTAACCATAATTATGATACCACTTCGAACGGCTTGGATGCCCGCCTCGGTTACCTACAGTGATGACGATGAATCCGGCTTGTGCCAGACGGTCGGTCCGGACACTCATACGTGTAAATGGATAAACGGTAGCTTCTACTTGTGGACCTGGATATACGTAATCAATAATTGGATAAACCATTGTAGAATCAAAGTCGAATGGCTTATACATGACACCGTATAAATCGGTAATGCCATCAGCCGCCTTCACTTGGAACGGTTCCGGGAACTTATATCCGGCTGCAAACAGCTGAGAGAAATCACTTTCTTCAAGTGGCATGATCGTTTTACCTGTATTATCTACCAGATCTGTCTTCGGAACTGTATTGACGCGTGAATAATTGTTTACCACAAACTGAGCCTGATCGTCCATCGCTACTGTATGGAAGAAATTCCCTTTAGTAACCAGCTGAACACCTGAACCATCCAGGTTGGCCCGATAGAGATGTTCGTAATACGGATTCTCTCCTTCTTCTTTTCCATTAGCCAGGAAGTAAACTACCCGGCGGCTTTCGTCTACTTTCACAATCTGATCCACATGCCACGGACCGGAAGTGATGCGATTCTTCAGGTTTCCTTCGCCATCATACAGATACAAATGCGCCCAACCGTCACGTTCGCTCCAATGAATCAGTTCTTTCCCATTCTGGATGGTTGCCAGCGGACGTACTTCCTGATAAGTATTCATCCGTTCTTCTATCAGCGGACGAATAGTATCCTGTCCGATGGTATAAGAACAAATGTCGATGCGATGCAAATCACGGCTGGAACGTGTCAGGTAAAAATGATTGCTGTCGCCTAACCATTCTACCGGGACTTCGTGCATGTCGCGCTGTTTCTGCAGGCGCGGCTTACGGGCCAGATTGATTGTCTGGTTTTTATAAGCCGAAGTCTTGATTTCCTTGTACGTGTTGTTCTGCATATCGAACAGATACAAGTGCTCTTCGGGAGCTTCTTTCTCACCCGGCATCTGATATTTGTAGGATTCCAAAGTTGGTCGGGGAGAAGCCATTGAATTAATCACCCACAAGTCTTTTACCTTTCTTTCGTCTGTTGCCGTCACAGCAAAGTAACGGGAATCAGGCGACCAGACAATTCCGTAGACACGTTTCCGTTTTCCGTTGCAAAGCGTATCCGTATTCAGCAGACTGTAAGGCTGACCGAAGCCGAAATCCTTTTCGCCGAAAGTTGTCAGCTGTACATCCACAACCGTACTGTCTTTTTCATTCTCTTTCAGCTTTTCGTAATCAGCTCTTGTCATGCGATACAGGTTCAAGTCTTTGGCATAGACAACTGTTTTGCCATCCGGAGAAAAAGAAGCCCATTCCGGATACTTTGTGTCTTCCTTTTTATCTTCCAGCCATGTCAGCTTTTGAGTCGGATAATCGTAGGAGAAATAAAATACCAGCTTCTTGTTGTTCTTCTTGTTGGTCGTATCTTTCGGAGCGTCTTTGGTAGAAGTAATTTGGAACGTAAAAGTACGTCCGTCGGGCTGTGCTTCCAGTTTCTGGATCGGTAATTGTTGGGCTGTAAACGGATCTTTTACGATTTCTGTCAATTGAGCCGCTATTTTGTCCTGATCAAATAAGGTCTTCTTGGTGCGAGCTGTCGGATCAACCACATACCATACATTACCTTTGCTTGTTTTGTATTCATACCAGAAACAATTTCCTTGTTGGAACCAGTGCGGATCAACAGTTGTGGAGAATAACATCTTGGAAAGTTTGTCTTTGGTAAATTTCTCGGCCTGTACGTAACCCGGAAGGCGATCGTACGTTTGTGCCTGTAAATGTGGAACAAGCATAAAGCCTGCACAACACAGCAAAGTAAATAGTTTTCGATTCATTTTCTTTCTGATGTTAGATAATTTCAATATCGTATTCAAATACTACTATTATGTTTTCCATAATAATAGTGTTACGTCAGAAATAACAGAATTTTATAGCTGGCGTAACAGAAAAGTTACGGCATCCGTAATCGTTAGGTACGGATGCCGTAATAAGAATATTCCTTCATGTAAGCCTTGTCTTATACCAAGAATGTACCTACCAGAGCCAAGATAGCATAGAATTCTGGAAGTGCGGCATAAATCATGGTGTTAGTCTGAACATCATGACCCTGAGCCATACCCGTGATGCCATTAGCACAAAGCTGTCCCTGACGAACGGCAGAAATTAAGAATACCAGACCTACGCTAATACCCATACCGAACTTTAACAGCGCATTTTCAGCTGTGATTTCACCAGCCGTCATAAAGGCAACGAAACCATACAAACCCTGAGAAGCAGGCATGGCTGAAAGAATCATATAGCCTGCTGATTTAGAAGGATCTTTCTTCAATGCACCTTCTGCTGCATTTGCTGCGATTGTTGTACCATAGCAGCTTCCGATACCTGCCAGGGCCAGCATTAAGCCTAAGCCCAGATAGCCTAATAATAATGTTACATCCATAATGATTATAAAATTAAATTGTTATTAAATCTTTGTTTATTCTTTGTCGTGAACGGAAGAGAAAGGTTTGTAAGCTGAACCTTTTCCTTCATAACCTGAATTTTTGAAATATTCTACAAATGTAAGACGGATCGAGTGAACATAACCGCTCAAGCAAGAAAGAGCAATGTTCAGTCCGTGTCCGAATACGAAGATTAAACCGAAGCAGATCCAGCCGGGAATGCCCCAAAGGACATCTGCCATGCTGTCGTGCAACTGCAGTCCCAAGTTATTGAATACGCCGCCCAACATACCGCCGGCCAAGCCTAAGGCATACAATCGGAGGTATGACAGTAAGTCGCCCATCAAGCCGGTAGCCATGTTGTACGTATCCCACAAACCTGCTCCTACGTTGATGAAGACATTACGGCGGATATTATTCAACAGATATATACCGATAGCCGAAATGGCTGAGATAACGATAAAGGCCGTCTTGAAAGCATCCATGGTGATAACGCCCAGGTAGTTCAATGTTCCAATGGTTACAGAACCACCAACGAACAGAAGCCATCCCCAAGCAGAGAGTGCATTCTTGAATCCGTAACGGGCCGTCGCACAAACCGCCTTGACAACCATGGCAAAGCAGATGTGGAACATACCGACCATCAGGGCAAAGATCATCGTCTTGTCATAACCGGTGTCTCCATATTTGCCTGTAATCATGACGTTCTTTATCCATTCCGGAAGATCCAGCTTTACTAGTTCAACACCGAAGAAGGTTCCAACCAAAGCACCGACAATGGTCGTTGCAGCTCCCAATGTGATAAGCAGGTTCATGATTCCCTGCATGGACTGACCGACTTTCTTCTTCAGATAGAAGCCTAATGCTACCAATAACAAACCATATCCGGCGTCACCTACACAAAGTCCGAAGAACAAAGCATAGAAAGGTGCCAGCATCGGCGTTGGATCAAATTCTCCATAATCAGGCAGACCGTACATTTTAGTCAGCACTTCAAAGAGATGAGTGACAAAATTGTTCTTCAGCTTGATAGGAGCGTTGTCTTCTTTTTCGGCCGGACGTATTTCATAATAGATACCATTCGCCTCCAGCATATTGCGGACTTCTTCCGTATTATCAACCGGAACCCAACCTTCCAATAGAACTACTGAACCGTCAGCCATCTTCTCTCCGCCTAATTTGACTTCAAGCAGTTCGATATCGCCTTGCAACTGGTCGATAGCCGCTTCGACTACCGGCAAATGAACCACACAGAAGCGGGTCAGTTGTCTTTTGGCCTCCTCCAGGTCTTTATTCAGTTCCTGCTGCTGGTTGATCAGCTCAGACAACTTGTGCTTAGGTAACCGGACAGCTTCTGCCTCCAGTTCAACGGGAGCCGGATTGACAGTAATGAAATAACACTGTCCGCCTTTCCGGGTGATCACTTGTGCATGATATTCATCTTGCCACTTTTCGTCGAAACTCTTGTCCGGACAATTGAAGAACTGGATGATCCAGCCGTTATCCTTCAGCTTGTCGATAAGATTCCAGTCAAATTCACCCCAGACTTCCAGTTGGGCGATTTCCCTTTCCAGAGCTGGGATTTGCTGTGTCAGCAGTTGTATGCTCTGCTGTTTGTCGTTATAGCCTTCCAGTGTTTCTTCGATAGATTCCTGAGCTGCCGTTACTTTTTTATCCTGTTCATCAGCCTGGTGGGCCCATGAAGTCATTTCCTTCTGCAAAGTCTTGTACGAAGTATGCTTCTGCAAGAGTTTCTGGAGTGATTCATCCACTTCGCCGCTCTGACGGATTTCTACATGTACAACACCCAATGCACGGAGCTTTTCCAGGAAGGCTTCGTATTCCTTATGATAAATCAGGAATGTAAGTTTGTTCATTTTTACAATCATACGCCAACCTCCTCTTCTTTAGCTTTCCGTTTTTCCTGGTTAGCCCGCATAATCTTCTGTGAAGACTTTGACAGACTTTCCTCATCTTCCATAAAGCGTTTCACTTTTCGGATAGCATCTTTATATCCCGGAATCTGAACTTTCTCAAACAGGTTCACCTTTTGAGTTGTTTTCTTCCTGGCATGCTCCAATAACTCCAGCTTCATTCCAGAGAATTCGGCTTCAATCCCTGTGCGGGCCAGCTTCTTGAGCAACCCGATGCCATCAGTAAACCAAGCCGGAGTATTAAACAGGCTGTAACGGCCTATTTCAAACTCTATCTCATCCAGAACCGGGACGATCACACCGGCAATCTTCTTGGTGGAAAGCGAAACATCCTTAACCGCTATCAGCGACGGATTGAACTCATTCCACAAGGCTACCATGTTTTCGTAGCTCTGGATCTCCTGTTCAAGCTGAAGTTCCAATTGATTCACTTCGTCTTTGGTACGCTTCACTTCGATACGCAGCGCACTTTCCTTGCTTTTGATGGTAGGAAGCGAGCGTTCACGCATCTTCAGCTGCTTTTCCAATTGCTGAAGTGATGTTTTGTTATATTGAAACTTAATCGCCATTTTATTAATGTATAATTCGCATTTGATTTGATGTTACCTGAAGTCTGATGCTTAGATCAGATAACATAACCTCTCTTATTTCTTCCAATACTTATCAACCAACGCCTGTTTGATGTTGACTTCAGCCGGCTGGAAGTATTTTCCGAACAAGCTCCATGCTACATCCAGCATTTCGGTTGTATCCAGATTTACGTCGATAGCCAATAACTTCGATGAATAATCTTTCGCGAAGGCTAAGGCACGGTTATCATAATCAGTCAGGTCGAAACCGTTTTCCATCTTTGTCTTTGCATTGGCGGCATCTGCATACAAACGAACGGCAGCGTTCATTACCTGCGGATGATCTTCACGCGTCTTCTTACCGGTTACCAGCTGTTTCAGACGAGACAAACTACGGAACGGATCGACGATAACTTTGCCGACATCACTGTCTCGACGCAGATACAACTGTCCTTCTGTAATATAACCCGTATTATCAGGAACAGCGTGTGTGATATCGCCACCCGACAAGGTGGTTACGGCAATAATTGTAATAGATCCGCCATCCGGGAACTGAACGGCCTTTTCATAAATCTTGGCCAAGTCTGAATACAAAGAACCCGGCATAGAGTCTTTAGACGGGATCTGGTCCATACGGTTAGATACAATCGCCAAAGCATCGGCGTAGTTGGTCATATCCGTCAGCAGAACCAATACCTTTTCATGCTTTTCTACCGCAAAATATTCGGCAGCACACAAGGCCATATCCGGAATCAGAATACGCTCAACTGACGGGTCTTCGGTTGTATTGATGAAACTGACGATACGGTCCAGCGCACCCGCGTTGCTAAATGTATTCTTGAAGAACAGATAGTCGTCGTTGGTCATACCCATACCGCCCAAGATAATCTTATCTGATTGGGCACGCATAGCTACCAGCGCCATTACCTGGTTGAAAGGCTGGTCAGGGTCAGCGAAGAACGGAATCTTCTGTCCGGTAACCAAGGTGTTGTTCAAGTCGATACCGGCAATACCCGTAGCGATCAGTTCAGAAGGCTGCTTACGACGAACGGGATTTACTGACGGACCACCGATTTCCACTTCTTTGCCTTCCGGAACAGGACCACCGTCGATCGGTTCACCATAAGCATTGAAGAAGCGGCCTGCCAATTGGTCGCCTACTTTTAAAGAAGGAGCTTTTCCCATGAAGACAACCTCGGCATTTGTCCGGATACCTTCCGTTCCGGAGAAAACCTGCAAGGTTACTTCATCTCCCATAATCTTTACTACCTGAGCTAGTTTTCCATCTACGGAAGCCAACTCATCGTACCCGACACCGGTTGCTTTCAGCGAACAAGTCGCCTTGGTGATCTGGGTAATCTTTGTATATATTTTCTGAAATGCTTTTGTTGCCATACTGTTATTCTTTATTACATTCTTTCTTTTAACAAAGCATCCAATTCCTGATTAAACTTCTTGAATTGTTCGCTTTCATATTCAGAGTAGTTCATCTGCTTGAAGATATTGATCATCTTCTTGAAGTAATCCATTACTTCGAGGAATGTGTCAAACTTGAAGTCGGTACGGCAGATCGAAACTACCTTATCCAGCATAAATTCCTGACGGGGCAGCGGAGTAACTGCATCTATGGCATCGAAGGCATCTTGCTGCAAGATGACAAAGTCGATCAGTTCAGACTTCCAGAACGTAACGTGATAATCAACCGGAACACCATCATCACCCAAGATGTTAATCTGTTCGGCAATTTCCTTACCACGCAACATACGGGTCTTGATCTCGTTTACTTTCTCTATCCAGTTCGGAGAGATATGCTTGGCAATATATTCCTGGAATTCGGGATATTCCAGATATTTGGAATAACTTTCAATCGGGTTGACAGCCGGGTAACGCTTACGGTCGGCACGTTCCTGCTCCAAGGCATAGAAACAGCGGGCTACCTTCTTCGTGTTTTCTGTAACCGGCTCTTTCAGGTTACCACCGGCCGGTGATACGGTACCGATAAAGGTGACAGAACCAGTTGAACCATTATTCAGAATAACATAACCGGCACGGGCATAGAAGTTGGCAATAATAGCAGACAAGTCCATCGGGAATGCATCCGGACCTGGCAACTCTTCCAAACGGTTAGACATTTCACGCAAAGCCTGAGCCCAACGGGAAGTAGAGTCGGCCATCAGCAGAACCTTCAATCCCATGCTGCGGTAATACTCGGCAATTGTCATGGCTGTATAAACAGAAGCTTCACGGGCGGCAACCGGCATGTTGGATGTGTTGGCGATGATAATGGTTCTTTCCATCAGCTTTCGGCCAGTATGCGGATCGACCAGTTCCGGGAATTCGGTAAAGATTTCCACAACCTCGTTGGCACGTTCACCGCAGGCTGCGATGATCACGATATCCGCTTCTGCCTGTTTAGAGATGGCGTGCTGCAGAACGGTCTTTCCGGTACCGAACGGACCCGGGATAAAGCCTGTACCGCCTTCAATAATCGGATTGACCGTATCAATGGTACGAACACCGGTTTCCAGCAGTTTGTATGGACGGGGCTTTTCTTTGTAGCAGGTGATGGCTTTCTTTACCGGCCATTTCTGTACCATGGTTACTTTTACCTCGTTGCCTTCTGCATCAGTCAATACAGCTATCGTATCATTGATGGTATATTCTCCTTCTGCGACAACACTTTTAATGGTATATTCTCCCTTGAATGTAAAAGGAACCATGATCTTATGCGGCTGCGAGTTCTCATCTACTTCGCCCAACCAGGTTCCGGCAATGGCTTTTTCGCCGGCTTTCGCCAGTGGCTTGAAGGCCCATTTCTTATTTTCATCCAACGGGAATGTATATTCACCGCGCTTCAGGAATACACCTTGCATTTTGTCCAGGTCATTTTGCAGACCATCGTAGTTGCGCGACAGCATACCCGGACCTAATGTTACTTCCAGCATGTGTCCCTGGAATTCGGCGCTATCGCCTACACGCATACCACGCGTACTTTCGAATACCTGCACAAAGGCATTCTTACCTATTACCTTGATAACTTCGGCCATCAGCTTGACGCCCCCGACCGAAATGTAACAGATTTCATTCTGAGAAACCGGTCCGTCCACCTCAACGGTCACCAAGTTCGAAACGATTCCTCTTACAATTCCTTTCGTTGCCATAATTATTTTTCGTTATTTCTTTTAAATTCTTCCAAGGCATTCTCGCTGCCTTTTTTCATTGCTCCTACAATTTCGCGGAATGTCTTTTCGCCGGTTTCTTTATCAAGACCAACCCAGCGTTCAATCATTTCCAGTTTAAGCATGTAGGCGAAGACACTTTCGATATCGAACGTCTTGAAGAAGGTCTGTTCTTCCAGCCAGTTCCATTTCAGCGTATCTATCTTCTTTTCCCGGAGCATCAGATCAGATTCTTCTGCTATGTGCTGCAGGGCCGGCAGATATTCAATATCGTCGCCCAAGCCAAAGTCCCGGGCATTCGATGTGCGCAATGCTTCAGCCACGTTGTTGTTTCCTACGATATATTGGGATTTGTCTAATCCGTGTTTACGGCAGGTGATGGCGGTTAACATATTATTAATGTTAAGGTTCAACTCAAACCAGTCTGAGACGAACTGATTCCCGCATTTCATGGCATAAGCATAATATAAAGCAGCAAGGCGGTCTTCCCACGAAATGGTGGCTGCGTCGCCTTTTGCTTCACTCTCTAAATACATACGGAAGAAGTCGGTGAAATACGGAGGAATACGATTGTTTTTCGGAATCGCTTCTTCTTCTTTCAGGGCTTGATACAAGGCGTGAGATTCATCGTATGTAATGCTCCCTCGCGGATCCATCTCCTGATCCGGATTCTTCAACTGACTGATCAGGTTCTTGTTGTCAAATTTCAGGAAGAACAGATCAATCAGCTTTTTATCTTTACGCGTCAGTATATCGCTTAATTCATTCCTGAAATCAGCAACCGAGTAGGTGAGCCTGCTATCGTCGAGCGTAATGTCAGGGAGACCTGCTATTAAGCAATAATATTTACTCATTGCACTGATTTGTTAGAAAAGAGCTTCAACCAGCTGTGGGCGTAAGAACTCTTTGAAAAATTCAACAAACTCGTCTTCGCCAAACGATACTTTATAAGAACCATCGGCCGGCATAATTGAAAAAGAGGTTTTCTTGCCGCTAACCTGCTCGATAGTTACGCCTTTATTCAATAAGTCTTTGGCATTGGATAGAAAATATTTCTTTAAAGCTTCTGCATCAGCCGACTGGATCACCAGATTTTCCTGGCTGGGCCAGCTTTTGACTAATTCGAGAATAACTTTCTGCATGAATGCAGGATCTGCCGCTACAGCCTTTACGTTTTCACTTACGACTTTACCTGTGATCAGGTTCGTTACTTCACTTTTCAAAGCTTCAACAGATTGGGATGCAAACAGCTTCAACTCTGCTTCCGTGTTTTTCTTCAGCTCGTTAGCTTGTTTTTCAGCACTGGCTACAATTTCTTTTGCTTTCGCTTCAGCTTCTTCTATCAGAACTTTTTTACGAGCTTCGGCTTCCGCGATAATACGAGCAGCTTCCTCGTTACCTTTCTCTACGCCTTCCTGGTAGATTTTTTCGGTTAATTCTTGAATTTTTGTATCCATGTTCCTTTTATATAATTTATGTACATTACAAATTCGTTACTTGTATGGTCCAAAGTTAGTATTTTTTTGAAACTCCAATTACTTTTTAATAGTAAAATCGACCGCAAAAAAAGATTTTATTTTGCCTGGTCTGTTTCCTCCTGACTTTGTCCCGATTATTTAACTGCAAAACTGAATAAATTGTTTGAAACTATGTTTGTCAAAAGCGCTCATATCTTGTCCGCTTGGGTACAATTCAACATTTCTTGTTGCTTGCAGGAAATATCATTTGTTTTTTACCGGATAAAAATATAAAAGAGAGGAGAAATTCTTTAATCCACGGCGTGGATTACTTAGTTCACGTCGGGAATTACTTAGTTCACGCCGTGGATTAAGTAGTTCACGCCGTGAACTAAAGAATTCCCGGTCGGATTTGCTGTTTTAAGTCGGCTGAAACGTATAAATAGAATAAGGTAAAAGAAGTTTTGTGTCCTGCGATTTTTGCGTACGAATATTCTTTTCATGCGGAGGAAAATTATAACTTTGTAAAGTGATCAATGGTTACGGAATATGGAAATTCAATTACCTCTCAATATACATAACGAAAAACCGGTTATTTCGACTAATTCATTAGTCATTATTGGTACGAATGGGGCAGGAAAGTCTTCTTTTGGCCGGGATTTGCTGACGCGATATGCCGGGCGTGCACTGAAGATTTCCGGGTTGCATGCTTTGTTTATCACCGGGCAGCCGGACGAACATACTTCGTCGGATGAATGGATGCAGCTGCAAACCTTAATTAAGGAACGGTTGCTGCTCCCGCGGGTAACAGAATACGAGAAAATGATTCTCCGTCTGCAACGCGAAGAGTTTGAAGCGGCCGTAAATTATAAGGAGGCTTGCAAGCTGAATGCCGGACTGGAGCCGCCGAGGACGAAGATCGACGTTATTCAGGAGATTTGGGAACAGATGTTTCCGCATAACCGGCTGATCCGGAAGTCCGGTTTTATCGAACTGACCTCGGCTGAACGTACTTCTCATTCATATACTGCCGGGCGGATGAGTGACAGTGAGAAGCTGGTCTTTTACCTGATAGCGGCCGGACTGTATGCGCCTGAGCAGTCTATGCTGGTAATTGAAGAGCCGGAAACATTGTTGCACGATTCGATCAAGAATGTTTTATGGGATAAGATTGAAGAACTGAGGCCCGACTGTACATTTGTCTATCTGACACATGATATTGATTTTGCCTTAGCAAGGCGTTCTTGTAAGCGATTATGGATCCGTTCGTATGATGCAGATCATCAGATTTGGGACTATGAGCTGATCGAAAATAACAAAAGTCTGCCGGAAGAGCTTTACATGGAAGTGCTGGGCAGCCGTAAACCGATTCTTTTTATCGAAGGGACCGACAATAACAGCATCGACAACCGGTTGTATTCGCTGGTTTTCCCCGATTATATGGTGAAGCCGATGGGCGGATGTCAGAAAGTAATTGAAACGACCAAGGCCTTCAGTCAGTTAAAAGACTTTCACATGCTGGAAAGTATGGGTATCGTTGACCGGGACCGCCGGACGGAAGGGGAAATACGTTATCTGAACGAACAGCATATCTTCGTTCCCAATGTGGCTGAAGTAGAGAATTTGCTTATGCTCGAAGACGTGATCAAATCGGTTGCCGGCAGGCTGATGAAGAATCCGGATGAAATATTCAGCCAGGTAAAAGAGAATGTGATCCAGCTGTTTAATAAAGATCTGGAAGACCAGGTGATTCTGCATGCCAAACATCAGGTAAAAAAGAAACTGGAGATGGCGTTGAACTGCAAAATCCACTCTTTTGAGCAGTTGAATGATCAGGTGGAAGAGATCCATGAACGCATCCGGGTCGATGAAATATATAATCATATTAAAAGCGCGTTTCAGCAATATATCCAGACAGCCGATTACAATAGCATTTTACGGGTATATAATCAGAAAGGCATGTTGCCGCAAAGCCGGGTTTGCCAACTCTGCGGAATCAGTACAAAGGAGCATTATTTAGACTTTGTTCTTTCCATCTTGCGCGAAAACAAGGCAGATGCCGGCGTTATCCGTCAGGCAATAAAAGCATCGTTGGGCATGTAAAAGTTCGCTAAAAGGCCGATTATGTCCGTAAAAAACCGTTTCTTTGTGCTATTATAAATTAGGAGAAATTTATGCGTACACCAACTTTACAATATTTGTACTTGCAGAAACCGATCACGATGATCATTTTTATCTGTTTGATTTCTGTATTACCTTGGTTAGGATTAAGCGAATTAGGCAGTATGGCCAATTCATCGGATGCGGCGGTTGCCAAAGCGATGCTGGAATCTGGTGAATGGGTACTTCCGAAAATGCCTACCGGTGAAATCAGTTATGATCATCCGATGCTGCATTGGCTGATCGTTCTTTTCTCGAGCTGGCAAGGATATGTGTCGAAATTCACCTTGCAATTACCGGGAGCCCTGGCTTTTATCGTCATGATGACTTGCACCTTGATCTTCTTTGGGCGACGGGTCAAATTCCATGAAGCTTTTATCTCAACCTTATTCCTGATTACCTGCGCCGGTATGCAGAATCTCTCGGCCGCCAGTTCCGGTGATCTGTTGTTTGCCACTTTTATCTTTGTCGCATTAACGCAGCTGTACCGTTGGGAAGAGAATTACGAGTTGAAAGGTATTCCGGTAGAGATATCGGCGTTGTTAAGCGGTGCCATTTTGACCAAAGGGCTGATGGGAATGATTCTTCCGGTAGTGACTTTTACCATTTATTTATTGGTGACACGTAAACATGCTGTTTTTTTCTCGCTGAAAGCCATGTTTTACGTTGCCATTTCATCCTTGTTTCTGCCAGCGCTCTGGTATGTCAGCATCTGGAAGCAGGGTGGTATGGATCTGCTGCTGGATGTAATGAAAGATGAATTCAGTTATTTCTGGGGGTTGCAGTCTCATACCCATAATTTCTTTTATATCATTCCCTTATTGGCATTGGGCTTCCTGCCTTGGATTGTCTTTTTCTTTTTCTCCTTATTCGGGGTGAAAATGGAAAAGAAAAAGATTGATTGTACGGGCGTTAAATTATTCAGTCTGATTTCCATGATTGTGCTGCTGATTGCCTACGCTTTGATGCCGGTAAAAAGGGCCAGCTATCTGTTGCCGGTTTATCCGTTCATTACGATATTTTTAGCCCAGTATGCGATTTATATTACCGAATACCGGATGTGGTGTACCCGGTTGTTTGCGAGTTTCCTGGCTACTGCCGTACTGATAGGTCTGGTATTGCTTTTCATTCCGACACCTTGGAGTCCGTTGCCTGTCGTTCCGATTGATTTGAGGATCGGGGCATTGATTGCTTTGACTGTTATTATGCTGATCACGGTTTATTATCAGCTGTTCAAGAAAATCAATATTAAGATATTATATGCGTCCATAGCGTTGACATTTGCCGTCAATATGCTGGTAAATGCCATAGGCATGTTTTGAAGCGGATCAATATTAAGGTATAAACAATATATATAAGAATAGATATGGAAAATAGAATTTGTAATTTGTTTAAGATAAAATATCCTGTTGTTCAGGGAGGAATGGTCTGGTGTAGTGGTTGGCGACTGGCTTCTGCCGTTAGTAATGCCGGTGGATTGGGTTTATTGGGCGCCGGCTCGATGCATCCGGAGGTTTTGCAGGAACATATCCGGAAATGCCAGGCAGCTACAGATAAGCCTTTTGGGGTGAATGTGCCGCTGATGTATCCGGAAATCGAGAAGATCATGCAGATGCTTGTAGACGAAGGCGTGAAGATTGTCTTTACTTCGGCCGGAAACCCAAAGACTTGGACAAAGTTCCTGAAGGAACATGGAATGACAGTCGTTCATGTGGTCAGCAGTTCTAAATTCGCCGGTAAGTGCGAAGAGGCTGGAGTAGATGCCGTAGTAGCTGAAGGCTTTGAGGCCGGTGGTCATAACGGAAGGGAAGAAACGACAACCATGTGCCTGATTCCGCATGTACGGCGGAAAACAAATCTGCCTTTGATGGCTGCCGGTGGTATCGGAACAGGAGCAGGGATGTTGGCTGCCTTTGCTTTGGGTGCGGAAGGAGTGCAGATCGGAACACGGTTTGCCCTGACAACCGAAAGCTCTGCCCACGAAGCCTTCAAGCAATTGTGTCTGTCGCTGAATGAAGGTGATACCAAACTCCTGTTGAAAAAGGTTTCTCCGACGCGATTGGTGAAAGGCGCATTTACAACTGCCGTAGAAGAAGCTGAATCCCGTGGGGCTAATGTGGAAGAATTACGGGAATTGCTGGGCAAAGGCCGCGCCAAGAAAGGTATCTTTGAAGGAAATCTGGAAGAAGGAGAGCTTGAAATAGGACAGATAGCATCTCTTTTCCGGGAAGAAGTATCCGTGGCGGATGTCATGAAAGAAATCATCTCTGATTTCGAAAAGGGAGTAGAACAGATCAGAAACTTATCTTCATTTTAATACGATGTCGGTTCAATCATATATAGAAAACAATAAGGATCGGTTCTTGGATGAATTATTTTCCTTAATCCGGATTCCGTCAATCAGTGTGAAACAGGAACACAAGGCAGATATGGAAGCCTGTGCCCGGCGGTGGACAGAAGTCTTGCTGTCGTCGGGAGCGGATAAAGCGGTCGTAATGCCGACGACAGGAAATCCGATTGTCTATGCTGAAAAGATGGTTTCTCCGGCAGCTCCAACGGTATTGGTTTATGCCCATTACGATGTAATGCCCGCCGAACCCCTCGATTTATGGAAAAGCAATCCGTTTGAACCGGAAATCCACGATGGCCGTATTTGGGCAAGAGGCGCTGACGACGACAAAGGGCAGAGCATGATGCAGGTGAAAGGATTCGAAACAGCCTTACAGGAAGGTCTGCTGAACTGTAATGTCAAGTTTATCTTCGAAGGAGAGGAAGAAATCGGTTCACCCAGTCTGGAAGCTTTCTGCCAGGAACATAAGGAACTCCTGAAATCGGATATCATCCTGGTTTCGGATACCAGCATGGTAAGTGCGGAAGTACCTTCGTTGACGACCGGTCTGAGAGGTTTAGCCTATTGGGAACTGGAAGTAACGGGGCCGAACCGTGATTTGCATTCCGGTCATTTCGGTGGTGCGGTAGCCAATCCGATCAATGTCTTATGTAAGATGATTGCGGATATCACCGGTGCGGACGGTCGTATTACCATTCCGGGCTTTTATGATGATGTAGAAGAATTATCGCAGAAAGAACGGGATATGATTGCTCAAGTACCGTTCGATAAAACCAAGTACAAACAGGCAATTGGTGTAAATGCCCTCTTCGGTGAAAAGGGATATTCGACGCTGGAACGGAACAGCTGCCGGCCTTCGTTCGATGTCTGCGGAATCTGGGGCGGTTATATCGAAGAAGGAAGTAAGACAGTTCTTCCGTCGAAAGCCTATGCCAAGGTTTCCTGCCGTCTGGTGCCGCATCAGCAGCATGAGAAGATTTCAAAACTGTTCGAGGACTATATAAATAAGGTAGCACCCGACTATGTAAAAGTGAAAGTTATGCCGAAGCATGGAGGTGAAGGATATGTTTGTCCGATTGATATGCCGGCTTACCGGGCAGCTGAGAAGGCTGTAAGCATTGCTTTCGGGAAGAAACCTTTGGCTGTACGTCGGGGCGGAAGTATTCCAATTATTTCTACCTTCGAACAGGTTCTGGGTGTCAAGACTGTTCTGATGGGATTCGGTCTGGAGC
Organism: Parabacteroides sp. AD58; assembly: GCF_023744375.2. Taxonomy (NCBI): domain Bacteria; kingdom Pseudomonadati; phylum Bacteroidota; class Bacteroidia; order Bacteroidales; family Tannerellaceae; genus Parabacteroides; species Parabacteroides absconsus. The sequence goes on along the minus strand of NZ_CP146284.1, from coordinate 767,817 downwards.
AGAATGCCATTCATTCGCCCAACGAGAGCTGCCGCCTTGATTATTTCTTCAAAGGAATCGAATCGGTGGCCGAGTTTTATCGGGAATATACGAAGAAATAAATCTGCATGTTTCTTTTATGGGCCTGAATGAGTCTAAAAGGCTCTTTCCAGATAACCGAAGAAACAGTGAAACGCTATTATTACTCGATTTATAGAATAAAATTGTAAGAAATATTTGCAGATTCAATATTTATTGTAACTTTGCAGGCGTAATAACAAATGAATTGAAAATGATTGCAGGTAGTTTACATCATCATCACCATTATAGCGACAACGGGCAACAGTTCGGTGAGTTCTGATGGTATGTAAATACTTGAGAAGATAAAAGCGAAGGCTTACCGGATTTCGGTAAGCCTTTTTCTTTTATACAACAGATGACAATAACAACTATAAATAAAATATCAAACGTATGTTACGAATTGCAGTACAGTCGAAAGGACGCTTGTATGATGAGACAATGATGCTTCTGGAAGAAGCCGGTATCAAACTGAACAAGGCCAAAAGAACCTTGCTTCTTTCTGCTAAGGATTTTCCGGTAGAAGTTCTTTTCCTCCGGGATGATGATATTCCACAATCTGTTGCTAACGGAACAGCCGATGTCGGTATTGTCGGTGAAAACGAATATGTAGAAAAAGGTTCGGAAGCCAATCTGATCAAACGCTTGGGATTCAGTAAGTGCCGTCTTTCTTTGGCTATCCCAAAGGACGAAGAATATAATGGTGTTGAATGGTTTAACGGAAAGACAATCGCGACTTCCTATCCGGGAATCCTGAAGACTTATTTGCAGGAGAAAGGCATTCAGGCCAATACTCACGTGATTACCGGTTCGGTAGAAATAGCTCCGGGTATCGGATTGGCAGATGCTATCTTCGACATTGTCAGTTCCGGCAGTACATTAGTCAGCAACCAGCTGAAGGAAGTAGAAGTTGTCATGCCTAGCGAAGCCTTGTTGATCGGGACAAAAGGTTTGAGTGCTGAAAAGCGGGAAATTCTTGATGAACTTTTATTCCGTTTTGAAGCTATCCAAATGGCTGAAGGGAAAAAGTATGTACTTCTGAATGCTCCGAAAGATAAATTAGACGAAATCATCGAGGTTTTGCCCGGTATGAAAAGCCCGACCGTCACACCGTTGGCAAATGGTGAGTGGGTTTCAGTTCAATCAGTAATAGCCGAGAAGCATTTCTGGGAAATCATCGGAAAACTGAAATCGTTGGGAGCAGAAGGTATTTTGGTATTGCCGATAGAAAAAATGATATTATAATAGGTATAGATATGGAAATAATTAAATACCCTGAATACACCGACTGGAAAAACATTTCCAAACGTGCGACGATGGATGTCAGTACGTTGTTCGACACTGTTCGTCAGGTGCTGGATGATGTCCGCCTAAATAGTGATGCAGCTATCCGTAAATATGAAAAGCAATTCGATAAAGTCGATTTGACCGACCTCTTGGTATCAGAAGAAGAAATAGCCGAAGCGGAAAGCCTGGTTTCTGATGACTTGAAAAAAGCTATCCGGACGGCGAAAAAGAATATCGAAACCTTCCACGCTTCCCAGCGTTTTGAAGGGAAAAAGATTCAGACAGCTCCGGGAGTTGTCTGCTGGCAGAAAGCCGTTCCAATCGAAAAGGTTGGTTTATATATTCCTGGCGGAACGGCTCCATTGTTCTCAACCGTGCTGATGCTGGCAGTTCCGGCTCAGATTGCAGGCTGTAAGGAAATCGTCTTGTGTACACCGCCTGCTAAAACAGGAAAGATACATCCGGCCATTCTGTTTGCTGCGAAAGTCGCCGGCGTAAACAAGATTTGTAAAGTCGGAGGTAGTCAGGCCATTGCTGCCATGGCATATGGAACGGAATCTATACCGAAGGTTTATAAGATATTTGGTCCCGGTAATCAATATGTGACGGCAGCCAAGCAATGGGTGAGTCTGAAGGATGTCGCGATAGATATGCCGGCCGGACCTTCAGAAGTAGAAGTGATTGCCGATGAATTCGCAAATCCTGACTTTATAGCAGCCGATTTTCTGTCGCAGGCAGAACACGGCATTGACAGTCAGGCCATACTGGTTACAACTTCCGAAGCGATTGTAGAACCTGTAGTAAGAGCGATCGAAGAACAGCTGAAACGCCTGCCTCGTCTGGAAATCACCGAGAAGGCTTTGGCTCACAGCCGTATCATTGTGCTGAAGAATACGCAGGAAGTGATCGACTTCACCAACTATTATGCTCCTGAACATTTGATTATCCAGACAAAGAATTACGGTGAAATCGCTGAAAAGATCCGGAATGCCGGAAGTGTATTCATGGGACCTTATACGCCGGAAAGCGCAGGCGATTATGCATCGGGTACGAATCACACACTGCCGACCAATGGATATGCCCATGCCTATAGTGGTGTTAATCTGGATAGTTTTATCAAGAAGATGACATTCCAGGAAATCAGTGCCGACGGAATCCGCCAGTTAGGAGATACGATCCGTACAATGGCAGCTAATGAAGAACTGGAAGCTCACCGTAATGCAGTAACCGTTAGATTGAATGCCTTATGAGTACAAATAAAACATTCGACGTAAATGCCTGGGTTCGTCCGAATATCCGGGCAATGCAACCTTATTCATCTGCGCGCGATGAATTTCATGGAACAGCATCTGTCTTTTTGGATGCCAATGAAAATCCGTATAATGCTCCGTATAACCGGTATCCGGATCCGATGCAATGGCGGTTGAAGGAAAAAGTGGCAGAAATAAAAGGAGTACCCAAAGAATGTATCTTGTTGGGAAACGGAAGTGATGAGCCGATTGATTTGATCTTACGTGCATTTTGTGAACCGGGAAAAGAGTGCATGCTGACGGTTGATCCGACTTACGGTATGTATCAGGTTGCGGCGGAAATCAACAATGTGACTTGTAGAAAAGTAAAATTAACATCCGATTTTCAGATTGACATGCCTGCTTTTCTCTCGCAGATTGATGATACGGTGAAAGCGATTTACCTGTGCTCTCCCAATAATCCGACAGGAAACAGTCTGAATCGAAAAGATATTTATCAGATACTTGATACCTTCAAAGGCATTGTTGTCGTTGATGAAGCCTATATAGATTTCTCATCTTTACCTTCTTATACTAAAGATTTAAGTAAGTACCCCAATCTGGTTGTGTTTCAGACTTTATCAAAGGCGTGGGGAGCTGCTGGAATCCGTTTAGGAATGGCCTTTGCTTCTCCCGAAATTATTTCGGTATTGAATAAAATCAAATATCCGTATAATGTCAATCAGCTGACGCAGGAGAAAGCTCTGGAAATCCTGAACAATCAGGAAACCATGAAGTCACAGCTGACTTTGATTCTTTCTGAGCGGACACGTTTGCAGCAAGAGTTAACGGCAATACCGTGCGTCAGAAAAATTTATCCGACAGATGCAAACTTTATCCTGGTAGATGTAGGCGATGCCGATACCGTTTATCAGAAATTGGTTGATCAAGGAATTATTGTCCGGAATCGGAATAAAGTTGTGCTGTGTGCGGGTTGCCTTCGTATAACGGTTGGTACGGAAGAGGAAAATACAGCTTTGTTGAATGCCCTAAAAACCATGTGATATGAAGAAAAGAGCTCTTTTTATCGATCGGGACGGAACATTAGTAATCGAACCACCTATCGATTACCAGCTGGATAGTTTCGAAAAGCTGGAATTTTATCCCAAAGTGATGCGGAATTTGTTCTTCATCCGGAAACAGCTGGATTTTGAGTTTGTAATGGTAACCAACCAGGACGGATTGGGAACTTCATCTTTCCCGGAAGACACATTTTGGCCGGTACATAATTTGATGCTGAAAACACTGGCCGGTGAAGGCGTGATTTTTGATGATATTCTGATTGATCGTTCCTTTCCGGAAGATAATTCTCCTAACCGGAAACCGCGGACTGGTATGCTGGGAAAATATTTGTCGGGCGAATATGATCTGGCAAATAGTTTTGTGATCGGTGACCGGCTGACAGATATGGAATTAGCCCGTAATTTGGGAGCAAAAGGTATCTGGCTGCACGAAAATGACGATTCCACCGAAGATATTCTAGCTGCACATCAAGATATTCAACCCGTGCTGATTACAAGTGATTGGGACCGGATTGCCGAGTTCCTTTTCGCGGGGGAAAGATGTGCTGAAGTCAAGCGGGTAACAAAAGAAACGGATATTTTTGTATCTTTGAACCTCGATGGAAAGGGAAAAACATCGGTTTCAACGGGTTTAGGCTTTTTCGATCATATGCTTGATCAGATAGGAAAGCATTCCGGGATGGATCTGACAATCCAGGTGAAAGGCGACTTAAACGTAGATGAACATCATACCATTGAAGATACTGCCATCGCATTGGGAGAGGCTTTATCAAAAGCGCTTGGAGACAAGCGGGGTATTGAGCGTTATGGTTATACATTGCCGATGGATGATTGTTTATGTAGTGTCGCTTTGGATTTCGGCGGCCGTCCGTGGCTGGTGTGGGATGCTGAATTTCATCGGGAAAAAATAGGAGATATGCCAACCGAAATGTTCCTGCATTTCTTTAAGAGTTTGAGTGATGCAGCACGTATGAATTTGAACATCAAGGCAGAAGGAACAAACGAACATCATAAGATAGAAGGGATTTTCAAAGCATTGGCCCGATCTATCAAGATGGCAGTTCGGAGAGATATCTATCATTATAATTTGCCTAGTACAAAAGGAGTTATATAATTTATATGAAGAAAAGATTGATAATAGCGGCAAGTGTTTTAATAGCGCTAAGTGCCTGTGATACGATGTCGACTGATTTGGAAGGAAAGTGGCAGCTGAATCAGATAGAATGCGGCGGTGAGATATCTGCTGTAGATACAGTTTGGTATAATTTCCAGACAACCTTGTTCCAATATCAGATTTACGACCGGAGTTCCGACCGTTACCGTTATTCGTATGGCTATAACTTTTACGAAGGCGATCAGCTGAAATTGCAGTTATTATCAGATCCACATCCGGTAGGTGAATTCTTGCCCTATACAGATTGGCAAGAAGCAACTCGGAATTTCTGTGTGGAAAAAGTCACTCATAAGCAACTGATATTATCGAGTGAAGGAAAAAAATATATATTCAAGAAGTTTTAATGGTGATTGATCGACAGATCATAAGCTATCATTGACGATTCCGTTTCTCGTTGGAATCGGTCTTAAAACTCACGAGTTTCATTTCTGATTCTCGTGAGTTTTAAATATATGCCTTGCCAAAACCAAATGTCGTTGATTTTTTATTCTCATTTTGCGTTAAAAATGCGCTGGCATAGTTAGTAGCATCAAAAAAGTTATTATTTTTACACTAAAATTCAGATGAAGCCAAAAACGAGTGTTTATGAAGAAAATAATCAATCCATGGAAAGGCTTGAATGGTTATAATTGTTTCGGATGTTCTCCAGACAATCCGGTAGGAGTAAAAATGGAATTTTATGAAGACGGTGATGAAATCGTCAGCTACTGGAAACCAGGACCTGAATATCAAGGCTGGCTGAATACACTTCATGGAGGCATTCAGGCTGTTTTGCTGGATGAAATATGCGGGTGGACTATTTTTCGTAAGCTGCAGACAACCGGCGTTACATCCAAGATGGAAACAAGATACCGCAAATCCATTTCGACCAACGATGAATTCGTTGAAATCAGAGCTTCTATTGTAGAACAAAAACGCAATATTGTCTATGTCAAGGCCGCACTGTATAATTCGGCAAAAGAATTATGCACAGAAGCGACCTGCACTTATTTTACTTTCTCGAAAGAAAAAGCACGTCAGGAGATGTTCTTCGACTCATGCGAAGTAGAGAACGGTGAAATAAATCATTCATCATGAGAAATCTATTTTTATTACAGAATTTTTTCAGTAATAAATCATAAATAACTACTGAAAAACTTGAAAAAATAGTTACTTTTGCAGAAAATTACATTAAACAATTTTAGTTATATCATGGCAAATGTGATTACGATTAAAAAGGGTTTAGACATTAATCTGAAGGGCAAAGCTCCGGAAACAATGCTAAATGCTGGAAAGAGTGCATCTTATGCAATCGTTCCAGATTATTATACTGGCATCCTTCCGAAGGTTGTAGTGCGCCCGGGTGATAAAGTCAAAGCTGGTTCTGCATTAATGGTTGACAAGAACCGCCCCGAAATCAAGTTCGTTTCACCAGTGAGTGGTGAAGTTGCTGCCGTAAACCGTGGTGAGAAGCGTAAAGTGTTAAGCATTGTAGTAACACCAGACGCTCAGATTGAGTACGAGGATTTCGGCAAGAAGAATGTGGCATCTCTGAAAGCAGAAGAGGTGAAGGAAACACTTTTGAATGGAGGTATGTGGCCGTTTATCAAACAACGTCCATATGATATCGTTGCCTCTCCGAGTGATTCTCCACGTGATATCTTCGTTACAGCGTTCAATTCTGCTCCATTAGCTCCTAACTTTGATTTCCTGGTAAAAGGCCAGGAGGCAGATTTACAGGCAGGTCTTACTGCTTTGGCAAAACTGACGAACGGTAAAGTTTATGTAGGCGTGAAGAAAGGTTCTTCCGTTAAAGTAACAGGTGTTGAAACAGTTGAATTTGAAGGACCGCATCCTGCAGGGAATGTGGGTGTACAGATCAACCATATCAAACCGGTTAATAAGGGAGAAGTGGTTTGGACCGTTAATGCAACAGACGTTATCTTGATGGGACGTCTTTTCAATAAGGGAGTTGCAGATTTTACACGCCTGGTTGCTGTTACAGGTTCAGAAACAACTCAGCAAGGTTATGTTAAGGTAATCGCTGGTTGTACAATTGAAAGCATTTTAGGCGGTAAAGTTAAGACAGGTGAACATCTTCGTCTGATTAGTGGAAATGTACTGACAGGAACTAAAGTGGCTATGGATAGCTATTTAGGCGCATACGATTGTCAGGTTACCGTTATCCCGGAAGGAGATGAAGTACATGAATTCTTAGGTTGGGGAACTCCTGGCTTTGGTAAATACAGTACAAGCCATTCATATTTCACTTGGCTGACAGGAGGAAAGAATAAAGAATATGTGTTGGATGCACGTATCAAAGGTGGAAAACGTGCTATGATCATGTCAAACGAATACGATAAAGTATTCCCGATGGACATCATGCCGGAATATTTGCTGAAGGCTATCATTACATTCGATATCGACAAGATGGAGAATCTGGGTATTTATGAAGTAGCTCCGGAAGATTTTGCTTTGTGCGAGTTCGTTGACACATCAAAGATTGAATTACAGCAGATCGTTAGAAACGGCTTGAACTTGCTGTATAAAGAAATGAATTAATAACATTAAAATCATAAAACATTGAAAGCGTTAAGGAATTATCTCGACAAGATTAAGCCTAACTTTGAGGAAGGCGGAAAGCTGGCGATGTTCCGTTCTGTATTTGAAGGATTCGAAACATTTTTGTTCGTTCCGAATACGACGTCCAAGACAGGCGTGCATATCCACGACAGCATCGATTCAAAGCGTACAATGACCGTTGTGATCATTGCTTTGTTGCCTGCTTTGCTTTTTGGTATGTATAATGTAGGTTATCAGCATAACCTGGCTGTAGGTTCAGATCCGGGTTTTTGGATGACATTTATTTTTGGTTTTCTGGCAGTTCTGCCTAAGATCATTGTTTCTTATGTAGTAGGTCTGGGTATAGAATTTATGGTAGCCCAGTGGAAAAAGGAAGAAATTCAGGAAGGATTCCTGGTATCAGGTATTCTGATCCCGATGATTGTTCCGGTTGATACTCCGCTGTGGATGATTGCTGTTGCTACGGCTTTTGCTGTGATTTTTGCAAAAGAAGTATTCGGTGGTACTGGCTACAACATATTTAATGTTGCATTGGTAACCCGTGCATTCTTGTTCTTTGCTTATCCGGCAGCTATGTCAGGTGATCAGGTCTTTGTCCGTACTTCTGATACATTCGGACTTGGTGCAGGTCAGGTAGTGGATGGCTTCTCAGGTGCAACACCTCTGGGACAGATCGCTATCGCCGGAAAAGAAATGATCGGTAATTTCCATGTAGTAGACGTATTGGGCAATCAAATCTCAACTTGGGATTATTTCGTAGGTTTGATTCCGGGATCAATAGGTGAAACTTCTGTAATTGCTATTTTGATTGGTGCTGTTATTTTATTGGTAACTGGTATTGCCAGCTGGAAAACAATGTTCTCTGTGTTCATTGGTGGTGCAGCTATGACAGCTATCTTCAATATGATTGGAACAACTGTGGCAATGACAGTATCTCCTGTTGACCACTTGTTCTTAGGAGGATTTGCTTTTGGTGCAGTATTCATGGCAACAGACCCTGTTACTTCTGCACGTACCGAAACAGGTAAATATATTTATGGTTTGCTGGTTGGTGCGATGGCAATTATCATTCGTGTATTGAACCCCGGTTATCCAGAAGGTATGATGTTGGCAATCCTGTTGATGAACGTATTCGCTCCGCTGATCGACTACTATGTAGTTGAAGCAAACATTAACCGTCGTATTAACCGTGTTAAATTGAATAAATAATATAGGAATATGGCTACAAAGAAATTCAAATGTAAAGTGTGTGGCTATGTCCACGAAGGAGATAAGGCTCCAGCTACATGTCCTGTTTGTCAGGCTCCGGCTTCTCAGTTTGAAGAAATCAAGGAAGCAAAGAAAGGTTTAGACAGAGACAGTAATGTATATACAATTATTTATGCAGCTGTTATGGTTATCCTGGTAGCTGTCGTTTTGGCGTTCACTTCTCAGTCTTTGCGTTCTTATCAGAAGAAAAATGAAGATAATGACAAGCGCCAGCAGATCTTGCGTTCAATTAATGTAACAGTACCTGCTAACGAAGCAGAAGCAAAATACAATGAATTGATCAAAGAAGCATTCTTGGTGGATGCTAATGGCCAAAAGGTAGAAGGTGATGCTTTTGAAGGAGAAGTTGCAGATGCTTATCCGGTATTTGTTGCCAATGTTGATGGCCAGACCAAATATATCATGGCTCTGCATGGTACAGGATTGTGGGGACCTCTGTGGGGATACCTTTCAGTAAATGACGACAAGAATACTGTTTATGGTGCAGACTTCAGTCACCAAGGTGAAACTCCGGGTTTGGGAGCTGAAATTACTAAACCTGCGTTTAGCAGTCAGTTTGCCGGAAAACAGATATTTAAAGATGGTACATTCAAATCAATTGCTGTCGTTAAACATGGAAAGACTGCCGAAGGACAAGATTACGTTGATGGAATTTCCGGTGGTACAATTACCAGCCAAGGCGTAAGCAAAATGCTTTTCGATAGTCTGACAGGTTATGAGAAATTTTTAACTTCAAAAGAGTAAGAAGAAAATGGGATTATTATCTAAAAAGAATAAAGAAGTTTTAGTTGGCCCGTTAAGCGTAAACAACCCGGTCATCATTCAGATGTTGGGTATTTGTTCTGCTTTAGGTGTAACTTCAAAGTTAGAGCCTGCTTTGGTAATGGGTATTTCTGTTACAGCTGTAGTAGCGTTTTCCAACGTAATCATTTCATTGTTGAGAAATACAATCCCGAACCGGATTCGTATTATTGTCCAATTGGTTGTTGTTGCAGCTTTGGTAACAATAGCCAGTGAAGTATTGAAAGCTTTTGCTTACGATGTAAACAAGCAGTTGTCTGTATTCGTTGGTCTGATCATTACCAACTGTATCCTGATGGGACGTTTGGAAGCTTTTGCATTGGGTAATGGCCCATGGGAATCATTCTTAGACGGTATTGGTAATGGTTTGGGATATGCCATTATTCTGGTAATTGTAGGTTTCTTCCGTGAATTGCTGGGTTCTGGTACACTTTTCGGATTCCAGGTTATTCCGCAGGCATTCTATGATTTCGGTTATGTCAATAACGGATTGATGATCTTGCCTCCGATGGCATTGATTGTTATAGCAGTGATAATTTGGGTTCATCGTTCACGTAACAAGGAACTTCAGGAAAACTAATGATAACCATTATAAATTAAGAAAAGAATGGAAGAATTATTAAGTACGTTTGTCCGCTCGATCTTTGTTGACAACATGATTTTCGCATACTATTTGGGTATGTGTTCATTCTTGGCTGTTTCAAAGAACGTAAAGACTGCCATGGGATTGGGTATCGCAGTTACATTCGTTTTGGTATGTACGCTGCCGATCAATTATATGCTTGAGAATTATGTACTGAAGGAAGGTGCGTTGTCTTGGTTGGGCCCTGAGTTTGCTGATGTAAATTTGAGCTTCTTGGCATTCATCCTCTTCATCGCGATTATTGCATCTTTTACTCAGTTGGTAGAAATGGTTGTAGAGAAATTTGCTCCGGCCTTATACTCTTCACTGGGTATCTTTTTGCCGTTGATTGCTGTAAACTGTGCAATCTTAGGAGGTTCTTTGTTCATGCAGCAAAAGGCATTCCCAAATGTGGGTGTTGCAACAATCTATGGTTTAGGTTCAGGTATTGGTTGGATGCTTGCTATTGTGGGTATGGCTGCCATTCGTGAAAAACTGGCTTATTCAGATGTTCCAAAACCATTGAAAGGTTTAGGTATTACCTTTATCATTACTGGTTTAATGGGTATGGCATTTATGTGCTTCTCAGGTTTGAAGATTTAAGTATTAACGCATTAAAGATAAATTAAGATATGATTTTATTAATGTCGGGCGGACTTACAATCATTGCCAGTGCAGTTGTATTCCTTATTGTTACAATGATACTGGTAGGTGCATTGTTGTACGCTAAAGCAAAATTGGTTCCTTCAGGAAATGTAACGCTGAAGGTAAATGGAGAAAAAGAAATCAAAACGCCTATTGGAGGAACTCTGTTAGGAGCTTTGCAGAGTGGCGGTGTCTTTCTGTCTTCAGCCTGTGGTGGTGGTGGTAAATGTGGCCAGTGCCGTGCACAAGTACTTGAAGGTGGTGGTGAAATTCTGCCGACTGAAAAAGGCTTTTTCTCTCGCAAACAGCAGAAAGAACACTGGCGTTTGGCTTGCCAGTGCAAGGTGAAGGAAGACATGCAGGTAAAAGTACCTGAAGAAGTCTTGGGCGTTAAAGAATGGGAATGCGAAGTTATTTCTAATAAGAACGTAGCAACCTTCATCAAAGAATTTATTGTTCAGTTGCCGAAAGGCGAGCACATGGACTTTATTCCTGGTTCTTATGCTCAGATTAAGATTCCGGCATATTCAATGGATTATGACAAAGATATTGATAAGAGCTTAATTGGAGAGGAATATTTGCCAGCTTGGCAGAAGTTCGGCTTGTTTAGTCTGAAATGTAAAAATGACGAACCGACAATCCGTGCTTATTCTATGGCCAACTATCCGGCAGAAGGTGACCGTATCATGTTGACTGTCCGTATCGCTACACCTCCGTTCAAACCGAAACCACAGGTAGGTTTCCAGGATGTAATGCCGGGTATAGCTTCATCTTACATCTTTACGCTGAAGCCGGGTGATAAAGTTACCATGAGTGGCCCTTATGGAGATTTCCATCCGATCTTCAATTCTAAACGTGAAATGATGTGGATTGGTGGTGGTGCCGGTATGGCTCCGTTGCGTGCTCAGATTATGCACATGATGAAGACTTTGAAGACAACCGATCGTAAGATGTCATATTTCTATGGCGCTCGTGCCTTGAATGAAGTATTCTACTTGCAGGATTTCTTGGATTTGGAAAAAGAATTCCCGAACTTCTCATTCCATTTGGCTCTTGACCGTCCGGATCCTGCAGCTGATGCAGCTGGTGTTAAGTATACTCCGGGCTTCGTTCATCAGGTAATCTACAATACTTATCTGAAAGATCATGAAGCTCCTGAAGATATTGAATACTATATGTGTGGTCCTGGTCCAATGTCAAAGGCTGTAGAAAATATGCTTGACAGTCTGGGTGTTCCGATGGAAATGTTACATTTTGATAACTTTGGTGGTTAATCTGATAAGAACACAGATCCAGAATATTTAGAGAGAGGATGTGATCTTTGAGATCACATCCTTTTTTAGTTTAATAGCAAAACCTCAACAAAAACTGACCGTTTTTTTGAATAAAAGGACAATAATTATGCAGCATATTACGTTTATATTACATCTAAGCTAATAAAGAATCGTAAATAGAAATAGCTTATGAAACCATTGATATTATCTTTTTTTACAGTAATTCTGATTTACTCTTTGTTCTTCGATCATGATGAACAAAAAGAGCATGAGTATCAGTTTGGATTAGATAGTTCTATGAATCTTGATAAAAAATTTCAGGAGCATCATCCGGCTGATTCAGTCAGCTTTCTTGCTGCCCATAATAAGAAAGTGTAATGATTGGAGAGTGTGAGTGTTAGTGTGTAGACGACAGAAGAAATTTTGTAAACTGATGAGCTGGATATTTCAGGGATGAAATATCTAGCTTTTTTATTTTGTATAATTTACCGCCATTCTTAGTTTATAGAAATACTTTGTTTATTGCTCCCGAGAATCAAATTCATTCATACGAGAATCAAATTCAATTCTCGTTAGTTTTGATGTGCGAACTATATACTTAGAAAATTCAGTCTATTTTATGGCATCACTAAATGTTGGAATATCTTTCAGAAACGCATACGTTTGCTTCTCATAATCTATCTGACAGCAGATATGCCTTATGCCATTACTCACGATCAGATAACGGGCATGTAAAGACATGTTATAACGAAGAATTTGGCGGAATACTTCTTCTGTAATTTCCACATGTGGCGCTTTGTATTCCACTATGATGAAAGGTCTCTGTTCTGCATTAAAGATAATTGTATCACAGCGCTTCGAAGTATTATGTAACTTGATAGATACTTCATTGGCTATCATCTCAATGGGATAATGCTTTTCCGTAATCAGGTAATTTACAAAATGTTGTCGGACCCATTCTTCAGGAGTCAGTGAGACATGCTTTTTCCGTACTTTATCAAAGATAAATGTTTTGCCATTTTTCTCAGTGATCCGGGCCGGAAAATCAGGTAAAGTTAAATTGTTCATATTAACCAGATAAATACATACAAAAGTATAAAAGAAATTGAGTTCATTGGCATTTGTGCGGTAACTGGATCATTAAATTTCTAATTTTATTGTACATTTGTTTTTGATAGTTGAGAACTATTCATAAAACAAGAATAATATTGCCAATATGAAAACGAAACAGGAAATTGTGGAGAATTGGTTGCCGCGTTATACGGAGCGAAGGCTGGAAGATTTTACCAAGCATATCTTGCTGACCAATTTTACTAAATATGTTGAGATTTTTGCCGAATACTATAAAGTTCCAATTTTAGGATTAAAAAGTTCCATGCCCAATGCAGCAGCAGATGGTATGACTATTATTAATTTTGGAATGGGTAGCTCGAATGCTGCCACAATTATGGACTTGCTGTCGGCTATCAAACCAGACGCTGTATTATTTCTGGGAAAGTGTGGCGGTTTGAAAAAAGTAAACCATTTAGGGGATTATTTACTGCCGATCGCAGCCATCCGTGGCGAAGGAACCTCTAATGAATACTTGCCCCCAGAAGTACCTTCACTTCCTGCCTTTTCCATGTTAAGAGCTATTTCTTCAGCTATACGTGACCATGGCAAGGATTATTGGACAGGCACTGTTTATACAACCAATCGGAGGGTCTGGGAATATGATTCAGATTTCAAAGATTATTTGAAAAAAACCCACGCAACCGGGATTGATATGGAGACGGCTACATTATTGACTGCGGGTTTTGCGAATAAAATTCCTACGGGCGCCTTGCTTATGATCTCAGATATGCCTTTGGAAGAAGGGGGAATTAAAACAGAAGCAAGCGACAAAGAAGTGACTCGTCTTTTTGTTGAAGAACATGTACATTTAGGCATGGAGTCTTTGAAACAAATTATCGATGAGAAAAAAACGATTCAACATATCCTGTTTAGTTGGTAACAACCTATGGCAAAAAAAGAATATACGTTTGAAGAAATATGTCGTGACATTCAGAACAGACATTTCAGCCCGGTCTATGTTTTAATGGGTGAAGAGCCCTACTTTATCGACAAGATAACAGACTTATTGCTTGCTACCGTACTGGAGGAATCTGAAAAGGATTTCAATCAGTTGCTACTTTATGGAGCAGAAACAGATGCCGTAACAATCATTAATGCGGCACGAAGATTCCCGATGATGTCGGAATATCAATTGATCGTCGTACGTGAAGCCCAGCAGATGCGAGATATAGAGGTGCTGGCGACTTACGTTAAAAAGCCATTGGCATCAACAATCTTAGTGATTAATTATAAATACAAGACGCTTGATCGCCGCAAATCATTAGCATCGGCTGTTGAAAATAACGGTATTTTATTCGAATCAAAAAAGATACCGGAATATAAAATTCCGTCTTTTATTACAGGTCATTTTCAATCACGTTCCCTGACTATTGATCCTAAAGCCGCTCAAATGCTCTCAGATTGCCTGGGAAACGATTTAAATAGATTGGATAAGGAATTAGATAAGCTGAAAATTATCTTAGCTGAAAAAGGCTTAAATCGTGTCACGCCGGAGCTGGTAGAACAAAATGTCGGCATAAGTAAAGAATACAATAACTTCGAGCTCCTCCGAGCTATTTCCACGAAAGATATTTTGAAGGCAAATCGAATCATTCAATACTTCAAGGATAATCCAAAAAGTAATCCCATACAGGCTATACTTGCTGTATTATTTAACTATTTCTCAAATCTGCTGATTTGCTATTATACCAAAGATCGTTCGGAAAGTGGACTCATGCAGGCATTAGGAATTCGGGCGAACTTTCAGTTGAAAGATTACACGGCAGGACTAAGAAATTATTCGGCCATGAAAGTTTTTAATGTCATTGCTGAGATCCGATTAGCAGATGCCCAGTCGAAAGGTGTCGGCAATGTTTCAACAGACAATGGAGAAATCATGAAATACCTTCTTTATAAAATTCTACATTAGAATTTATCTTTTACAGACAATAGAAAGCAATTTTAAGGCTATTCTTCTGAAATGAATTTTTATTCAAATCAGAAAAATAGCCTTTTTTAGTTGATATTCTGTTATTTATATCCAATTTAACCCCTTCAAAATTCAAATATTTGAAAGCATTTGTACATGTGATGGGAAATATGTCCAAAATCAGGCTGTTTAGACAATTTATCTATATAAAAAGTTTTACTGTAAATAATGGTCGGGGAATATTATGTCATTTTGTCATAAATATAAAGACAATATAAGCCATACATAAAGCAATGTAAACGAATCCATGGGAGTATACAAATGTAATGAAACAAAATGTAAGATTAATCTGAATACATTAATATACAAAATAATGAAAAATAAATATGGATACAAATGTATTCATACCTGATTTGTATACATATATAAATGTAATAGGGGATAGTATACTTCTTTTTGAAGTGAATAATATCTATAATAATACCAGTTTTATACAACTAAAATTTAAACTAACGGATAAAATTATAAGTTTGTCAACAGTTATTCTAGCTTACATTTGTAAATTAAAGATGTATTTATTCATATATAATACATTTATTACCAGATATTTGATATTTATTATTCAAGTGATAGTTTAATGAGTATATTTTTGGAAACATAACTTACATGAAACAATTGTATATTTAGGTTTACAAAATGATGTGTATATTTTTATAACAATAAATTTGATTGTTTACAAATATTGTTTACCTTTGTATTGTTGTATAACAAGCATTCAAATTGCTACGAATAAGACAAAATGACAGATTCTATGGACTATGAAGTTGTAAATATGAAGGATCGGATCGTGAAAATAATGGAACGAGAACGAATGGGTCAAGCACAGTTTGCCAGTGCTATAGGAATTCAGCGTGCGGCGATGTCACACATCATATCTGGACGGAATAATCCAAGTTTGGATGTTATGCTAAAAATATTGCATCGCTACCCACAGCTGAATCCGGATTGGTTATTATTCGGTAAAGGAGAAATGTTACGTAGCAGTGATTCTTCAGTAGAGCAGGCAGAAGACCAGGCTAAAACTCCACCTCAACTGCATTTAATGGCTGATGATCATGTAGAAGTTTCGCAAGCAGCTCTTAACACGGAAAGAGAGCCATTGGAGGAACAAATGGCTATATCCGTAGAAAAAACGAGTAAAACCGTTAGTCGAATTATGGTATTTTATTCAGATAATACTTATGATACGTTTGTTCCTGAGCGCGTAGATGAAGAATAATATTTGCATCAACGGCAGGAATCCTATATTTATATTTGTTTCTTTTGTATCTTTGTAGGAAAACTTTGTAATCATTTAGATATGAAGAAGTATATGCTTGATATGAAGGTGACGGAAAATTGTCGGCTTCATCATAATTATTGTCTGCTAAAGCTTACAGCAGATGAACCCTTGCCGGATATGAATCCCGGCCAATTTGTACAAGTTAGAGTAGCCAATTCAGCTACAACCTTCTTGAGGCGCCCAATATCCGTTAACTTTGTTGATAAGCAGACAAATGAGCTCTGGTTATTGATTCAGTTGGTTGGTGATGGAACCCGCAAGTTAGCCGAAGCAAAAAGAGGGGATTTAATAAACATTTTGCTGCCATTAGGAAACGGATTCTCTTTGCCAAATCTGGGTGAAGCGAAGAAGTTGCTTTTGATTGGTGGTGGTGTCGGCACGGCCCCCATGCTATATTTGGGAGCCCGTCTGAAAGAAATGGGATGTGAACCTATATTCTTGTTGGGTGCTCGTTCTAAGAATGATTTACTCCAGTTGGACCTGTTTGAGCAATATGGAAAGGTATACGTAACTACAGAAGATGGTTCGATGGGAGAAAAAGGGTATGTTACCAATCACTCTGTATTGCAATCAGTTCATTTTGATCAGATTTATACGTGTGGGCCTAAGCCAATGATGATGGCAGTTGCTAAATATGCTGCTGGAGAGTCAATAGCTTGTGAAGTCTCTTTAGAGAACACTATGGCTTGTGGTATTGGTGCTTGTCTTTGTTGTGTAGAGAAGACCAAAGACGAACATCATGTGTGTGTATGTACGGAAGGACCTGTTTTTAATATTGAAAAATTATCATGGCTGAACTAAGTGTTAATATAGGAAATTTGCAGTTGAAGAATCCGGTAATGACTGCATCAGGCACGTTTGGATATGGCATAGAATATGCTGATTTTATTGACATTTCCCGTTTAGGAGGTATTTTTGTTAAAGGAACAACCATACAACCGCGCGAAGGTAATCCGTACCCGAGAATGGCAGAGACACCGGCAGGAATGCTTAATGCAGTCGGGTTACAAAATAAGGGTGCTCAATATTTTGCGGATCATATTTATCCAGAAATTAAGGATATTGATACGAATATGATTGTGAATGTAAGTGGATCTTCAGTTGAAACTTATGTGGAATGTGCTGAAAAAATAGCTGAACTGGATCGGATCCCGGCTATTGAGCTGAATATATCCTGCCCGAATGTCAAACAAGGAGGTATGTCGTTTGGTGTAACAGCCCATGGAGCTGCGGAGGTTGTCCGGGCAGTTCGTAAGGCTTATCCAAAGACCCTTATTGTAAAACTTTCACCAAATGTAACAGATATAACCGAGATCGCCCGGGCAGTTGAAGCAGAAGGAGCAGATGCTGTTTCTATGATCAATACAATGATGGGAATGGCTATTAATGCTGAAAAACGAAAACCAGTTTTATCTACAATAACTGGAGGTCTTTCGGGGCCTTGCGTTAAGCCCGTTGCCCTCCGGATGGTATGGCAGAGCGCCAAGGTTTTGAACATTCCGATTATCGGGTTAGGAGGTATATCTAATTGGAAAGATGCTGTTGAATTTATGTTGGCGGGAGCAACAGCTATACAGATTGGAACTTATAATTTTATAGATCCTACCATTTCTATTCAGGTAATAGATGGAATCAATGACTACTGTGATCGGCACGGGTTCAAATCTGTAAAGGAAATAATTGGAGCATTAGAGATATAAATCATTTTTCTGTTTTTAGTCAGGAATAATGATAAAAAGAAAAAGGGAGAAAATCGGGTTTTAACCTCATTTTCTCCCTTTAGTTTTATAACGTTAGTGCTAATTATTCACCTTTGATTGCAGCGATACCCGGTAAAACTTTACCTTCGATAGCTTCCAACAAAGCACCACCACCTGTAGAGATGTAAGAAACCTTGTCTGCCATACCAAATTTGTTGATACAAGCAACTGAGTCACCCCCACCAATTAATGAGAAAGCACCGTTAGCTGTTGCTTCTGCAATAGCTTCAGCAATAGCACGTGAACCTGCAGTAAAGTTATCAAATTCAAATACACCAGCAGGACCGTTCCAAAGGATTGTCTTAGCACCTTTAATAGCATCTGCAAAAGCCTTACGAGTCTCAGGACCAGCATCCAAACCTTCCCAACCATCAGGAACATCGTTAGCCGGGCAGATCATAGTGTGGGCATCATTTGAAAATGCATCAGCTGCTACACAGTCTGTACCTAATACCAGGTTAACACCTTTAGCTTTAGCTTTAGCAATGATGTCCAAAGCCAAGTCCAGCTTATCATCTTCGCAGATAGACATACCAATCTTTCCACCTTGAGCCTTAGCAAATGTGTAAGTCATACCACCACATAAGATCAAGTTATCTACCTTGTCCATCAGGTTTTCAATAATACCAATTTTTGTGGATACTTTAGAACCACCCATGATAGCAGTAAACGGATGTTTGATATTGCTTAATACATTATCTACAGCCTGTACTTCTTTTTCCATCAGGTAGCCTAACATCTTATGGTCAGCATCAAAATAATCAGCGATAACAGCTGTTGATGCATGCTTACGGTGTGCAGTACCAAATGCATCATTTACATAACAATCAGCATAAGAAGCTAAAGTTTTTGCGAATTCTTTTTGAGAAGCCTTCATAGCCTTCTTTGCTTCTTCGTAGCCTGGATCTTCTTTTTCAATGCCTACAGGTTTACCTTCTTCTTCCGGATAGAAACGTAAGTTTTCCAACAGAAGAACTTCTCCTGGTTTCAATGCAGCAGCAGCGTCGCCTGCTTTTGCACAATCTGGAGCAAATTTAACAGGAACACCCAGCTGAGCTGATACAGCATCAACAATTTGGCTCAATGAATACTTGGCGTTTACCTTTCCTTTCGGTTTGCCCATGTGAGACATAATGATTAAGCTACCACCGTCTGCCAAAATCTTTTTCAATGTAGGCAGAGCACCACGAATACGGGTATCATCTGTAATTTTACCATTTTCGTCGAGAGGTACATTGAAGTCCACGCGAACAATTGCCTTTTTACCGGCAAAATTAAACTGATCAATTGTCATAATATTGTCTATTTAAAAAATATGGTCATTTATACATGCAAACTTACATAAAAATATTTTTATTTCGGTACAGCTTTGCATTTTTTATTCTATAAGTTTGAATCGCAAACGCAAACGCCCTTCGTTATAGTCGTATGTGAGCAACTTGAAATGTCCTATTTCTGAGGTGTTTTGCACATGCGCTCCTATGCAGGCACACGCATCATAGTCTCCGATGCGCACAATCCGAAGAGTTGAACTTGCATCCTCTGGTAATTTACTTAAATCAACAATGGCTGCTGCTGCTTCTCTTGGCATGAATTCAATAGTTACCGGCAAATGCTGATCTATCACTTCATTTACTCGCCGTTCAATTTCCTGCATTTGTTCGGGGGTAGGAGCTTCCGGTAATTCGTAATCGCATTTACTCTTCTTCCGTTCTATGTGGGCATTCCTCGACCTCGGGCAACCAAACATCCTAACCATAGTCTGGTTTAGAATATGTTCTGTTGTGTGCATAGGAGGATATTCCTGCTTGTTATGTTCGTTCAATTGAATTTCCTGTTCCATAAATAAAATCAACTGTTTCTAATAAAAAAAGAGATTATCAGGAATCTCTTCATTGATTCCCGACAATCTCTTTCTTTCAGTCTTAATAAATTGAATATTTCATTCCTTTATCAATGTATCAAGTCAACACTGCGTTTGATGAAGTTGCTCAAAGCTTCGCCTTTCAGTAAGCCGTTGCTTAATAAGGCTAAGTCAATCAACTGACTAACTTTCTTGTTGCTAGCTGCATATTCGGCAATAATCTTATTGCACTCAACACGCAATTCTGCAATCTTTTTATTTGTATTAGTCATGTCTTCTTTTTCAGCTTCCGTGATTTCCTCTTCTTTTTTACTATTTTGAGTTTCACGCAAATCTGACTGACGAGCTTTCCATCCCTTCATATCGGCCAGAATAGGCTGTAATTTTTCATTACATGCTGATTCTTCACTTGCCAAAATGTCTTTTACTAAGGCGTGATCTGTATTAATTACCAGATTATAGCTATCAGGCATTTCTCCGTAGAAAGACATTCCCGGCTGCATAGCCGACATCTCACGCATACGACGCATATATTCACCTTGTGTCAGTACAACAGGATTAGAATTTTCTCCTAAAGCTTCCAAAGTGACCATAAACTCAGTCTTTTCCAGTTTAGGCAATTGGCTCTTGAAGATTTCCTGCAATGCTTCCCGCTGTTGTTCTTCCAATGAAACTTTTCCGACGTCTTCTTTAGCAATCAAACGGTCGATTGTATCACTATCTACACGAACGAAACGGACTTTATCCAACTTTTGTTCCAACTGGCCAATAGCATGAACATCCAACTGACCATTCATAACCAATACGCTGTATCCTTTATCCTTGGCGGCCTGGATATAACTGTATTGTTCATTCTTATTCGTCGTGTACAAATAAACCAGTGTACCGTCTTTGTCTGTCTGATTGTCTTTAATTAACGTCTTGTATTCATCAAGCGTATAATATTTATCATCAATGTCTTTCAGCAAGGCAAACTTAACTGCACGATCATAGAATTTTTCATCTGTCAACATTCCATACTGAATGAAGAGCTTCAGATAATCCCATTTTTCTTCGAATTGTTTCCGGTCTGTTTTGAAGATTTCTTCCAAGCGATCGGCTACTTTTTTCGTAATATGGCTTGAAATCTTCTTTACATTCTGGTCGCTCTGCAGATAGGAACGTGAAACATTCAATGGGATATCCGGTGAATCGATTACACCATGCAGCAATGTAAGGAATTCAGGTACGATTCCTTCTACAGAATCTGTGACGAATACCTGATTGCAATACAACTGAATCTTGTTCCGGTGTAAATCAATATTACTCTTGATACGTGGGAAGTAAAGAATACCTGTCAGATTAAACGGATAATCCACATTTAAGTGAATCCAGAAAAGCGGTTCGTCTGACATCGGATAAAGTTCCTGATAGAACTTTTTATAATCTTCATCTTTCAAATCAGCCGGTTTACGAACCCAGGCCGGTGTCGTATCATTAATAATATTATCCTCATCGGTATCCACATATTTACCGTCTTTCCATTCCTGTTTTTTACCGAATGCGATAGGAACAGGCAAGAAACGACAGTATTTCTTCAGCAGGTCTGTAATTTTCTGTTGATTCAGAAAATCTTTATTTTCATCATCAATGTACAGAATAATATCAGTACCACGGTCTGCCTTTTCAGTTTCTTCCAAGGTATAAGTAGGAGTACCGTCGCAGCTCCATTTTACAGCTTGTGCGCCTTCTTTATATGACTTGGTAACAATTTCTACCTTCTTTGATACCATGAAAGAGGAGTAGAATCCCAACCCGAAATGACCGATGATTGCTGCTGCATCATTCTTATATTTCTCAACAAATTCTTCAGCACCTGAAAAGGCTATCTGATTGATATATTTATCGATTTCTTCAGCCGTCATACCAATACCTCTATCAGAGATGGTAATCGTCTGATCGTCGAATTTAACACGAACTGTCAGATCACCCATTTCACCTTTGAATTCACCAACTGAGGCCAATGTCTTCAATTTCTGCGTGGCATCGACTGCATTTGAAACGAGTTCACGTAAGAAAATTTCGTGATCACTATACAAGAACTTTTTGATGATCGGGAAGATGTTTTCACTTGTAACCCCGATATTACCATTCTTATTCATATTTATATTTTTTATTGTTATCTGATTAATTTAGCTTGTTTATTCAATCGTGCAAGCCATTAATTTTTCTACAAATTAAGTACCAAAGTCGTTTATAGAGACAAAAAGAAATATTATATGACATTTCTTCAGTTTGTCAATAGAGCTACTGCCAAATTTTCTTATGTAAGACAGGAGCATTAAAAAGGAATCCATAAAATGTAATTGAATACTTTGATCACAAAATAAAAGGAAATAGATAACGAAATAAACGAGAAATAAAAACGATTCTCGTTAGTTCTGTTTCCATAGTACTGCACTTTTACAAATGAAACCCTATTGATTTATAATTACGATTATGTTAAATAGAAAATATATGAAATACCTGTTTGGGTTCTTCCTATTATAATTATACTCAGAATAACTGAATTTACTTACTTCTCTGTGTTGATATTGAAGATGGCTGGAAACAAATATGAACTTGAGTTCCCTTGTTTAATTCTGAATTGATTTTTACACGAGCGCCGAATGATTTTAGAATCCGAACAGATAATGTCAAACCAATGCCTTGTCCTTCAAAACCTCTTGCATTTTTACCCCGATAAAATGGCTGGAAAATACGTTTGATGTCATCTGAAGAAATACCAATTCCTTGATCTTCAATATATACATTGTAACCTTTAGTACGTATTTCGACTTCTTTTCCTTTCGAATATTTGTAAGCGTTGTTGATAATGTTTTGAATAGCAATACCTAATAAATGTGGATTGGCTTCAACAATTACCTCAGGGCCCTCCTTTTTAAAACGAACTGGATCAGTTACTAATGTTTGAAAAAAATCCTGTAAATGAATAGGTTCGATAGCACTATTAATGATTTCTTTGTCTCCTCTAGAAAGAAATAGCAAGTGTTTCATCAGAATAATCATTCGTTGGCTTTCAGACTTAATACGTTCTAAGGCAGATGCATATTCTGCTGGAGTTCGTTCCCGCAACAGCGTTATTTCGCATTCTCCTTGAATGGCTGTCAACGGATTATTCAGTTCATGAGAAGCATTACTAATAAAAGATTTCTCATTTTGATAAGCTTCGTCTATCTGGTTCACTAAACGTCCGGCATATAATTTACCAACTCCATAGACAAGGACAGCTGTTAGTCCAAAGGCTGCAAGCAGTAACCAGCCCATGCGAGCAATAATGTCCGCACCATATTGATTATTGGATCGAATTAAGACGATAAAATTCCCTTCATTATCTGGATAATAAATGGCTACACCATATTGATGTTCTTTTCCTTCAAAATGTACGATATGTTTTGAATACAATTCATTTATGTCTTCGTCCGATAAATAACGGGATAATGACTTTCTAGCCTTAATAATGGAATCTGCATTCAGAATTAACTCCTTAGCAATTGGTAATGCCTGATCATAACGCTTTTGCACCAGATCGTAGCTTGCATCATCCAATTCATCCCGTTCCCAATATTTTTCAGCTGTAGCGATTGCTCGTTCAGCCAGATACGATTCATATACTTTATTAATAGATCGTGCTGTGAGGATATAGAATAATACCACCACGAACACAACCAATCCCATGATAAGCCATGTATATACCCAAACTATCTTGTTTCCTGTTTTCATGCTTCCATCATATAGCCGACTCCTACTACCGTATGAATCAATTTTTTGTCAAAACCTTTATCTATTTTAGAGCGGAGGTAATTGACATATACATCTACGATATTTGTATTGGTATCAAAATTCTTGTCCCAGACTTCCCGCAAGAGCTGCATCCGGCTCAGTGCAGAGCCTTGATTGTGCATAAAGAATTCCAACAACCGGCATTCTTTTACTGTCAGGTCGATCGGCTGTCCGTTCCGATAAGCTCTCCGGGTAGCTGTGTTTAATTGCAGGTCTGCACATTCCAGGATTGCCGCAGAAGGGTGAGGCTCCCTCCTACGCAGCAATGCCCGTAATCTGGCCTGTAATTCGGCAAAACTAAAAGGTTTAGATATATAATCGTCGGCTCCTGCATCCAATCCAGCTACAATGTCATCAGTAGTTCCTAAAGCCGTTACCATAAGGATTGGAGTAACATATCCAAATTTCTGGCGGAACAGCTGGCAAAGTTGCAGGCCATCCATCTGGGGCATGATAATGTCAAGCATCAATAGATCAAATGATTCTTGGCAAATCATACCCCAAGCCTCTTCCCCATTGCTGGCCGTTACGACAGTATAACCGAATTCTTCCAATCCCCTTTTAATGAAGGAAGCAATGTTTATCTCATCTTCTGCCACTAAAATTTTAGCCATATTTCTCGCATTGAATTTTCACAAAATTAAATCATATCAACCGTCTTCACAATTTTCTTTGTTTTAATTTCCCATTTTTATCGAATAGAACCATTCTGTAGACAGCTTCGACCATCAACGGGAATATAAATAAAGTGAAAATGGTTGCTGTCACCAAGCCTCCAATGATGACAATAGCTAGCGGACGTTGACTTTCGGATCCGATACCAGTACTTACAGCTGCTGGCATCAAACCGATAGTTGCCATCATAGCCGTCATCAAGACAGAACGTACCCGGACTTTTACACTCTGGTGAATAGCGTCTTCCAGTTTTAATCCGTTCCACAGGTTTTGCTTAATATCAGAAACAACAATAACTCCATTCTGAATGCAAATACCAAAAAGAGCAATGAATCCAATACCAGCAGAAATGGAAAAATTAAATCCGGTAATTAACAAAGCACCTATTCCTCCAACTGCTGCATAAGGAACATTCAATAAAACCAGACCAGCATCTCTTGAATTTCCAAAAAGAACAAACAGAATAATAAAAATAATAGCTATACTGATAGGAACAACTTGCGCCAATCGTTTACTGGCTCGTTGCTGATTCTCAAAATCGCCGGTCCATTTCAAGGTATAACCCTCAGGGAGAGAAACCTGTTGAGATACTTTCTGTTGAGCTTCTTTTACGGCACTTCCCATATCCCGCCCCCTGACAGAGAATTTCACCGCACAAAAGCGGGTATGATTATCTCTGTATATAATCAACGGTCCGGTGATTGTTTTGATATCGGCCAGTTCTTGGATTGGAATCATTGCCCCATCTTTAGCCGGAACTAAAATTTTACCGATTTCTTCCTCATTTCTTCTGAATTCTTCCGCATAACGAACCATGATGTGAAATTTCCGTTCATCTTCGTATAGCAAAGAAGCACTTTTCCCTCCTATCGCCATTTCAATGATCGACTGAATATCTTCTTTAGCAACGCCATATCTGGCTAAACTGGCTTCGTTTAGTTCAATCCTCAGTTCTGGTTGACCAATATTCCTGATAACGCCCAAGTCTTCAATGCCTTCGACTGTCTGCAATACATTATATATCTTATCCGCCGTTTGCTCCGATTCATATAGATCTTTACCAAATACTTTGACGGCGATGGACCCTTTCACTCCACTGGCTGCTTCTTCAACATTATCGGTTATCGGCTGGGAAAAATTAAAATCTATCCCTGGATATACTTTTAGGTCGTTTTGCAGTTTCTCTATCAGTTCACTCTTGGTAAGCTTGCTTTTCCACTCCTTTTCGGGATAAATATCTACATGAAATTCTATATTGTAGAATCCAGTCGCATCTGTTCCGTCGTTTGGACGCCCGGTTTGTGACAAAACTTTTCTTACTTCATCATATGATAGTAATTTTCCTCGTATTTCGTTGGCTAACTTGACGGATTCCTGTAAAGATATGCTTTGTGGTAAAGTTGCCCGGATATAAATTGAACCTTCATTCAACTGCGGGAGGAATTCTGTTCCTAACCAGGTAAAGCTCCATAAACCCAAAATAGCAACAAGAGTAGCTATTGTTATAACTCGTTTCCGACATCGATGACAGTACTCAAACACGTTTGAAGCGTATTTATTTACGACATTCAAAAACGGATTGTGTTTTTCTCTGACATTTGTCTTTAACAAGATAGAT
Organism: Parabacteroides sp. AD58; assembly: GCF_023744375.2. Classification (NCBI taxonomy): domain Bacteria; kingdom Pseudomonadati; phylum Bacteroidota; class Bacteroidia; order Bacteroidales; family Tannerellaceae; genus Parabacteroides; species Parabacteroides absconsus. The sequence goes on along the minus strand of NZ_CP146284.1, from coordinate 741,712 downwards.
GACAGGAGAGGAACTAAAGTCAGGGTAAAAAGAAGAGCTCCCAATAAAGCAAATCCTAAAGTATAGGCCAGTGGACTGAACATCTTCCCTTCTACTTTCTGGAAAGAAAAAATGGGAATGAGAGCCGTGATGATAATCATTTTGGAGAAGAAAACAGACTTCGCTTGTCTTTTGGCAGTTTTTCTGATGATTCCCATCTTACTCATTACATTGAAAGCCGGCATACCGACTTCCCTCGCTTTCTTGTCAAGCATGACAAAAAGTCCTTCTGTCATGACGACAGCTCCATCGACAATGATACCAAAGTCTATAGCTCCCATTGAGAGCAGATTGGCACTCATCCCCATGACATGCAAACAAATAAACGCAAACAATAATGCCAATGGGATGATAACAGCAACAATAACGGTCGTTCTCCAGTCTGCCATAAAGATCAGAATAACAAAGATGACGAAAACAAGTCCTTCCGTCAGATTCTTCGTAACCGTATGTACAGCCAGGTGTACCAGATCTTCCCGATCGTAGAAAGGAACTATGCGGACATCATCCGGCAGTTCCGATTGTATTTCCTTGATTTTATCTTTTAAGGCATTAATAACCAGTTCTGGATTTTCACCTTTCCGCATGACAACAATTCCTTCTACTACATCATCTTTATCCATGCAGCCAACCTGACCTAAACGTGGCAGGCAAGATTCTTTAACGGTAGCTAAGTGTTTTACTAAAATGGGTGTTCCGTTGATATTCTTTACAACGATATTCTCAATTTCCTTGATATCGTTTATTAATCCAATTCCACGAACAACGTAGGCTTGTGAACTTTTAGTAATAATATCGCCACCTACGTTCAGATTACTTTTGGAAATGGCTTCATACAATTCTAATGTGGAAATCCCGTAACTCATCAGCTGATTGGGATTTACACTAACTTCGAATGTCTTTACTTCTCCTCCGAAACTGACAATATCCGCTACACCAGGAACGGCTCTCAGCTTTCGCTCGATGGTCCAGTCCTGCCATGTCTTCAATTCTCTGACAGAACGTTTGCTACTTTGCAGTGTGTACCGGAAAATTTCCCCTGTCGGTCCATACAGCGGTTGTACTTCTGGAGTTATGCCTTCGGGTAAATCAGCATCATTTAATAGATTATATACCTGCTGCCGTGCAAAGAAATCATCTACATGGTCTTCAAACATTACGTTGACTACAGATAGGCCAAATAAAGTTGAACTACGAATATCCGTTTTCTTCTGCACCGAATTCATGGCAATTTCAATAGGGATCGTTATGAACTTCTCTACTTCTTCGGCACTGCGTCCTGGCCATTGCGTGATGATCGTTACTTTTGTATTCGTCACATCCGGAAAGGCGTCTATGGGAGTATGGGTGAAACTGGCGATACCAATAAGGATACTTAATCCCGTACAAAAGAATATAAAGAATTTATTCTTCAGTGAAAATGTAATTATCTTGTCAATAAATGAATGCATGGTCAAACTATTTTAAAGCATTGTAAACTAAAAGGGAATTATGATTGACCAGAACATCTCCTTGTTCAAGTCCTTTATCTACAAAACATACTGTTTGGTTCTGCTTGTAAATACTTATTTCCCGCTTTTGGAATGATCCTTGTGCAGATACAATAACCACGTATTGATGGCCATTCTCAAAAATGACTGAGGTTGCCGGAATACAGGGTAACATTTGCTCGTCTTCTTGCCGGGTAACATATACATTCGCGAACATACCCGGTTTCAGCAGATATTTTGGATTGTCAAGTTTGATTCGGATGCGCATCGTTTTGCTTTCCTGGTCCAATACTTGGTATATACGATCCACTTCTCCCGCAAATTCCTTATCTTTATAAGTCAAAGTTGTTATTCTGACAGGCTGTTTTTCTTTTACCTTATTAATATCGCTTTCATAAACATCTGCTGTAACCCATACTTTTTCTAAACCTGCAATTGTAAATAGCTCTTCTTCCTGATCTGGCCGGATTGAGCGATTGGCATTGATGTTCCTTTCTGTAATAAAACCAGATACCGGAGCCTTCAGTAAATAATAGGTATCATGATCGGTCGGATACAAATCATACAATTTATGTATTCGTTGTAATTCCGCATTCGCATCCGATAAAGCCTGGCTTGCTTCCAGTCTGTCGCGATCAGAAATCATACCTGATGCGTACATATCTTCTGCCGCCTGCAGATTTCTTTCAGCTACCCGTTTTTGTTGTTCGGCTGCCTGGCGTTCTTTAGACAGTTCAGCGATTTCCTGACTTCGTATTGACGCCAAGACACTACCCTTTTCTACATAATCACCAACTGCGGCATTGACAGTCACCACATTGCCACTTAACATCGAATAGACCGGAGTAACTTTATCCATATCAAAATCTATTCGTCCGTTCAATAATAGTTCCCGTTTTAATGGCTGGCAGAAAACAGTATCTAAGCTAATGACTTGTTTCAAACTATCTGTCAGGCAGAATAATTCACGCTCGCTTTCTTGTTCTTCTTTCCCAGTTTTTGTACACGAAAAGACAAAGGGTAAGACCAACAGGCAAACCCATAAATTCTTATATTCCATAATTTATTTCTTTATTTGTATCCTATTAAAATGAGAAGTCAATAAACGAATACATTGTGATCTGTCACGATATTAATATCTTCTACTGCCAAAAACAGATCTTGCTTGATCTGATTCATCTGCAAGTAGATTTCTTTGTAGCTGTTATAATAATCAATGAATTCCAACAGACTGATATTCCTTTTCAGAAAATTCTGATTGACTCCACGAATTATCTCAGACAGTCTGTCGGTTAGTTCACAATTCGTCTTTTTGTACAGTTCAAGGGCTTTGTCTAAGCGAGAGTAAGTTGAAAATAATTCATTTTCGGCTTCTCTTCTGGCCTGTTCTTCTTGTTTATGAGACTGTTTTACGGCAAATCGTGCAGCTTTTATATTTCCTTGATTTCGATTGAAAATGGGAATGGATACATTCACGCCGATTGCCCAATAGTTATTGATAAAGTTTCCTGCTTTGTCGTACGTCCCTTTTATACTTACTTCGGGGAACGCTAATGATTTCTGAAGTTTCTGGTTTGCTACAGATGTTTGTATCTGGGCTTCAGCCAGCTTGACGTCAGGCCTGACTTGCATGAATTCCAGTAAATCAGAGAAAGGAATATGTTTCAGATCAACAGATGGTAAGAAGGATTCATTCAGGAAAGGAACGAGGGGTTGGTCGGCTGGCATTCCCATCAGGAGCTTAACGGCTGCCTGCAGATCAATAATCTGACTGCTAAGTTCATTCTTATCCTTCTGGAGTGAGAGTAATAACGCTTCCAGTCGAGTTCGCTCAAGTAAGGAAATATTCCCTTGTTCGTGTTGCTGGCCGACTGTTTCAATAACCTTTGCCAACGAGCTGATTTCAGTTTCATAGATCTGTTGCGACTGGATTGCATAGAAAAGACGGATAAAGTCTTTCTTGAGCTCGCTACGCAAAGTTCTAACCACTTCCTCAAACTGATATTGAGCTATCTCTTTATTGGCTTTTTCCAGTTTTATGCGATTGTTGTATTGTCCGGCAATATAAATCAGTTGTTCCAGTTCTACTGCCGTTTGTCCGTCTTTTCCAAAGTCAAAATAACGCCCGTTTAGCCGGTTATAAACATTCTGCTCAAACGAAATTACAGGATTCTCAAACAGTCTGGCCTGGATAATAGCCGCGTCTGCTTTACTGATTTCATAGTGTGCAGCCAGTAATTGCAGATTGTTTGTCATAAAACACTGTTCAGCCTCTTGAAGTGTCACCCGCTGTTGCGTAATCTCTTGTCCGTAAACAGATAGGCAGACTGACGTAAACAGCGATAAAATCATCATCCTTTTCATGCTCTCTTATTCATTTAATGTGCAGCAAAAATAGATGATGCCAGTTACAGTGCCGTCATGAAAGCAATTAGAAAAGGCTTAATGCAAATTAGAAGTTGATTAAAATGCAGTCGTAGATTCTGTTTTTAGTGTTGTGGTTTTGTCAAATAAAAAAGCCCGCCCTTCAAAGAAGAGCAGGCTTTCTGTTATTGAATGATCAATATAAAATTACTTGTTCATTTCTGCTTCGATAGCATCAAACTTATCACCCATATTCAAGTTATAGTAGATACCACGTAAAGCTGTCATGTAATCTCTTTCTTCAGGTTTCATCTGGTGTGCCTTTTCGAAATATGGCATAGCCTGTTCAAACAAAGCTTTAGCTTTAGCTGATTCTTCCTGATACTTCTGAGTATCTGTAATTGAGTTAGCTTCACCCAATTTATTTACACCCTGATTGTAATATACACGACCTAAGTTAGCCAAGATATCCGGATTTTCACCATCCAGTTCTACTGCTTTCTTGAAGTATTCTTCAGCTTTTGCATAATCTTTTACACCTGTTTCGTATACACGGCCCATTACATCATACAGCTGTGCATTGTTCGGGTCTTTCTGAATAGCTGAATTCAGATATTCAATAGCTTGTTCGTTTCTGTTTGAATAGATGTAGTTATTGATCAAGCTCAGCATATAATACTTTTCATCCGGGAATTTTTCCATACCTTCTTTCAAAGTCTTTTCCAGGTTGACAGTATCTTTAGCCTGTTCGTATTCATAGCACAAATACTGGTAAACATCGTTCTGACGATAGTCTGTATTCTTTGCACGTTCCAAAGCTGCAATTGCTTTCTGTGAATCCTTCAACTGAGTAGCGGCTACTGCTGCATAGAACTGAACAGTCATGAAGTTAGAATCGCGGGCAGCTGTCGGAGTATCTTTGAACATTGGATGATCAGAGATTTCCAAATACTGCTGGAAGAAATCATATGCTTTTGGATAATCTTTCTGATCGAAGTAATAAGCACCACCGTTGATGTAATATACATGGTTAGCACTTAAAATGCTCTTAATATCCTTTGTGAACTTCGGTTTGATCTTTCCTTTTTCGTTTGGAAGCTGATCCAACTCATAAGCTTTTTCCAAGTACGGAAGAATGTTTGCTAAAGCCGTGTACATAACCGGTTCGTTCGGCTGGCTACCTAACATTTGTTTTGTTCTTTCCATACTGAACTCCTGATCTTCGATGAAACCAGCTACGTACCATGTCTTTGCCTGATCTTTCGTTTCTGCATTTTCCAGAGCGCCTTTGATCATTGATCTGGCTTCTGCAAAATTAGGATTTGATCCCTTTGCCAAACTCTGTGCTTCACTTACAGCTTTCTTTTGTGCAAACGAAGCTGAAAACGCCATACAAAGTGCTGCTGTCAATAATACTCTTTTCATTGTAAATAAAAGTTTTTAAATAAATATTCTATTTGTTTATCTATCGGTTTTTTGTTATTATTCTTCGGATGAATTGTCTTCTCTTGGCTGAATTATATTTTCATTATTCATTTCAGCCTGTGACTGATCTTTTGCCTCTCCGCTCGCTTTTTCAGCAGCTGCCTGTTCTTCCGAATCAGTCAATACCTTGCATACAGAAGCGATTTCATCATTTCGTTTTCCTAAATTGATCAGACGTACTCCCTGCGTTGCACGACCAATAATACTCAAATCAGATACTTTGGTACGAATCGTAATACCTGACTTATTTATAATCATCAGATCATTCTCATCCGTCACGTTCAAGAAGGCCACTAATTTACCGGTTTTCTCTGTAATATTCAAAGTTTTTACACCTTTTCCTCCTCGATTTGTGATTCGGTAGTCATCAATATGTGAACGTTTGCCGTAACCTTGTTCGGAAACAACCAATGTCGTTTCTTTTTCTTTGTCTTTGATGCAAACCATGCCGACTACTTCATCCATACCATCGTCGTCGAGAGTCATGCCTCGAACACCTGATGCTGTACGTCCCATTTCCCGGACAGCACTTTCATGGAAGCGGATAGCACGACCATTTCTGTTGGCAATCAAGACTTCCCGATCTCCATTTGTCATACAAACCTGAATCAAGCCGTCATCTTCACGCAAGGTAATAGCATTAACACCATTCTGACGTGGACGCGAATAGGCTTCCAAGCAAGTCTTTTTGATGATACCTTTCTTGGTACAGAACAACAGATAATGAGAATTGACGAACTCGGTGTCGGTAGTCAGTTTCTTAACCCGGATAAAGGCCTGTACCTTATCATCTGGTTCAATGTTCAACAGATTCTGGATAGCGCGGCCCTTGGCATTCTTTGTTCCTTCCGGAATCTGATATACCGGCAGCCAGAAACAACGGCCCTTCGAGGTGAAGAACATCATCGTCGCATGCATAGATGCCGGATAAATATATTCGATAAAGTCTTCATCACGTGTTTCTGATCCCTTCACTCCTATGCCACCTCGTCCCTGAGCCTTGAAGTCGGCCAGCGGGGTCCGCTTGATATAGCCCATATGAGAGATGGTAATGATCATCTCATCATCTGCATAGAAATCTTCCGGATTCAGATCTTCCGAAGCATAGATGATGTCTGTCTTACGTTCATCTCCATACTTGTCTTTGATTTCCTGCAATTCGTCTTTGATAATCTTCATACAAAGGTCATCATTCTCGAGGATCTCTTTCAAGTAGGCAATTTGTTTTTCCAATTCTTCGTATTCTGCACGCAGTTTGTCTTGTTCTAGTCCTGTCAGCTGGCGTAAACGCATTTCAACAATGGCTCTAGCCTGACGGTCAGACAAAGAGAAGCGTTCCATTAATCGTTCAATCGCTTCCTGCGGACTTGTCGACGATTTGATGATGGCAATTACTTCATCAATATTGTCGGAAGCAATAATCAACCCTTCCAGGATATGGGCACGCTCTTCGGCTTTTGCCAGATCATACCGTGTACGACGAATTACGACTTCATGACGATGGTCAACAAACGCCTTGATCAGATCTTTCAGGTTCAACAGACGCGGACGTCCATTGACCAGGGCAATGTTATTAACACTGAAAGAAGACTGCAGAGCAGTCATTTTATATAGTTTGTTCAGAACGACCTGGGCATTGGCATCGCGTTTTACATCTACAACGATACGCAGACCGGCACGGCTTGATTCGTCCGTCACATCCGAAATACCGTCAATACGTTTTTCGTTGACCAGATCGGCAATACTTTTTACCAGGTCTGATTTGATAACCTGATAAGGTATTTCTGTAATGATGATCTGTTCGTGATTATTCTCTACTTCAATCTCCGCTTTACCCCGCAGTACGATACGGCCACGTCCGGTCATGAAGGCTTCCTTTACTCCGTCGTAACCGTAAATAGTGGCTCCTGTCGGGAAATCCGGAGCTTTAATGTATTGCATCAAGCCCTCTATATCAATTTCTCCACGAGAATCGATGTAAGCCATACAACCGTCAAGTACTTCAGACAAATTGTGTGTCGGCATATTGGTTGCCATACCTACGGCAATACCCGAAGCTCCGTTTACCAGCAGATTCGGAATACGGGTAGGCAATACAGTCGGTTCCTTCAATGAATCATCAAAGTTCAACTGAAAATCAACTGTATCTTTATCTATATCTCGAAGCATTTCTTCAGCCAGTTTGCTAAGGCGTGCTTCTGTATAACGCATGGCAGCCGGACTATCATTATCCATTGAACCGAAGTTTCCCTGGCCGTCGACCAAAGTATATCGCATAGACCACCATTGAGCCATACGAACCAGAGCTCCGTAAACGGAACTGTCGCCATGCGGATGGTATTTACCTAAAACTTCACCAACAATTCTTGCAGATTTCAGATGTTTTTTATCGGATGTGTTTCCAATCATGTTCATACCATATAATATACGGCGATGAACAGGCTTGAAACCATCACGTACATCAGGAAGAGCACGAGATACAATGACCGACATAGAATAATCTATGTAGGCCGATTTCATTTCTTCCTCAATGTTAATCTTTATAATTCTGTCTTGATCAACCATTTAGTTTTATATTAATTACACTAGATTTTGAATCTATTAAAAAGTGCACTAAAGTAAGGCTTTTCCGCCGATTACGAAAGAAATTCGGCCTAAAAATTATATTTTAACCCATTCTAAAGCTATTTAAAGGATGATGGCATAGTATTTGATAGAAGTATTAGTAACGGTTTGCGGATAAATTTTAAAGAGCCACAAGAGAAAGTTTGCCTAAGAAAGTTTATCTTTGCAATTTGTATATTGGTTTTAGAGAATTGGCAAAACCTGCAATGGACTTGTTTTAATATTTGCCCGCAAAACTAAAGGAGATTTCTTATTATACACCTATATATATTATAAGGATGAAAAATAAATATTCAGAAAGATTGATTGACGTGATTGAATACAGTCGTGAAGAAGCCGGCCGTTTACAGAATACGTATATCGGCCCCGAACACCTGATGCTGGGTATTATTCGCGATGGTTCAGGAAAAGCTTATCAATTGCTGGAGGATTTTCATGTCGATCCGTTTACAATCAAACGGCTGATCGAACAGGAAATCAAGAATACCGTCGATTCTGATTACTCTACCCAGGAAATTACCGTCAGCAAAACGACAGAACGTGTACTGCGGATGAGCGATGCTGAAGCACGTAATCTACACAAAGACCAAACAGATACCGAACATCTGCTGCTTGCCATTGTGCGCGAAGAATATAATGTAGCAGCCCGTATCCTGATGGATGCCGGTATTTCTTATTCTTCGCTTTTCGAGAAGTTGAGAGAAGAATCTGAACCCGATTACATACATACTGACCGTGAACCGAACGACGAAGAACTGATGGAAATCGAAGACGGATATACGGATGATGACGAAGAAGATGAAGATGATAACTTCTCTCGTCGTGACAATCCTCGCTCCTCTTCTTCTGGCAATACGGGTTCTGCTCCGTCGAAATCGCCCAATGATACGCCGGTATTGGATAACTTTGGAACAGATATGACTCGGGCTGCGGCCGAAAACCGTCTGGATCCGATCGTTGGCCGGGAAAAGGAAATCGAACGTCTGGCACAGATCCTGAGCCGCCGCAAGAAGAACAATCCGGTATTGATTGGAGAACCGGGCGTAGGTAAATCTGCCATCGTGGAAGGTTTGGCTATGCGTATCGTGCAACGGAAGGTTTCCCGCATTTTGTTTGACAAGCGGGTTATCAGCCTGGATATGGCGTCTATTGTGGCAGGTACGAAATACCGCGGACAATTTGAGGAACGTATCAAGGCTATTCTAAACGAGCTTTCCAAGAACCCGAATATCATTTTGTTTATCGATGAGATTCATACGATTGTCGGCGCCGGTTCGGCTGCCGGTTCGATGGATGCGGCCAATATGCTGAAACCGGCATTGGCAAGAGGCGAGATTCAGTGCATTGGTGCTACTACGTTGGATGAGTATCGTAAGAACATCGAGAAAGATGGAGCTCTGGAGCGTCGTTTCCAGAAGGTAATTGTAGATCCGACTACCGCAGAAGAGACGTTGCAGATTCTGAACAACATCAAAGACCGGTACGAAGAGCATCACAATGTTTATTATACACCGGAAGCGTTGGCGGCGTGTGTCAAATTGACGGAGCGTTATATTAGCGATCGGAATTTCCCGGATAAGGCCATCGACGCTTTAGACGAAGCCGGTTCGCGTGTGCATATCTCGAACATTACAGTGCCGAAAAGCATTGAAGAGCTGGAAGCCAAGATTGAAGAGACGAAGAATGAAAAGCTGGCTGCGGTGAAATCGCAGAACTTTGAGCTGGCTGCCAGTTTTCGGGATAAGGAAAGACAGTATCTGATGGACTTGGAGTCGGCCAAGGCCAAGTGGGAAAAAGAAATGCAGGAACATCGGGAAACGGTAGATGAAGACAAAGTGGCAGAAGTTGTTGCCATGATGTCTGGTGTACCGGTACAGCGAATTGCTAAAGCCGAAAATGTCCGTCTACTGGAAATGGCGGATATCTTGAAGAGCAAGGTAGTCGGACAAGATGATGCCGTGCATAAGATTGTGAAAGCTATTCAGCGTAACCGTGTCGGACTGAAGGATCCGAACAAGCCGATCGGTACGTTTATGTTCCTCGGACCGACGGGTGTTGGTAAAACACATCTGGCCAAGAAGCTGGCAGAATATCTGTTTGATTCGGCCGATGCGCTGATCCGTATTGATATGAGTGAATACTTGGAGAAGTTTGCCGTGTCACGTCTGATTGGAGCGCCTCCGGGATACGTTGGTTATGAAGAAGGCGGACAATTAACGGAAAAGGTTCGCCGGAAACCGTATTCGGTTGTCTTGCTCGACGAAATAGAGAAGGCACATCCGGACGTATTCAATCTGTTGTTGCAGGTACTCGACGAAGGACGTCTGACAGACAGTTTGGGTCGTCGGATTGATTTCAAGAATACGATCCTGATCATGACCTCCAATATCGGTACGCGCCAGTTGAAAGATTTCGGCCGTGGTGTCGGTTTCAATACACAAATGGCAGGCGAAGTGGACAAAGACTTCTCGAGAGGTGTAATCCATAAAGCCTTGAACAAAGCATTTGCGCCCGAATTCCTGAATCGTATTGATGATATCATCATGTTCGATCAGTTGGATAAAGAGGCCATTTACAAGATTATTGACATCGAACTGAAAGGCTTGTACAAACGTGTGAAAGATTTGGGTTATTCACTCGAGATTACTGATGCAGCCAAAGATTTTGTGGCCTCAAAAGGTTATGATGTACAGTTCGGCGCCCGTCCGCTGAAACGAGCTATCCAGAAATACCTGGAAGACGAGATGGCAGAACTGATCATCCGTTCATCGGTTACAGAAGGTGATACAATGGTAGTCGATTTTGATACAAACGAACAGAAAATTATAACATCTGTGAAGAAGAAATCCGAATAAATTCACTCTTCTTCCGCTATTTCAGATAAAGATAAAAAGGCAAGGCAGGAAAACCTTTCGAAAGAGAGGTTTCCGGTCTTGCCTTTTTTGTTATCGCCTCTTTGTATTTGAATACGCTGTATATGACTTCCAGCACTTATTCCCGTTACTTTTGAATATGATTCTCGTTACTTTTTAATTGTTTGACAACTGTCGAAAAGCTTTATTATATATGTGGAAAAGCTTTTTGACAGTTGTGGTAAAGCTTTTCCATATATGTCAAAAGATTACTTTCCAGTTAGAATTGTATTTAAATCTCCCGAGAATCAATTTCCTTTCTCCCTATTAACATATTCTCCCGTCTCAATTATCCCTTATAAATGATAGGAAACCGAAAAAATGACTATATTTGCAAGTAAACATTTTTAAACTATACCATTCATTTACTAATCTTTTAAGGTAATGAAAAGAGACAACATCATTTTTGACATCATTGAGAAAGAACATCAGCGCCAGCTGAAAGGTATTGAACTGATTGCTTCAGAGAATTTTGTAAGTGATCAAGTAATGCAGGCAATGGGTAGCTGCTTGACAAATAAGTATGCCGAAGGTTATCCCGGTAAGCGTTATTATGGCGGATGCGAGGTCGTTGACCAGAGCGAAACGATTGCGATCGAACGCCTGAAAAAATTATTCCATGCTGAATGGGTGAATGTACAGCCTCACTCAGGAGCTCAGGCCAATGCCGCTGTATTGTTGGCTGTTCTGAAGCCGGGTGATACTTTTATGGGCTTGAACCTGGCACACGGCGGACACCTTTCTCACGGCTCATCAGTAAACAGTTCTGGTATCTTGTATCATCCAGTTGAATATAATGTAAAAGAAGAAACCGGTCGTGTGGATTATGACCAGATGGAAGAAGTGGCTCTGCGCGAAAAACCGAAATTGATCATTGGTGGCGGTTCGGCATACTCACGTGAATGGGATTATAAGCGTATGCGTCAAATCGCCGACGAAGTAGGTGCTTTGCTGATGATTGATATGGCGCATCCGGCAGGTTTGATTGCGGCAGGTTTATTGAATAATCCGTTGGAATATGCTCATATCGTAACGTCTACCACTCACAAGACATTGCGTGGACCTCGCGGTGGTATCATCTTGCTGGGTAAAGACTTCGAAAATCCTTGGGGAAAGAAGACACCGAAGGGCGAAATCAAGAAAATGTCTCAGTTATTGGATTCTGCCGTATTCCCGGGCATTCAGGGAGGACCGCTGGAACATGTTATTGCTGCTAAGGCCGTAGCCTTCGGCGAAGCTTTGGAACCGGAATATAAAGACTACCAGACTCAGGTGAAGAAGAATGCCGCTACTATGGCACAAGCATTCATAGATAAAGGATATAAGATCATTTCGGGTGGTACCGATAACCACAGTATGTTGATCGATCTGCGTACGAAGTTCCCTGATCTGACCGGTAAAGTTGCTGAAAAAGCACTGGTAGCTGCCGACATTACAGTTAATAAGAACATGGTTCCGTTTGACAGCCGTTCTGCTTTCCAGACATCTGGTATCCGTATCGGTACGCCGGCTATTACGACTCGTGGTGCGAAGGAAGAACTGATGGGTGAAATCGTCGAGATGATTGATACTGTTTTAGCAGCACCTGAATGCGACAAGACGATCACAGCCGTTCGCGAAAAGGTAAACAGCATCATGAAAGAATATCCTATTTTTGCTTGGTAATATTCAATCAACTTTTAAATATCTCAAAAAACACAGTAACATGAAGAAGCTTTTAGCAACATTTTGTGCCGGTATGGCCTTATGTTTTTTAGCTTCCTGTGCTGAACCCCAGGGCGAAGTGAAGTCGTACAACCAGGGAATCAACATCATCCCTACTCCACAGAGCCTAGTTCAGCAAGATGGATTCTTCCGTTTGAACAGCCATACGGCTATCACGGCAGTAAGTCCGGAAGCAAAGACAATTGCCGAATTCTTTGCGGCAAAGATGAGAACGTCAACCGGTCTGGACATTCAGGTGGCAGAAAAAGGTAATATCCTGTTGTCGTTAGATTCGTCTCTCGATGTGCCCAACGACGAGGGTTATTCATTGGAAGTATCGAAAGATGCCGTCAAGGTTGTAGCCAAAACGACGCAAGGTCTGTTCTATGGCATGCAGTCATTCCTGCAATTATTGCCGGCCGAGATTGAAAGCCCGTCGAAGGTAAACGGAATAGCCTGGCAAGCTCCTGCTGTCAGCATAAAAGATGCTCCTCGCTTCGGTTACCGTGGTATTATGCTGGACCCTTGCCGTCATTTCATGCCGGTTGAGAATGTCAAGAAATACATTGACGTCCTGTCGTTGTTCAAGATCAACCGTATCCACTGGCATTTGACAGACGACCAGGGTTGGCGTATTGAGATCAAGAAGTATCCGAAACTGACTGAGATCGGTTCGAAGCGTATCGACGGCGAAGGAACCGAATATGGTGGATATTATACGCAGGAAGAAATAAAGGATGTTGTGAAATATGCGGCCGACCATTTCATTACGGTCGTACCCGAACTGGAATTGCCGGGACATGAAATGGCAGCCATTGCGGCTTATCCGAATTTGTCTTGTAAAGGTGAGCCGGGAACTCCGCGTATCATCTGGGGTGTTGAAGATATCGTAATGTGTCCGGGCAAGGAAGACATGTTTACTTTCCTGCAGGATGTGATCGATGAAATGGTTCCTCTTTTCCCAAGTGAATATTTCCATATCGGAGGAGATGAATGTCCGAAGACCAGCTGGAAGAACTGTCCGCTCTGTCAGAAACGTATCAAAGCGGAAGGACTGAAAGCTGACGGAAAACACTCGGCAGAAGAAAAACTGCAGAGCTATGTCATCCAGCGTATGGAAAAATACCTGGAGACTAAAGGGAAAAAGATTATCGGTTGGGATGAAATCCTGGAAGGCGGTCTGGCTCCTTCGGCAACAGTGATGTCATGGCGTGGTGAAGAAGGAGGTATTGCTGCCGCTTTGATGGATCATACCGTTATCATGACTCCGGGTGGAAACGGCATGTACCTGGATGCTTACCAGGGCGATCCGAAGATTGAACCGGTGACGATTGGCGGTTATACGTTGTTGGAAAAGACATACAGCTATAATCCGATACCGGATACATTGGCTGCGATGGGAAAAAGCGATTATATTTTGGGTGTTCAGGGAAATACATGGTCTGAATACATGTATGATGAAGCCAAACGTGATTATATGATTTTCCCACGTATTCTGGCCGTTGCTGAAATCGGTTGGACGAACTTGGACCGGAAAGATTATAAGGACTTCGAACGTCGTATCGAAAACGCTTACGTCCGTCTGGATGGTCATGCGATCAACTACCATATTCCGCTGCCTGAACAGCCGAACGGTTCATGCAACTTCGTCGCATTTACCGACAAGGCTTCGCTGGAATTCAAGACAACCCGCCCGATCAAGATGGTTTATACCTTGGATGGCAGCGAACCGACTCCGGCTTCAACAGCCTACACGGCTCCGATTGAAATCAGCAAAACTACAACCTTGAAGATTGCTTCGGTATTGCCTTCAGGCAAAATGAGTCCGATCCGTACGATTCAGGTAGAAAAGCAGTCGCTGGCTCCTGCCAAGGAAGTCGCTCAAACGACTCCGGGCCTGAATATGGAAGTAACAGATGGCATGTATCTGAATGTAAAGGAACTGGAAGCAGCCAAGAAGGAAACGAAGAAATCGGTTATCAAAGACCTGAAGGAAATCCGTTCGGTGGTTGAAACATCTGAATCGATGCGTGGAGTTAACCAATATGCTGCCGTAGCAACAGGTTATGTAAATATTCCGGAAGATGGTGTTTATTTCATTTCATCTGATTTGGAAGAAGTCTGGATCGACGGCAAGTTGTTGGTTAACAATGGCGGTGAAGTAAAACGCTTCTCCCGTCATGACAATTCAGTTGCTTTGGCAAAGGGATTACATGAAATCAAAGCGGTGTTCTTAGGTCATATCATCGGTGGCTGGCCATCTAACTGGAACGACGGAAGCATCAAGCTCCGCAAGTCGGATGCCGCTGAATTTACAGCGATCACTCCAGAAATGTTATGCCATTGATAATAAGGATATCAATCAGATAACAGAAAGCCGGCCTTTCGGGGCTGGCTTTTTTTATTCATATATTCCATTTTGATAGTCGTGTAAATACTGCGTGAAAGTCTTTCCTGTCTGTTGCTTAAAGAACCGCATCAGATGGCTTGGGTCGGAAAAACAGAAATCATCAGCCAATTGACTGATTGTACGGTCGGAGAACAATAATTCATTCTTCAGTTCCTCAAGCAGGCGCTGTTTTAATAAATGCGTAGCCGAAACGCCAAATTGTGCCATGACGGCCGAATTCAGTGATATACGGCTGATGTGAAGCATATCGGCATATTCCTGAACACGTTGCATC
Source organism: Parabacteroides sp. AD58 (assembly GCF_023744375.2). Lineage (NCBI taxonomy): Bacteria > Pseudomonadati > Bacteroidota > Bacteroidia > Bacteroidales > Tannerellaceae > Parabacteroides > Parabacteroides absconsus. Next base: position 726,409 of record NZ_CP146284.1, on the reverse strand, counting down.
GTATGTATGTGTTGTTCGAGTAAATCCTTATACTGAAACGCATAATTGTTTTTAGGAACTTCCACAGGTAATTGGTAGGCAGTAGCATAAGCACGGTTAATTATCACCAACAGATAATAAAGTACAGACACTATCAGGTTATACGAATCAGCGACAGGATGCAATAATTCCTGTTTTATCTTCCCAAGCAAGCGAATATATTCAGCCTGTTCTCCGGGTGAACAATATAAATATGGAGGTGTATCTGTCTGATAACAGTAAAGTAAACGATAGACAAAGAATTTGTCGGCGATGAATGTGCGCATGAAGTCTTCGCGGAAGATAAGGAATGTATAATCCAACGCAGCTTCATCAACATGCCATTCCTGTTTCTGATGAGGTGAAAGAAGCAGGATCATGTCATCCCGTAAATCAATCTTCCGAAAGTTTAACAGCAAAAAGCCATTTGCCTTGCGGAAGAAAAAGAAGCAGAAGAAATCTGTTCTGAACCGTTTATATTCGGTTAATACGCCACTGATATCCACGCTTTTCCCGGTATTGATATAAAAATCTACTCCGCAATCAGTTTTGCTGAATGGAACGCTGACCAGTTTTTCCGGATTGATAATCTCTTTCATAAATCGACCTTTTTACAAAGGTACTATTTCTCTTTATCAAAAGGGCATATATTCCATAATTTAAGGCATAAAGCAATCAGACCGATCTGTCGAAATTTGCAACTGTAATTATTAAAGATATAATCACAATGGAAAAGGGAACAATGGCTATCCGGTTGATTATTCCTGAAGATGGAGAAATTATTACGCTATGATGGTAGTTAAACAAATAGACGTGCAGAACGTCATGACCAAATCATCGTTGCCTGTCGGTGGTTATTCTGTAAATCCATATGTAGGTTGTCCGCATGCCTGTAAATACTGTTATGCTTCGTTTATGAAGCGGTTTACCGGTCATACAGAACCGTGGGGAACATTCTTAGATGTAAAGAATTGGAAACCCATCACCAATCCGCACCGTTATGACAGACAACGAATTGTCATTGGCTCAGTAACAGATGGCTATAATCCCTACGAAGAAGAATTTCGACGTACTCGCCATTTGCTTGAAGAACTACAAGGTACTAATGCGGAGATCATGATCTGTACAAAATCAGACCTTGTATTACGTGATCTCGACCTGCTTAAACAGTTTCGTAAAGTAACGGTTTCATGGTCGGTCAATACACTTGATGAACAGTTCAGAGCAGATATGGATCAAGCCGTAAGCATAGAACGCAGACTGCGGGCTATGAAGCAAGTATACGATGCAGGTCTTCGTACGGTATGTTTCATATCTCCTATTTTCCCAGGCATCACTGATGTAAAAGCCATCATTGAAGAAGTAAAAGACTATGCAGATTTGATCTGGCTGGAAAATCTGAATCTGCGGGGACAGTTCAAAAAATGTATTATGGAATATATACAAGAGAAATATCCGTCACTATTTACCTTGTATGATGAAATTTATAACCAGAAACGATTGGATTATTGGAAGTCGCTTGAGGCTGAGATTTCAACATATGCGGCGCAGCAAAACTTGCCTTATCGGGTAAATGACTTGCCTTATGGCCGTTCGGAAAAAGGCAAGCCGGTACTGGTTAATTATTTCTATCATGAAAAGATAAAAAGAAACAGAACCTGACAATCTTCGGCCAACGGTAAATAGCAAGCAGCTTTGGTTTAACCCAAACCAGAGGCTTGCTATTTACCGTTTGGTCATATTCCTTGCCGTTATTTTAAAGATAAATCCAAAGTTTTTGCTATATTTGCTTTTGCCCAATTTAGTGATAACATGAAGATATTAATTATAGAAGATGACCCGTCGTTGCAGGAGATCATCAAAAAGTCTTTGGAAAAGGAACGGTATGTTGTCGAGACAGCCGATAATTACCAGGCCGCCTTACTTAAGTTGGATGACTATGACTACGACTGTATTTTGCTCGATATCATGCTTCCCGGAGGAAGCGGCCTGCAAATCCTGGAATCACTGAAGAAAGAAAGGCGGAAAGAGAATGTCATTATCATTTCTGCTAAAGATTCATGGGAAGATAAAGTGGCCGGTCTGGATTTGGGAGCAGATGATTATCTGGCAAAGCCTTTTCATCTGGCAGAACTGAATGCACGGATCAAAAGTGTGATCCGTAGAAATAATCATGGAGGAGAACAGCTGATTACACTAGATAACATAGAAGTCAACCCGTCTACGTTTGAAGTCAAGGTAGATCAACAGCCGGTTGATTTGAGCCGGAAAGAGTATGATATCCTACTCTACTTTATTAACCGCCCGAATCGGTTAATTAATAAACAGACATTGGCGGAATCAGTATGGGGAGATCATATCGACCAGGTTGATAACTTCGACTTTATCTATGCTCAGATCAAGAATCTCCGGAAGAAACTGAAAGAAGCCGGAGCCGGTCCGGAAATCAAAGCTGTTTACGGCATCGGCTACAAATTAATTACGAATAATTGATTATGAAACTTTTCTATCGCGTCATAGGACGTTTATCCGTTGCCTTAATTGTAATCCTGACCATATGGGCTGGATTGTTTTACTTTGCTCTGATGGATGAGGTCAATGACGAAGTTGATGATGCGCTGGAAGATTATTCAGAAGTGATTATTACCCGACATCTGGCTGGAGAAAAGCTGCCATCACATAACAATGGTTCCAACAACCAATACTTCCTCCAGGAAATTGACGAGGCTTATGCGGCTTCTCATCCTCATATTCAATATACCGATTCGATGGTATATATTACAGAAAAGAAAGAAACAGAACCGGCCCGAATCCTGAAAACCATCTTCCAAGACCGGAATGACCAATATTATATGTTGACAGTCTCGACACCGTCTATTGAAAAAGCCGACCTGATTTCGTCTATCTGGTTCTGGATCATGTTCCTGTACGGGGTTTTACTACTTACGATTCTGCTGATCAATGTGCTGGTTTATCGACAGAATATGAAACCTTTGTACAAACTTTTAGACTGGCTGGACACTTATACCTTAGGGAAAAACAACCGCCCGCTGGACAATCCGACTGATGTAACTGAGTTTCGTAAGTTGAATGAGGCTTTGATCCGCAGTACTTCCCATAATGAAGCTATTTATGAGCAGCAGAAACAGTTTATAGGAAATGCTTCCCACGAAATACAAACACCACTGGCGATCTGCCAGAATCGGATTGAAATGTTAATGGATGATGATACGATGTCGGAACGGCAGATGGAAGAATTGAGCAAGGTTTATCAGACACTCGAACATATCTCGAAGCTGAATAAGTCGCTGTTACTGATTTCGAAGATTGAAAACGGACAATTCCCAGAGAGTTCAACGATCCAGATAAATTTGTTAGTGCACAAATACCTGGATGATTTCAAGGAAGTATTCGATTATAAACATATCCATGTAACCATAGAAGAAAGGGCTTCCTTCGAGGTTTATATGAACGACACACTGGCTTCTATTCTTATCACGAATTTATTGAAGAATGCCTTTGTCCATAATGTAAAAGACGGGCAGATTTCTATCCGGATCTCAGCTCATGATTTGATCGTCAGCAATACAGCTGAAAGTGGAGCTTTGGATGAGAACCAAATTTTCACCCGCTTCTATCAGGGAAAGAAGAAAGAACAGTCCACCGGATTAGGTTTGGCCATTGTCGATACGATTTGCCGTTTATATTCCTTTTCTATACATTATTATTATAAGGACGGAAACCATTTCTTTCACTTTTCTACTTGAAAATTGAAGAAAAAGCTGAAAAATTCAAATTCTTTTCAGAATTGGTCTTCATCTTTGTCGTAGAAATTTAATGAAAGTATAAAGGAGGATTCGATATGAAAAGGATATGTATGACTCTCGTGTTAGCTACTACCCTGTTATTACCGGCTTATGCGGATGATGACAAACCAATACAGTTTTCTCAATTACCACAGACTGCACAACAATTCATGAACAAGAATTATGGTGACAAGAAAGTGGCACTTGCCAAAATGGAATCCGATTTCTTCGGAAAGAATTATGATGTCATCTTCGTAAATGGAGATAAAGTTGAATTCGACCGTTCAGGAAATTGGGAAAAGATTAAATGTAAATATAGTGAGGTACCGGCTTCATTGATACCCAATCAGATCCAGACTTATGTTCGGAGTAATTATCCGGATAGTAAGATTATTGAACTGGAAAAAGAAAAAAATACGTATGAAGCCAAACTATCCAATGGTTGGGAACTGAAATTTAATAAGAACTTTGAATTAATTGATTTAGATAAATAAAATATAAGAGAGCTATGAATATCAAGTTATTGACAATGATTGCCGCAACCATGTGCGGAACCTGTTTTGTGAGTTGCGATGATGACTATATGGATGTATCAAATCTTCCAACGGACATTCAAAATGAATTCATGACAATGTATCCGAATGCCAAGGTGGAAGAATGGGAACAAAAGTTGGGTTATTCCGTAGTAGATTTCCGCTTGAATGGATTTGATGCCGAAGCGTGGTTTGGAGCAAATGGCTGGGTAATGACAGAGACCGACATTCCTTACCAGTCACTGCCCGAAGCCGTTAAAAAGGTATTTGAATCGAGCCAATATGCCAGCTGGAGAGTTGAGGACGTTGACAAAGTTGAACGTATTAGTACAGAAACAGTTTATGTGATTGAAGTGGAAAGCGGAGAAAGAGATATTGATCTGTATTACACATCAAGCGGTATTCTGATTAAGGACCAGACTGATCCTGATACTACTGATAATAATCCTTATCTGCCGGAACAGACTCCGACCGATATCGAATCGATGGTAAAAGAAATGTATCCGAATGCGGTTATCATTGAAACAGACCGTGACAATGGAAATATCGAAGTGGATATCATTGATCAGAATATCGGGAAGGAAGTTGTATTCAATTCAGCCAATGAGTGGATTTATACTTCCTGGGATATTCATCCGAACCTGTTGCCGGATGTTATCAAAGCGACACTTACTGCCAGCTATGCGGATTATCGCGTAGATGATGCTGATTTCTATGAAACTCCAACAGGCAACTACTATATGGTTGAAGTAGAAAAAGGGAATAGAGAACAGTATGTCCGGATTGCTGAAAATGGAGAAATACTGCAATAAAAGATATATTTCCACGAACCCTTAGCTTGAATTAATAAAAACCGGGTATTTTAGACTTCAGCTTTCCCTTGAAGAATAAAATCCCGGTTTTCCCATTTAGAAACGATTTAACTCCGAATCGATATTCAAATGTTTTTCTTTTCGTTTTTCCGAGCCGCCAAAGGTATATGTGAAGTTTAACCGGAACATACGTGATTCGCCGTAGCCATAGTTGATGGATTCAAAGCCTCCGAAGTAATTGATACCGTCTCCCCAGTGGTTCGACCAGAAAACATCCGATAAGGAGAGCTTGACAGCGGCTTTTCCCTGACAGAATTTCTTCTGGAAACCGATATCTACAAATCCGGTCGGGTTCATGACTTCCGTTGATCCGCCCAGCCGTTTGGTCAGATACACACCCAATACTTCCGAACGTATGCCCCAGCATAAAGGGAACGAGGTTTGCAAAGAGAAATTTCCGGCCCAGCGTTTTCGCTGATAGTGCCGCTGCACATCAAATTCCATCTGGTTATCCAGGTAATAAGCATTTCCGGAAAGAGTCAGATTCCATCTGGGAAGTAACCGGAGAGCCTGCGAGACCGAGATGCCCCAATAAGATTGCTTACCTAAGTTACGAGGCTCCATCACGATTTTGTCTGAGCCCAATGTATCGGTTACCTGCACTTGATAATCGGTCGTGTGGGAATAAGATACTTCCACCGAAGTCTGGTCGTATTGATATTGCAGACTGATCCGACTGGTCTTCTGAGGTTTCAGGAACGGATTTCCTTTCCAGGTCGATAAGCCATCCAGAGCTTGCTCGATCGGGTTCAAATCCGAATAAACCGGACGGTCGATGCGTCTACCGTAACTCAACGACCAGCATTGCTTATCGTCTGGGCGGAATGTAATACCAGCCGAAGGGAAAAGATCTACATAATCCCGGCGTACATGGCTTTCTTCGTTCGTACTTCCTGTTACCGGCATCAGATGAGCATCCGAATGGGTATATTCGGCACGAAGTCCCACGTTGGCATTCCATTTCTCCCCCAAATGGAAGTCATATAAAAGGTATGCCGCCAGAATAGATTCCAGATAAGAGAAATCGTTGGAAATATCCGTATCCAGCACGTCTTCCTGTGGTAATACTTGGAAATATTGATACGTATTCCGAGAAGAAACATTGGAAAATTTCATACCGCCTAAGATTTCTCCCGGACCGGCAGTTTCTTTATAATGGGTTGACAAGGCATACAGACGGATGTCTCGCCCACCCAACGAACGGTAATTCCCGACGGAATCCAGCTCTCCAGTCGGCGAATAATAAGTATTGGGCTGATAAATACGGGAATTTCCATCAAACCAGCCATAATCCGCATCGAAAGTGAACGTCCGTTCATCTGGTAATTCATACGTATAATTAAAGTTGAAGTTATATCGGGCTGCTTTCTGGTGTTCATACTGGCTTTCTGAAGCGAGTGAATACAAAAGATGACTGCGCATATAATCATCATACACATCGGTGTGCGTATAGATTGAACCCGGACCGAATACAAAATTACCCGTTCCCTGTACACCAACTGTATGATGTTCTGCCAACTGACAATCTGCACCGAGAGTAGCAGCGACTGTATTCCGCTTGTCAGTATCAGTAGACTGGCTGTCAAAGAGTTTTCCGCTCTGTTTTCGTTCACTCCCGTAATACAGATTCGAATGGCCGAAGTTATGACTGTAATTTCCATATATATTCCACTTTCCCGTGGAATAGTTGAATACCGTCTCCAGATTCTGCTTCGGGTTGAACCAATAAGCAGCTCCGATATTCAGCATCATCTGAAAGCCGGCATCTTTTCTTTTCTTCAGTACGATATTCAGAATACCGCCCGAACCGGCCGCATCGTACTGGGCCGATGCATTCGACATGACTTCGATTTGCTTGATATTGGCAGAAGAGGTCGATTTAAGCAAATCTACGATTTCTGCCTGCTGCATATAGGTCGGTTTGCCATTCAGCAGAATCAGAATGCTGCTTCTGCCATTCAGACTGATGGTCTTGCTTTCTTCTTGAATGGAAATTCCCGGCAATTGCTTCAAGACATCGAAGGCATTGGAACCTTGCGCATTGATGCTGTTCTCTACATTGAATACCAATTTACCGGGTTTCTGCTCGAGAACCGGCTGTATCTTCTCTCCGATTACTACAACTTTTTCCAGCACCTGCGATTCTTCTTCCAGGACAATTACGGGGAGTTCATGTTCTTCTTCTGCATTGAATACAGAAGAGAGATAAGGCTTATATCCCAGACAAGTCACAGATAAGCATAAGTTTCCGTGACTACGGGGAAAAGAGAATCTTCCTTCCGCGTCTGTAATAGCCTGGCTAACGGGCTGGCTTTTGGCCGAATCAACCAGGCAGACAAAAGCGGCTTCGATAGCTTGTTGTTGCTTGTTGATGATTTGTCCTGTTATTCCCTCGGCTTTCTTCTTGATGGAGCTGACGCCGAGAGACTGAATGTCTGGTTTATGCTGCTTCTTACGAATGACAATGTGGTTTTGTTTGCGGATATAGGTCAGCGGTAAATCTGCCAAGAGTGAATCTAAGGTCTGTTCGATTGTCGGTTTCCATTCAGTCATTCTTACCTGAAAAGTACTGACATCCTCATACGTAAAGACAAGTGTTTGTCCGTAATGGGTTTCCAATTCCTTCAGTGCTTCGACCAACGAAACACGATCTTCCTGATAATACATCCTGTTGGGATGATCGACTTCCGGCAAAGCTTGTATCCACATACAACTGCCCCACCACAGAATAAGCGAACAACCGATGACTCTTTTCATGATTCCTTCTTTTAAGTTCCACAGAAAAGCATTTTAATCATGCCTTTTATGGTAATACAGGTGAAAGGGAAATCGGGTACCTCGTTATTGCACAAAAATGGTATTTTCTTTCTTTACCAGACGAAATCCACCCAATTCATTCAGGATATCAAGGATATTATCCAGTTCCGATGAACGCTTGCATCTGAAGTGAAGATTACGTGTCATTGCTTCCGGATGAAGAACAGTTACATTGATATTATACCAGCGGCCTAATTCACAGAGAACTTCCGATAAAGGAGTATCATCAAATGAAAAGTATCCGGATGTCCACATCGGACGAGACGTCTCTCCTTTCTCCTGAATGATAACTTTTCCGTCTTCCAGCAAGGAAGCATCGTCACCAGGCTTCATGATTTCCGGATTTTCTGTAGCTTCCGATTCAATAGCCAGACTACCGGTCAGCAGGGTAATATGTATTTGTTCTTGTTCGTAATGGCGGATATTAAAGCTTGTTCCCAATACACAGGCCTTGGCCGTACCTGCCTGCACGACAAACGGGTGTTCTGAATCCTTCCTGACTTCAAAATAGGCTTCACCTTCCAATGTAGTAAGGCGTTTTCCCTTTTGTGTATAACGGAGTCGGCTATGGGCATTTAAGATCACCAGGCTGCTATCGGGCAATATCACCCGAAGATTCTTCCCTAATGGGGTTTCTATAGTATAATGTTCTTTCCCACGATAGGTGTCATCCAGTAAATTCAATTCATCCTGTAGAACAATCTCTTGTGAGCCATCACTTCCTGTCAAGATGCAACCGGGCTCTTGCTTTACTGCTGTAAAAAGATCATAGCTGGTGACTTCTGATTCTGCTGTGAAAGACAGATATCCGGCTACCGCAATGAGAATAACAGCAGCAGCTCCCATCATCGTGTAAAGAATACGTTTCCGGTTTGACCGCTTTCTTTTACGGGAAAAGTCCTTCCACGCCTGATCTGCCGGAAACATCTTTTCTATATCTTGCTCTGTACATATACGTCCGGCTTCCCGTAGCAACTGGCTATCCGAAGTTGACAGGTTTTCTGTTTCCTTTTCCGAAGTTCCCGTTTGATGTTCTCTATCCTTATAATTCTTCTCTTCCATAATTACCCTGATTGTTTGAATTTATTCAGACTTCTGTACCGCTTCCCGTAATACCTTCAAGGCTTTCATGATATGTTTCTTGACAGCATCAGGTGTGATTTGTAATTCCGAAGCTATCTCTTTATAGGTTTTACGATGAAAATAACATTGGCTCAATATATAACGGGTTTTATCCGGTAATTCATTACAGACAGATTCAATCTTTTCCAGTATCCGTTCTCTGTCCTCCCAATCCATTTCTTCCTCCAACAAATCCGATTCCGTGAAAGAAGCTCCATATTGTTGTTGTACTTTCCGATGTTCCAGCAGGTTTAAGCATCTGTTTCTGACAATTGTCATCAGATAGGTATCCGCTGTATCCATCTGAAGCGTATGAAACTTATTCCAAACCGCCTCGAAAGCATCATTTACCACATCCTTCGACTCCTCTATATCATTCAGATATTGATAGGCAAGTCCGCACAGACGGGAATAATTCTTCTTAAACAGTTGCTCGAAGAGGCTTCTTTTGTCCGATTTGTTCAGCATTTATGGAAAGGTATAATAAGAGAAGAAAGTTCCTTGAACAGCATCTACTCTGGTGAGACTGACACACGAACATAGGTGGCCCGAAAGCATCAGCCTTTGTGTATCAGTCTCACCGGAGCGAGTAAGTCTTATTCAGGCAATATCACTTTGAAATCCGGACTTTCGATATGCTGTTTTGCAATGACTTCTTTCATTTGCTGGACAATATCCGGATGTTCGGCAGCCACGTCATGATCTTCATGTAAATCGGTAGCCAGATTATACAAATGCGGCTGACCTTTCTTGACAACCATTTTCCAGTCGCCCATACGGACACCGATTTGATCAGTCTCTTCAAATTCCCAGTAAAGGAAATCATGCTGCTTCTGTCCGGCCTGCCCTAACAAGGTCGGAGCAAAAGAAATGCCATCAAAGTAATCTACCGGCTTTTCTGGATTTGTATATTTCGCTACATAATCCGTTTCTCCTATCAGATCACAGAACGTAGGCATAATGTCGTAGAAGGCACAGATATGATCATTCACTGAACCGGCCTGAACTTTTCCTGGCCAACGGACGATAAACGGTACACGAATACCACCTTCATAACACTGACGCTTCAAGCCTCTCAATTTGCCGTCCCGACCAAAGAATTCCGGATCAGCTCCACCTTCTTCATGAGGCCCGTTGTCACTCGAGAACATAACAATGGTATTCTCGGCCAATCCTTTCTTATCCAGCAATTGCATGATTTCACCTACATAAGTATCCAGACGGGTAATCATGGCAGCGAACTGGGCATGCGTGTGCATAATCGGATTATATCGCGAACCTTCTGAACCCGGATAGGATTTATCGTTCTGGAATTTCTCCATATAATACTGTACAATGGAATCTTGCGGCTGTACCAGTTCGGCATGAGGCAACGTATAAGTCAGGAAGCCGTAGAAAGGTTGTTTCCCATCTTGTTTGTCAATCCATTCCATCGCCTGCTGATGGATCAGATCAGCCGAATATTGGGTACGGTTGCGGTAATCGTCGCCATACATGGCATGTTCAATATTCTGCTCCAGCGGAATACGGATTACAGCTGTATCTCCGGCCGACTTACTATATCGGTTCATGAAGTTCGGATAATATAAATGCGCCTGGAACTGGCAGATATATCCGTAGTATTCATCTATTCCCCGTTTATCCGGTGTTGATTCCGAGCCTTCATAACCGCCGGCCCATTTACCGAACATGCCGGTTGTATAGCCATTGGCCTTCATGATTTCAGGAAGAATGATATGAGCGGTATCATAAGGCATCTGCCCTGTTACCGTATATTCCTTATTCTGTCCGTACATCATTTCACCGCTCCAGTATTCCTTGTTTCCACGGATCTTGCAATGTCCGGTATGTTGTCCGGTCATCAACGAAGCTCTCGATGGAGCACTGACGGGACTTCCGGCATAGGCTTGTGTGAAGAGCATACCTTCCGCAGCCAGACGGTCCAGGTTAGGCGTCTCAATATATTTCTGTCCGTAACAAGCTAAATCACCATATCCCATATCATCACACAGAATGAAGATGATGTTTGGTTTCTGCTGTTCTTCTTTATTAGCCTCTTCCGAAGTATTGGAGTGACATCCTGTGCCTAAGGCCAACATCATGGTGCCGGAAACCAGCACGAGTGAGTTCGTTTTATTCATATATATTTTATTATTAGGAATTGCCTGTTATTTCTTGCCTGTACAAAAATATTCTTATCACAGCAATTGGCAAAATCTTTTCCAGGTAATTTATAAAACAAAACTCCCGAGAATCGATTTCATAAACAACGAGATTTGAAACCGATTCTCGGGAGTTTTATTAATAATGAAAACTAAGCTTCGCGTCCTACTCCTTTTATTCCGGATTTACGACCTTTGTCGCTGCTGTCTTTATGTCCGGAATATCTGCCTGAACCTTTGGATGAATGATCCTTTTTATGATCTTTCCCCTGCTGATATGCCGGTGCTTTCGAGGGTTTGCCAGGTTTACCTGAAGGCTTGACCTCGTGAGCCGGCGGTGCCGGACGGTTTACCTGCGGCCGAGGAGCAGCAGGCTTTCCTGGACGATTCGGCTGGCGGTATGGCGGCTGAGGAGCTGGTTTATGAGGTGGCGGAGGTGGTGTCGGGCGGGAATATTTCCCAGGATACCAACCGTGTGCATCGAAATGGCAAACCCAGTTTCCCTTGGCAAAAGTCCAATCTCCTCTCCAATACGAATCTTCATACCAGTAACAGTTTCTTGTCGGCCGATAATCCGGATAATACGGATTATCATACCAACCGATGTAATCATGAATCCGTCGAGGTGTTTCCCGAATATAATATACATACAACTCGAACTGCCGAGGCGACAAAATCCGTTGTAACTTACGGTCTCTCTCCATGCGCAAGCGGTAAATCACCTGAGCGGAATGATCCCAGTAGCGACAATCCTTCAAGGCTTCATGTTCAATCTTCTTGCCATACGCATGTATGATCTTATGATATTCGTGGGCAGCCCTGGGCGACAAATGCAATGTCTCTTCCATCCACAGACATTCATTACATCTTGGTGCATTCCATTCAAAATGAATCCAGAACTGACTATAAGCTGGTAGACTGAATAGCAGTACCAAAAGTCCTATCCATGTTAATCGTTTCATAGTATACTCTCTTTAAATGTGAATAATATGAATTTCTTTTAGTAATAAGACCTGGCAACTGCCTGAAAGTTTATCGTCCTTTTCTTAATAAATCTTTTGCATTAGCTAAAGATGCTTTCGTCAGTGACGCACCGCTCAGCATCCGGGCCACTTCATTAACCCGTTCTTCATCCGACAGGCGTTTGATCTGCGTAGCTGTACCATCTTCCCTGTCTTCCTTATAAACAAAGTAATGGGCTGTACCTTTCGCTGCAATCTGCGGTAAGTGGGTAATGGCAAAGACCTGCATCTTTGAACCTAAATCCTGCATGATATTTCCCATCTTGTCAGCTATATCACCTGAAACGCCAGTATCTATTTCATCAAATATAATGGTTGGCAATGCCGTGAAACCGGCAATCATAGCTTTGATGCACAACATTAACCGGGAAATTTCACCTCCCGATGCAGTTTGAGCCACAGGTTGTAACTCACCATTCTTATTGGCGGAGAACATGAAGCAGATATCATCCATACCATCTGCTTCCGGTTCCGGACGGGTCGCCATATCCACCTGAAAACGGATATTCGGCATTCCCAACGGAGAAACCATTTTCACCAGTTGTTCTGCTATTGTATTCGCTGCCACTTTCCGCTGGACACTTAATACACCTGCCTGCTGCAATAACTCGGCATGCGAGACCTCCAATTGCTGATTCAAGTCTTCAATCAGCTGGTCGTATGAACTGATCTCACCCAATTGCTTTTCATATTGTTCCTGCAGAGCCAACAGTTCGTCCACACTCGAAACCCGGTGTTTTTGTTCCAACGTATAAATCAGATTCAACCGGTCATTGACCCATTCCAGACGCCCCGGATTAAATTCAATGTCTTCCTTCTGACTGTCTGCTTCAGACGCCAAATCGTTCAGGTCGATATAAGCAGATCGCAGCCGTTCGGCAAATTCTTTGGCTTTCGGATAATAGCGTTCCAATCCGTCGGCCAGCGACAAGGCTTCTTTAATCAATTGAACACTACCCATTTCTTCGCCGTCAAGCAATTCGCTTATCTTATATAACGAACCTTTTATTTCCTCTGCATGAGATAAAGTCTCCTGTTCCTGTTCCAGTTCTTCCTGTTCGCCGGGCGAGAGAGACGCTTCTTTTAACTGATCCAGCTGAAAGCGGATGTAATCTTCATCCTGTTTGCTCTGTTCCGCTTTCTGCAGCAAGGCCTTCAATTCACGTTTTAAACCTTGGTAACGCAAGAATTCTTTTTTATACAGAATCAGCAGAATATCATTCTCGGCCATGACATCCAGCACCCGTAATTGAAAACGGCTGTCGCCCAACAGTAAGTTCTGATGCTGGGAATGAATGTCAATCAGTCGCGTACCCAATTCTTTCAGGATGGAAAGAGAAACGGGTGAATCGTTGACAAAAGCACGGGACTTTCCCGAAGAGAAGAGTTCTCTCCGCAAGATACAACTTGAAGCATCGTACTCCAGATCGTTCTCAAGGAAAAATGGTTCGAGCTGGTATTTGGAAATATCGAATGAAACTTCAATAACACACTTGTCTGCTCCCTTTTTGATGCTTTTCCCGTCAGCTCTCTGTCCTAAAACCAACGATAAAGCTCCGAGAATGATAGATTTCCCGGCACCAGTTTCACCAGTAATGACTGAAAAACCTTTATCAAATTGAATATCCAGGCTGTCGATCAGGACAAAGTTCCGGATAAATAATGAATTCAGCATAGTTCTATTACTTTTGCAATGATTCCAGGCGCTTGGTTTCGGTCGGATATAATTCATACAGTAATTTATATCCTTCCTGTTTTTCCTGTGTAGTCGCCTTTGAATAAATCAGCACCAGTTCATCCAATTTGGCATCCGAAAATACCCGCAAGATCACAGACGTCGGACGGGCGCTTTTTACTTCCTTCAAAGCTGGCAAAGCTTCGATAATAGTGGTTCGTCCCCGATCCGGATTACCGGCCATCTCGTCCAGTCCTTTCCGGTGATACGTGTACCAGAAATTCCGGAATGTTTCAGATGTATTGTCTGTCAGAGCCGTAATCAGTCCGTGGCGGTTGTCATCCTTATCAAAGGCTTTCCAGCCGCTCCATGTACCTTGCGACTGTGCCATATTCACGATCTGCTGGGCTCTGTCAAAATAAGCTTTACCACCCAAAGGCGAAAAGCTGTCGAAGTCGAGTCCTAAGATGACGTAAATGTAAAACATCACCGTCGCAGTCAGATTACTGCTCAACGAGTTCTCATTATATTCCAATTGTTCAAACTGGGCATATTCGAAATCAAGTTCCGTATCCCGATAATTGAATAGTGTTGTCAAATAAGACGAATTATACACTGGCCGGGTGGCCTGTACCTGTATTTCTCCTTTATAACTATTGTCGGATTGCTCACTTAAGATAATAGTCATCGAACAGTCAATCCGTTCGTTGACGGCAAACGTAGCATCCGTCCAACGCCTGTTATTGACATACTCGGTCAGTGCAGTCTGCAAGGTCGTAAAAACCGATTTGTCCGTTCCCTGTATCTTATCACTGTTAATGGTGATGCGGGCATTCAGTTCTCCGTTGGTTGACATTTGCGCTATAGCGGAGACAGAACATATGCCAGCTGCCAACAATCCCAATAGTCTTCTTATTCTCATTTCATTAATGAAACTAACTTATTAATAATATCTACAGCCACTTCCTGCTTACTCTTCAACGGATATTCAGTCAGTGTTCCTTCTTGATCCAGAATAGATATCTTGTTTGTATCACACCGGAAGCCAGCTCCCTGATCACGCAGAGAATTCAAGACGATAAAGTCCAGATTCTTTCTCTTCAATTTGTCGGCTGCGTGATGAACTTCGTCTGATGTCTCCAAGGCAAAACCGACCAATAGTTGGTCTGCCTTCTTTATCTGCCCTAAAGAAGCGGCGATATCCTTATTCGGAACCAGCTTCAGCATCATCTCTCCTGTCGATTCCCGCTTGATCTTTTCTGCAGCAATCATCTCAGGTCTGTAATCTGCCACAGCCGCACTTAAGATGGCTGCGTCGGCCGATGGAAAGACATCCATGGCACATTGGTACATTTCCTCTGCAGATTCGACGGAGATCCGATGGATGGAAGGATGTTTGGTCTGCAACGAAACCGGACCACTCACCAAAAATACTTCTGCCCCACGTGCCGCACACGCTTCAGCCAAAGCATATCCCATCTTTCCCGAAGAGTAATTTCCTATAAAACGGACCGGATCTATCTTTTCATACGTCGGGCCTGCTGTTATTAAGATTTTTTTATCCTTTAATATCTTGGATTCATCAAAGAAAGCCTCTAAAACAGCCACGATTTTGTCCGGTTCTTCCATTCGGCCTTTTCCCACCAGATGACTGGCCAGTTCTCCTTCAGCCGGTTCTATAATGTGATTGCCAAATGAGCGGAGGCGATCCAGATTCTGCTGCGTTGTCGGATGCGCAAACATATCCAAGTCCATGGCCGGAGCAATGAAAACAGGAGCTTTGCAGGACAGATAAGTTGTCACTAACATATTATCTGCTATGCCGTTTGCCATCTTACCAATGGTAGAAGCCGTAGCCGGTGCAATCAACATAGCGTCCGCCCACAATCCCAGATCAACATGGCTGTGCCAGGAACCGTCACGATTGGAAAAGAACTCGCTGATAACCGGATTGCTGCTCAAGGCAGATAGGGTTATCGGCGTTATAAATTCCTTCCCCGCCGGAGTAATGACTACCTGAACTTCCGCTCCCTTTTTGACTAAAGCCCGGATGATATAAGCGGCTTTATAGGCCGCAATACTTCCGGTAATTCCCAAGATGATATGTTTTCCTTTCAGCATACAAATCAGCATTTATTTTGCATTGAAACCACGCAGTTTGATTTCCGTCAGTTTCTGTTTGGTATTTAACGGGAAGTCTCCGTTCATCATCCAGCTATAATAAGCCGGATCCTGCTTGAGCACTTCTTCAACCAGGCGGCCTTTGTACTTACCGAAATTGAATACTTCCTGATTCTTGTCATTATAAACCATCCGGCCGGCAAAATCCACATTGTTGGTGAAGCTCGAGAATTCAGATAAAAATGCTACATCATTCTTCAACTCCGGATAACGGTCCAGCTGGGCTTTCAGAACCTCATAGGTTGCCATCGTATCCGCTGCTGCGGTATGCGCATTCTCAAGTGACTTCTGACAGTAAAACTTATAGGCAGCAGCCAATGTACGCTGTTCCATCTTGTAGAAGATCGTCTGAACATCAATAAACTTCCGCCGTGTCAGATCAATGTCAACACCGGCACGCAGAAATTCCTCTGCCAAAAGCGGAATATCGAAACGATTCGAATTATATCCGGCCAGATCACATCCTTCAATCTGAGCCGCCAACTGCTTGGCAACATTCTTGAACAGCGGACAATCCTTTACATCATCATCCGTAATGCCATGAATAGCCGTTGAAGCCGGTGGAATCGGCATTCCCGGATTGATTCGCATGGTTTTACTCTCTTCTTTTCCGTTGGGGAAAACCTTCACATACGAGATTTCAATGATACGGTCCTTGACTATATCGATTCCGGTTGTTTCCAGATCAAAGAAAACCAGCGGATTTTTCAGGTTCAATTGCATAATATAAAGCTTTAATCATTCAACATCATTGGCATCAGCAATGTCAACAAGTCTTCATTTTCTTCATTCTCTTCCGGGACGATTACGCCTGCACGGGATGGATCAGCCAATTCAAACACAATTGATTCTGAACTGATGTTGCTTAAAATTTCGATCAGATAGGTTGAATTAAAACCGATATTCAGCTCCGGACTGTTATACTGGCAGGGAATGCGTTCTTCGGCCGAAATAGAGAAATCGATATCCTGTCCGAAAATAGTCAGCTCGTTTGTCTGCAAGTGTAATTTGATCAGGCTGCTTGACTGTGAGAATACGGAGACACGTTTCAGGGCTGTCAGGAACGAAACGCGGTCGATCGTCACCTTATACGGGTTTTCTTGTGGAATCACACTGTTATAGTTCGGATAACGTCCTTCAATCAGTCGGCAGACCATCTCGAAGTTGTCACACATAAAATGCGCGTTGTTTTCATCAAACTTAACCATCGTAACACCTTCGTCTTTCGACAGAATGTTTTTGAGCAGATTGGCCGGCTTCTTCGGTAAAATGAAAGCAGCACGCTCATCACTTTTGACAGAAGAATTGCGTAAACGGATTAGCTTACGGCCATCAGAAGCCACAAAAGTCAGATTATCCGGCTGAATATCAAAATAGATACCATTCATCACCGGGCGTAATTCATCATCAGCAGTAGCAAACAGGGAGCGATTGATACCGTTCAACAATACTTTACTGTCCATTGTCAAGGAAATCGCGTTGTCCTTCAGCGGTTTTTGCTGAGGATACAGATCGCCCCGCGCACCGATGAAATTATATTTTCCGTTTTGGAAATAAATAAAGATTTCCAGATTCTCATCATTTATGTCAAATGTCAGTGGCTGTTCCGGCAATTCCTTTAAAGGATCGAGGATATTCTTGGCCGACAATGCAAAAACGCCCGAACCTTGGGCATTCATCACCTGCACGGTGGTTACCAGACGGGTTTCTGAATCGGCTGCGGTAATCGTCAATACATCTCCCTCCAGACGAAAGAGAAAATTGTCCAGTATGGGCAATGAATTTTTGGCAGCAATGACCTTGCTCGCCACTTGCAGGCGGGAAGACAAGGCAGTACTTGAAACATCAAACTTCATAGTATATATGTTTATAATTTACATCCATTTAAGCCGTCGCACAAGCCGTTTCTCCTATGCGACTCAAGATACAAAGTTAAGGATTTATTTGAGAACAAAAAAGAGGCTTTCTCCCTTTTTGCCGGGAAAAAGCCTCTTTTCTTATTTCTTATGCTTCAAGAATTATTTGTTGAAATAATCCTTTACTGCTTCGTTCGGAATCATTTCTTCCTGGAAGATGTAAGCACCGGTTTTCGGAGACTTTACCATCTTAATTACTTTAGAGAAAGTACGTCCATCACCTTTCTTAAATGTTGCAACTGCTTTCTTTGCCATTGTTCAAATCTCCTATTACTTAATTTCTTTATGTAAAGTCATCTTCTTCAGAATCGGATTGTATTTCATCAATTCCAATCTCTGAGTTGTATTCTTTCTGTTTTTAGTAGTGATATAACGAGAAGTACCCGGCATACCGCTGTCTTTGTGTTCAGTACATTCCAGAATAACCTGAACTCTGTTTCCTTTTGCTTTCTTTGCCATTGTTTAAATCCTCCTATTAAGCGTTTAAATAACCCTTTTCAGCAGCCATTTTAATAGCAGCATCCAATCCTAATTTGTTAATTGTACGCAAGCCTGCTGCAGAGATCTTCAGGCTAATCCAGCAATCCTGTTCTACCCAATAGAACTTCTTTGTAAACAGGTTAACATCAAACTTACGTTTCGTTCTTCTCTTAGAGTGAGAAACGTTGTTGCCAACCATTGCTTTTTTTCCGGTAATTTGACAAATTTTAGACATCTCTATCTTCTTTTTATTACATGTAATGATTCGAAAAATAATCTCTACAAAGAAACGGACCTGCACATCTTCTTGTTGACATACAAATCGTATTTCTTTTTCTCAGAAACTTCTTTTCTGAACTAGCATCACGAACAGAGCGGAAGTGTTTTCTTGGATAGCGGTTATTTACCGCTTACGGGGTGCAAAGGTATAAATAAATTTAATATTACTACAACTTATCACTAAAAAAATCGCCAAAAAGAATAAAAAATCAGTCTTTTAGCTTTATTCTGTGGATGGCAGAGAATGATTCAGCTTCGTTAATAGTGCCATTGATAATTATTTACCCTTGGGTTCTTAAACTATTACTTAAATTATTCTCTGCCTGTTTTTCCCTTGCGACTGCACTTACGGCCTTGCATCAGTAAGCATAGATTCCTGTATTTACATCCATCTTCTTTCCGGATGGATCATATACGTTAAGTTGCAGCAGACCGCCGTTGTAATCAAAGTATTGTACTTCGATCGGATGCAGGCCTTTAGCCAAGGCTTTCTGTCCGGATATTTCTGCCGGAGCATGCGGTCCGTCATTGTCAACTACGATTTCATCGTCGATCTTCAGTATACTGCCATCATCCGAAAGCAGATAAAACGTATAAATACCTTCAGCCGGAATATTTATATAGCCTTTGATTACCAGTCCGATGTCGCCCTTTACTTCCGATGGAATCGTAACATCCGATACTTCAAAGGTTGCTTTTGCCGGTATTTTCTGGATGGCAGCACATGAGTCGAAACGTCCTTCGTGCCACATGGCCTGAAGTCCGGTCTTCTGTGGCTGAGCATCAGCATCTGCCGGAGCATATTCCTGTTTTAAATAACGGGTACGGAAAATATCTCCAGCCTTTCCATCCGACTTAAAGGAACGCAGCGTGTAATCGGTGGATTCGCTTATCTTCATCGGTCCTTCGTAAACCGGCGATTCCAAAGTCGGAATTGTCCCGTCTGTGGTATAATGAATTTCGATGCTTGGATCAACGCAGGTAATCCGGACATCCGTTTCTCCTACAAAGGCATTGACGGCATGGAATCCTTCCAAATCCGGTGTGCGGTAATTTACGCCAAGAACATTCAAACGGGCGAACTGACCGATCATACGTTTCTGGAAATCGTCCCAGTAACACATAGCCGGATCGCTCCAGGTCTTTTCAGCCAATGCCATAACCCGCGGGAATGCCATATACTGCAATCGTGCAACCGAAGGAATCCATTCGCACCAGATATTTCCCTGAGCGCCTAAGATCAGACTGCGTTGCTCCTCGCTTAAGGAATCGGGAGCCAAAACGTATTCATAGAGATTTCTGACGGATTTACGATCCTGCTGAACATCCAGGTAGAAATTGGCATTCGGGCAGTAAATAGCCTGGTTGCCCTGAGCCGTAGCTTCGGGAAGCGACTGCGGATGCCAGTTACGCCACCACATAATAGTAGCCGTTTCCGAAAGTCCGCCTTCCAGTATCTCGTCCCAGCCGATCAGGTTCTTACCGTGCTCGTTGAAGAAATGCTCCATGTAATGAACGAACCACGACTGCAGTTCTTCTTCCGTCTTCAGACCTTCATCTTTCATCCGTTTCTGGCAGTCCGGACATTTCTTCCAGTTTGTCTTTTCTACTTCATCGGCACCTAAGTGAATGTATTTGTACGGGAATAAAGGAATGATTTCGGCATACACATTCTTACAGAACTCTAAAGCCGAGTCTTTTCCCGGGCAAACAGGCGATGAAAACGACTTTCCCCAACCGGTCTGCGCAAAGCAGGAAACGCCATTATAGTTGCTGACAGCAGCCAGCATGTGGCCCGGCATATCGATTTCCGGAATCACATCGATACCACGAATACCGGCATATTTGACGATATCCTTGATTTCTTCCTGGGTATAAAAGCCACCGTACAGTGTATCACCCTGGACGATACGCAGTTTCTCGGCCGGAATCTCAAAATCCTTGTTATCTTCCGCCTTCGCCCGGCGCATGCATTCCCGGTCTTGCGAGTTAAACGGCCGCCATGCTCCTTTTTCAGTCAACAGCGGATACTTTTTGATCTCAATACGCCAGCCCTGGTCGTCTGTCAGGTGCCAGTGAAATTTATTCAGCTTATAAAGAGCCATCAGGTCAAGCAATTCCTTCACTTCATCCGGAGAATAGAAATGACGGGAAACGTCGAGCATGACTCCTCTCCAGCTGAAACGGGGTTCGTCGGTGATGGTTACGGCCGGCAAAGCCCAGGTATTGCCCGGAAGTTCCACAGCCGATTCAATTTCAGCCGGGAAAAGTTGGCGAAGTGTCTGGATACCGGCAATAAAGCCACCGTAATTACCCGATGAAATCGTTATATTTTTCTTGCCTACGTGCAGCGAATAACTGCCTTCCTTCGGCGAAAAGCTATCGGCCAGCGACAATTGGATGTCTCCATCCAGCCCTTCCTTAACCGATAAATGATAACCTGTCGAACGGGCCAGCAGCGATGCCAGGTATTCGGCCGCAGGCTTCAGCGAGGGATCAGAAATACCAATCGTCATCCCGTCTGTCAGAAGAAACGAGCCTGATTCCTGGGTGACGGACTTGGGTAATGGAATAATATTGATATCGGCTACCGATGTCTCTTGTGTGCTTGTACACGAAATGTTGGCGAATAACGCACCAGCTATCGTGCAAGCGAAGAAAAGTCTTTTATACATTTTAATTTGTGTTTTAGGTTGTTTGCAAACTTACGGATTAATCTTGGGATAACCTTGTATTTTTAGTGAAAAACATCCAAGATAAATTGAAAATGGTGGTTTAAATTCTTTGTTACCCTACGGGGAAAAGATGCAGAAAATACCGGTAATTCTTTAGTTCACGGCGTGAACTACTTAATCCACGGCGTGAACTAAGTAATTCACGGTGTGAACTAAGTAATCCACGACGTGAACTAAAGAATATCCCGGCAGTTTTCCAACTTTCATTCACGGGCCAGATACTTTTCCGCCAGACAAAAAATACTTTATCCTAAAAATATCGTTATCTTTGTTCCGCACATATAATAATGTATAGAAGATGAAAATACTCTTTTTTGATTTGGAAACGACGGGGATCCGTTATTGGCGGAACGGAATACATCAGATCAGTGGCGAGGTCGTCATTGACGGAGAATGCAAAGAGTCTTTTAATTTCCATGTCCGTCCGAATCCTCAATGTGATGTTGATGAAGAGGCATTGAAAATATGCCACGTAACCAAAGAACAGATTTTCGCCTATCCACCGATGGAAGAGGTTTACAAGCAGTTTGTACAAATGCTTTCCAAATATGTCGATAAATACGACCGGACCGATAAATTCTTCCTGGCCGGTTATAATAATTCTTCGTTCGACAACTACTTCCTGAAAGCCTTTTTTGTACAGAACGGAGACAATTATTTTTATTCCTGGTTTTGGGTCAACTCGATTGATGTGATGGTGCTGGCTACCCAGCATTTGCTGGAAGAACGGCATAAAATGCCCGACTTCAAGCAGGAAACGGTAGCTCGTGCCTTAGGTATCGAGCTGGAAGCCGACAAGCTGCATAATGCTTCGTATGATATTTATTTAACCCGGGAAATTTATAAACGCCTCATTGGATAAGTATGAAACACAAATACTCCAGACTGTTACTCCTCATTCTGTTATTTTTGCCTATAGCTCTATGGGCCCAAGAGAAAGCCTACCCGAAGAATGGCGAAGGAATTGAACTCTTCCTGAAGCGGTTCAACCGGACAGGCAGTTATTATCAGAAAGAGTTTATCCGGCTCAACAAATCAAAATTGGGCAAAAACAATATGCTGATAACGGGTGTCAAATATACGATTCCCCCTTTGAAGGAGAACGAACAACCCGTGAAATCGGAACCGGCATCGAAACGCCGCAAAGGATATGAACCGCTGTTCGGGAAAAACCTGGCTTCCTACAATGTCGAATCCAATGAATTGAAAGGGGCTTGTTTCTATCTGGTCAGCGGACATGGCGGTCCTGATCCGGGAGCCATCGGAAAAATGGGGAACCATGAGCTGCATGAAGATGAATATGCCTACGATATCATCCTGCGTATTGCCCGCAACCTGATGATACGCGGAGCCAAAGTGCATATCATTATCCAGGATTCCAAAGACGGTATCCGCAATGATATGTATCTGAAGAACAGCAAACGGGAGACTTGCATGGGAAAAGCTATTCCGCTCAACCAAGTCAGTCGGCTGAAACAGCGCTGCGCTAAAATCAACCAGCTGAATAAAACGGATAAAGAAACTTACAAAAGAGCACTCTTTATTCATGTCGACAGCCGGAGCCGCAGCAAACAGACGGATGTCTACTTCTACAATACCGGATCAAAAGCCAGCCGGAAGCTGACGAATACGATGAAATCGGTCTTTCAGCGGAAATATGCCCATCATCAGCCGGGAAGAGGTTTCCGCGGAACAGTGAGCAAACGCGACTTGTATGTGTTGCGGAATACGACACCGGTTGCAGCCTTTATCGAGCTGGGAAATATCCAGAACAAGTATGACCAGCAGCGGATTGTGCTGAGCAATAACCGTCAGGCGCTGGCCAACTGGATCAGTGAGGCATTTGTTATTGACTACAAGAACTATAAGAAATAAGAGAATCGAAATCATGAGTAACATTTCACCTTTCGCACGGCCTGTGTATGTCATGCTGAAACCTGTCGGTTCGGTATGCAACCTGGCTTGCGATTACTGTTATTATCTGGAGAAGGACAAACTTTATCCGGATGTAAAGAATCATATTCTGACAGACGAGTTACTGGAAAGGTTCATTCAGCAATATATGGAATGCCAGACGATGCAGGAAGTCCTGTTTACCTGGCATGGCGGAGAAACCCTGATGCGTCCGATCAGCTTCTACCGGAAGGCACTGGCGCTGCAGCAAAAGTATGCCAAAGGCAGAAGAGTTGACAACTGCATTCAGACCAACGGGACGTTGCTGAACGACGAATGGTGCCGTTTCTTCAAGGAAAATCACTTTCTGGTAGGCGTATCCATCGACGGTCCGCAGGAATTCCATGACGAATACCGGAGAAACCGCCAAGGTCAGCCGTCCTTTTACAAGGTCATGAAAGGAATCGAGCTTCTCAAGAAGCACGGTGTGGAGTATAACGGGATGGCGGTGGTGAATGATTATAATGTTGACTATCCATTGGAGTTTTACCAGTTCTTTAAAGAGATAGACTGCCATTATATCCAGTTCGCTCCTATTGTTGAACGATTGGGTTTTCATGCCGACGGAACCAGACTCGCTTCTCCTGAGCAGCAGGACGCTAACATAAAACTCGCTCCTTTCTCGGTCGATGCCGGCAAATGGGGCGATTTCCTGTGTGCCCTGTTCGATGAATGGGTACAAAAAGACGTAGGCAACTTCTTCATCCAGATATTCGACGCGACACTGGCCAACTGGGTTGGCGTGCAACCGGGCGTTTGTTCGATGGCAAAGACCTGCGGACATGCCGGAGTGATGGAATTCAACGGCGACGTATATGCCTGCGACCATTTTGTCTTTCCCGCCTATAAACTCGGAAATATCCGGACACAGACATTGACGGAAATGATGTACAGCCAGAAGCAGCTGCAGTTTGGTGCCGACAAGTACGAAAAACTCCCGCAGGTGTGCAAGCAGTGTGAGTTCTTGTTTGCCTGCAACGGCGAATGCCCGAAAAACCGCTTCCTGCATACAGCCGACGGCGAGCCCGGACTCAATTACTTATGTAAAGGTTATAAGAAATATTTCGCCCACGTGGCTCCATTTATGGATTTCATGAAGAAAGAGCTGCAAGCCCAGCGCCCACCAGCCAACATCATGGATCATGTCAGTATGGAGAACGGACATATAATACTGAAAGCATGATGAAAGAACACAGGCAACAGGCTTCCTGGCAAGCCTGTTCATTGATATTGGGGGGAAAGACCTTTTCTATGGAAACGTATAGGAAAGGTCTTTCCTCTTTACCCGATCATCCTTATCAGGACTTGAAACAGTTTCTGGAAGAATGGTTCGACGAATCTCCTACGCTGCGCGTCTATACGTCCGGTTCTACCGGCACGCCCAAAGAACTGTTCGTCCGGAAAGAACAGATGATGAACAGTGCGCGCATCACCTGCGAAGCCTTGCTGCTTCGAAAGGGAGATAAGGCTTTGCTCTGCATGCCGCTCCGGTATATTGCCGGCAAGATGGTCGTCGTAAGAGCTCTGGTAGCCGGACTGGAACTTATCGTCCGCGAGCCTTCCGGTCATCCGCTGGCCGATGTCAACGAACATCTCCGGTTTGCCGCCATGATTCCACTGCAAGTATTCAATTCGCTGGCAGTACCACAGGAAGCCAGCCGGCTGGAAGACACGGAAATCTTAATCATCGGCGGAGGAGCCATCGACAAACAGCTGGAAGTCGCCTTGCAGAAAATGCAGAATGCGGTGTATTCGACCTACGGAATGACCGAAACACTTTCCCATATTGCGTTGAGAAGACTGAACGGAGCGGAGGCATCCGAGCGGTATAAGCCTTTTCCTTCGGTATCTCTATCCTTATCGGCCGATCACACATTGGTTATTCAAGCCCCACAAGTCTGCGATGAAACCCTTGTGACTAACGATGTCGTCGAGTTGTTCCCGGACGGGACATTCCAGATTATTGGCCGAAAAGATAACATAATCAACAGTGGAGGCATAAAAATTCAAACAGAATGTGTAGAAAAGACACTCCGTTCTATTATTTCTGTTAACTTTGCCCTGACAGCGGTTCCGCATCCCAAGTTTGGAGAAGCATTGGTCCTGCTGGTAGAAAAAGACAGGAACGAGGTGATTCGTCCGGAAGAACTGGCAGAACAGATCCGATCTATTCTGCCCAAATACCAGCAGCCCAAGCAGATTCTTTGGATAGAAGCTCTTCCCCTGACGCAGACCGGCAAGATAAGCCGGGCAGAATGTCGGAAACTTGCTGCAAAACTCGTACATTATTAACTTTTAATTATTAATTGAAAGAGATGAAATATTTACCTATTGTAACGCTCTCTATGCTGTCATTCGCTTCTGTTGCCTGGGCACAGAGCGGTGAAAGCTGTCAGGCTCCGCAAGACCCGACATTAGAGAATCCGGCATTTGCAGGTTATGACTGCATAACTTTGCTGGACAGTACAGCTGTTTCGGTTCAACCGACAGGCTCCGGATCGTTTGCTGTTTACCGTAAGTTTAAAGTACAGACACCGGCCGGTGGTGTGGCTAACCATGTAATCAAATATGATTATGACCCGTTGACGGCTTTTGCCGAATTCAAACAGGCAACCATTTACCGGGCCAATGGCGATGTTGTCAATGTAGATGTTACACAAGCCTGCGATTATGCAGCGCCTGCCCGTGCCATTTACTGGGGAGCCCGTCATATCATGCTGGAACTGGGCCGGCTGGAACCGGGCGATGTGGTTGAATATGAAATCAGCAAGAAAGGATTTACCTATGCTTTGCTGACAGATGCTGAAGACGATGAGTCTCGTTTCATTCCGCCGATGCGCGGACAGTTCTATGATATCGTTCCATTCTGGGTATCTGAACCGACTGTCCGCAAAGTATACAAGCTGAATATCCCGATGGAAAAGGAAATCCAGTTTGAATTCTTCCAGGGAGAATGTGCTTCTTCCATGCACTATGAAGACGGTCGGAAGTCTTATACCTTTGCACTCGAGAATGCTCTTCCGACAAAGCGGGAACCGAACATGGTCGACTTGTTTGATGCTGCTCCCAAGCTCATGCTGTCGTCTACGCCCGAATGGAAAGACAAATCTCTTTGGTTCAACAAGGTGAATGAAGACTATGGAAGCTTTGAACCGATACCGGAAGCCCAGAAGAAGGTAGATGAACTGATCAAGGGTAAGAAAACAGAAATGGAAAAGATCGCCGTCCTGACTCACTGGGTGGCTGATAACATCCGTTATGCCGGTATTTCAATGGGCAAAGGCGAAGGCTATACGTTGCATAAC
This sequence comes from Parabacteroides sp. AD58, assembly GCF_023744375.2. Taxonomy (NCBI): domain Bacteria; kingdom Pseudomonadati; phylum Bacteroidota; class Bacteroidia; order Bacteroidales; family Tannerellaceae; genus Parabacteroides; species Parabacteroides absconsus. Next base: position 699,533 of record NZ_CP146284.1, on the reverse strand, counting down.
CTGAAGATGAACTACACCGACCGCTGCGGTGTCTGTAAGGATATTGCCGGTACGCTGATCGCCTTCTTGCGTATGGCTGGATTCGAAGCTTATCCTGCCATGACAATGGCTGGCAGCCGGGTAGAGAAGATTCCGGCAGACCATTTCAATCACTGCGTGGCAGTCGTCAAGCTTTCGAACGGCACATATATTCCGCTTGACCCGACGTGGGTTCCATTCGTCCGCGAATTATGGAGCAGCGCCGAGCAACAGCAGAATTATCTGCCCGGCATTCCGGAAGGTTCCGATTTGTGTTTGACTCCGGTTTCTGCTCCCGAGAATCATTATTTCCGGATGAAAGCCAACAACAAGCTGGATGCCAACGGAACCTTGCGTGGCGAACTGATCGTCACAGCCGAAGGACAGTCGGATGCCAGTGTCCGCCGGGTATTTACAACCGGATGGCAAAGCGACTGGAAGAACAGTATGGAAAAACAGCTGCTGGCAGTTTCGCCCAAGGCTAAATTAATCAGCGTCGACTGGGGAAAAGATCCGGCTAATTATCAGGCCGCTCCTATCCGATTGGTTTTCCGTTATGAAATACCCGACTATGCCGTCAAAGGCGAAGATGCGTTATTGATCAAGCCGATGGTCATGAACAACCTTTATAATTCCATCAAAAGCTTCCTGCGGATTGATACAAGTCTGGAAAAACGTGAGTTTGGCTTTAAGGATGCCTGCTCTCGTTTGGTTGAACAAGATGAAACCATCCAGTTGCCGGCCGGATACACGTTGAGCAATGAAGCTAAAAGCGATGCCAAACAAAGCCAGGCAGCCGATTTTGAAGGTTCTCTGAAACAGGAAGGCAATAAAATCGTTCTGCACCAGAAGCTGGCACTCAAGAAACGGGTATATGAAGCATCCGACTGGTGCGGATTCCGGGATGCCGTTAATGGATTCAAATCATACGGAGACTATTTAGTAATCAAGAAATAATTCTAATCAATATAACTATGACTAACTTGATCAATAAAATCATATGTCTTCTTATCGTATTAGGAACAGCCGTCAGTGTTTCTGCGGCTCCCGAAGCCGAATATAAGAAGCTCGTTAAATCATGGGCATTGAATGCCGATGGCAGTCAGGTGTTTCATTATAATATGGAGCTGACCATTTACTCTTACCTGGCTATGCGAAGTTTATATGGAGAATCATTCATTCAATACAATCCGGAATACCAGACATTGAAGATCAATTCTTCGTACACCAAGCAGAAAGACGGAACGATTGTCAAAACTCCCGACAATGCGTTTGTAGAAGTTCTTCCTCGCACGGCTGTTGATGCTCCAGCTTACAATCAGCTGAAAGAAATGGTGGTTGTTCATACGGGTCTGGAATTGGGAACAACAATTTACCTGGATTATACCATTACATCCAAGGCCGGTTATCTGCCGGAGCTAGATATCTTCGAACCGATTCAACAGGCAAGTCCAGTGAAGGAATATTCTCTTTCCGTGACTGTCCCGGTTGACAGAGACTTATCATACAGTCTGGCAAATCCGGAGGTGATGGCTAAAATGAATGTAGAAGAAGGTATGCGCACAATCAGCTGGAACCTGAAGAATGTTAAACCGGCGTCATTGGCTCCTATGCAGCGTATTGAATCTGGAGACATGCAATATCTGGCCTGCTCGACATTCGAGAATAATAAAGAAGCCTTGAATTATCTGTTCGAACAATTTGACCATCCGGAAAGTATGCCGTTGGTTTCTCTGGCTGAAACATTGACGGAAGGGAAAAACACCGATACGGAAAAACTTCAGGCCATTCACAATTTCATTGTCAATGACTTCGCACATAGCCGTCTGTCGCTGAACGAAACCGGATATCGCATTCGTTCGGCAGAAGATGTCATCCGGACTGCTTATGGAACAGACGCCGAACTGATCAACCTGCTGTACGGACTGTTGTCGGCTGCCAAAATAGAGACTAAGGTTTGCGCCGCTTATCCGGTAAAAGATCCTCAGGAATGTTCTATCCTGAAAGCCATTCGCCTCTTTATCCAGGCGAAAGCCGACGGACAGACTTATCTCTTGACTTCCGGCAGTCCGAAGATGAGCGAAATTGGCTGGACAGCCGATTATTGCAACATCCGGGATCTTAAGACTGGAGAAGAAATGGATCTGACTCCTTGTTCACCGGATTTATCTTACGACGTAACGATGAAGCTGACGGACAAAGAAGCTGTATCGACCATCAAAGCCAACATTCCTGCTGCTTTCGTAGCCTATTCAGATTCGAAGGCGACAGCTTTCTCTGAAGGTGATAAAAATGCATCTGTCAGCCAGAAAGGGAATATGATTACAGTTAACTATCAGACAACGGAGAAGGTTGAAACTGTACCGGGTTATTATCTGCTTCGTCTGCCTGATTCTCCGGCAGGTGTTTCCCATCAGCCGTATGCATCTTTCAACAGCACACGCGACTGCAATCTGTTCTTGCCGTATGCGCCCAATGAAACCTATACTTATACCATAGAAGTTCCGGCCAACATGGAATTGAGTACTCCGGTAGCTGAGAAGAACATCTCGAACGCTGCAGGAAACTGTATTCAGACCATCAAGCAGAACGGTAATAAAGTAGAAGTTTCTCGCAGCCTGAAAATCGATTCGAACCTTATCAAGCGCTCAGATTACCCGGCATTCCATACGTTAATGGCAGCTTGGGCAGACATCAACAATACACAGTTATTGTTTAAGCAGAAATAAACACAGTATCTTTGATTAATTAATTGGGAAGGTGTGTCAAAAAGCACACCTTCTTTTTTAGCACAAAGCCCCGACTTTCACAAGCTGGGGCTTTGTTATTACCTAAAGATTTTGTATCTTTAAGCATAAAGATTTACACATATGACAAAGATACATTTTCGTCCATACACTCCCAACCAAACGGTACTTTTTCCGCAAAGAATCGATGAAGATATTGCAGAAAACGATCCTGTACGCATGGTTGACGCTTTGGTTGAAAGCCTGAATCTTGAAGGTTTCAGGAAGTTATACAAAGAATACGGCCGTAGTCCTTACCATCCCAAGATGATGCTAAAGGTTATCTTGTATGCCTATATGAACAATATATACTCCTGCCGGAAAATAGAAAAGCATCTTCGTCGTGATATCCATTACATATGGTTAGCCGGTTATGAGAAACCGGACTTCATTACTATCAACCGTTTCCGTAACCGGGTGAAGAAGGAAATTAACGAAGTGTTTACCCAAACCGTACTTCTGCTTTCATCCAAAGGTTTCATCAGTCTGAATGTGGAATATATTGACGGAACAAAGATTGAGTCCAAGGCCAACAAATATACTTTTGTATGGCGGAAGAGCGTTGAGCGAAACCGTGAACGACTGATGAAGAAAATCAGTGTTTTGTTAAGCCAAATAGATGACGTCATCGCTCAGGAAAAAGCTTCGGAAAACAACGAGGAAATTGAGTTTTCCCCTTCCATGCTGACAGAAATGGCAGGAGAATTACGCAATGCCCTTGAACAGGCTTCAGAACCATCCACGAAAGAGCAGAAATCTGCACTGAGAAAGAAACGCAGGCAGCTGAAAGAACTGGAAGCACATAGAGATAAGCTTCAGGAATACAATAACCATCTGGACAATCTTCAGGACCGCAACTCTTATTCCAAGACAGACAAAGAGGCCACCTTTATGAGAATGAAGGAGGATGCCATGCGCAACGGTCAGACAAAACCCGGATATAATCTTCAGATTGCTACGGAAAATCAATTCATTATCGATTATTCTCTTTTCCCGAATCCGACTGACACCTTGACGATGATTCCCTTCCTGAAGTCCTTTGCCGACAGATACGGCCAGTTGGCTCATACGGTGGTTGCTGATTCCGGTTACGGATCAGAAGAGAATTACCACTTTATGTCGGAAAACGGGATGGAAGCATACGTCAAATACAATTATTTCCACATGGAGCAGCGGCCAAGATTTAAACCGAATCCTTTTAAAGCCGAAAACTTTTTCTACAATGAAGAACAGGATTACTGTGTCTGTCCAATGGGACAAAAGATGCAGAGGGCAGGCACCAGGCATACGAAAACCGAATCCGGATATGTAGTCGAATATGCCAGGTATAGGGCTGTCAGATGCGAAGGATGTCCGTTAAGATGTCTGTGTTTTAAAGCTAAAGGAAACAGGACGATAGAACTGAATCACCGACTCTGGATATACAAACAGAAAGCCCGGGAACTTCTCTGTTCCGAAGAAGGGCTGAAACACAGAGGGCAAAGGTGCATAGAACCGGAAGCTGTATTTGGACAGATAAAATTCAACATGAACTACAAGCGCTTCCGTCATTTTGGAAAGGACAAGGTTCTCATGGACTTTTCCTTCCTGGCCATCGCCTTCAATATAAAAAAGATGTGTACCAAGATGAATAAAGAGGGTATAAATTGGCCAATTAAACACCTTTACGGCCTTATTACCGCTCATTTAAGCTATTGGGAACAAAATAATCGAGATTATCTTCAGAATATCGCTGCCTGAAAAAGTTAACTACGCTCTTATCGTTGATAAAGAAAAGAGGGTGAATCGCGTATTACGACACACCCTCTTTATTTATGATATATTACCACGTCTCACTCTCCAAAAACAGCCTGAAAATGGAACAAGCGGATGGCTTTCTTAATATTTTCCCCTTTTAAATTGCTTATCTGCCAATAAAAACGTTTCTTTGCATACGCAAAAAATGGACAGTAATGAATATTAATCGTAGAGATTTTATCAAATCAGGAGGAATGCTTGTGCTAGGATCATTAGTTGCCCCCTCGTTTCTGGCAAGTTGTACATCACCAGAAGCAGCAAAGGCTGAAGGAATCGCCTTTGGAATGAATCATTTTAAAGTAACAGAGAGTGATTTAAAGAAAGTTTTGGCTGCTGCTCTCGAAAAAGGTGGCGATTATGCCGATTTGTTTTTCGAACACACATTGAACAACGGAATCCAATTGCAAGACGGAGCCGTGAATAATGCACAATCGAATATTGATTTCGGTATGGGTGTCCGCGTATTGTCGGGTGATCAGACCGGATATGCTTATGTGGAAAACATTACACTCGACGAAATGCTGAAGGCAGCTCGTACGGCTGCCCGTATCGCCGATAACAGCAACGCCAATAAAACAATTGCTGCACTGACAGAAGTTAAGCCAAACGGTTCATATTATGATGTTCAAACCCCTTGGGAATCTTTTACCGTGAAAGACAAAATGCCGTATCTGCAAAAACTGAACGACAAGATTTTTGCACTCGACAAACGTGTCCATAAAGTAAGAGCTTTCCTGAGTGATTCAACATCTCATATATTCTTCTGCAACAGCGAAGGACAAATGTATTATGACTATCGACCGATGTGTTCTTTGTCTGCTGTTTGTATTATGGAAGACAACGGCCGGATCGAGAATTCGTATGCATCCCGTTCTTACCGGATGGGAACAGAATTCCTGACAGACGAACTCTTGGATACACTGGCTAAAGAATCGGTAGACAAGACGTCAATCCTGTTCCAGGCTGTCAAGCCTAAAGGTGGAGAAATGCCGGTTGTCATGGGAGCCGGAGGTTCGGGTATTCTGTTGCACGAAGCCATCGGTCATGCGTTTGAAGCCGATTTCAACCGGAAAAAGACTTCTATCTTCTCCGACCTGCTGAATAAGAAAGTTTGTGACGAGCATATCAATGTAGTCGACGATGGAACGATCCGTTTCAACCGTGGTTCCGTTAACATTGATGATGAAGGAACAGAAGGACAGAAGACTTATATTGTACGCGAAGGTATTCTGACCAGTTATCTGCACGACCGGATCAGTGCCAAGCATTATGGAATCCAATCGACTGGTAATGGACGTCGTGAGAACTTCCGCCAGATTCCGATTCCTCGTATGCGTGCTACCTATATGGAAGCAGGCAATGTCACCGAAGAAGAAATCATTGCTTCAGTCAAGAATGGTATCTACGCCAGCAGCTTCACAAACGGACAGGTACAGATTGGTGCCGGCGACTTTACTTTCTTCGTTAAAGACGGCTATCTGATCGAGAACGGGAAACTGACTCAGCCGATCAAAGACATCAACATCATTGGTAACGGTCCGAAAGCACTGGCCGATATCACGATGGTTGGAAACAACTATAAGATGGATGACGGCACTTGGACCTGCGGTAAAGACGGCCAGTCTTGCCCGGTTACTTGTGGTATGCCTTCTGCATTGGTAAGCAAACTGACAGTGGGTGGTGAAAACTAAAGTAGAACAACTCAAAAGTAGAACATCATGATTACAAACGATAATAAGAAACTGGCACAATGGGCCATGGAATATGCCCTGAAGAATGGTTGCCAGGCCTCGAAAGTAAGCTTGTACAGCGGTTCAAGTACTTCTTTCGAAATCAGAGACATGAAAATAGACCGGCTGCATCAGGCTTCAGAGAACTCACTGGTGGTACAGTTGTTCGTCGACGGCCGTTTCGGTTCTTTTTCGACCAACCGTCTTGACAAGCAGGAGCTGGAAAAGTTTATTAAGGACAATATTGACGCAACTCGCTTTCTGGCAGAAGACAAAGACCGGACATTACCGGATGAAAGCCGTTATTATAAAGGCGGAAAACCTGATCTGCAATTAATTGATCCGAATTTCGACAATATTCAGCCGGATGACAAGAAGAATCTGGCCCTGAAGACTTGTGAAGAAATGATGGGAAAAGATGAACGCGTCATTTCTGCTTCAGCTTCCTATGGTGATGAAAAGGATTTTAAGTATATGATCACCAGCAACGGTTTTGAAGGTGAAACATCGGCTTCTTCCTTCAGCCTGGTCGGCAGCGTAAGTATTAAAGGAGAAGGCGAAGCCCGTCCGGAATCTTACTGGTATGATTCGGCTCTTTACTATGACCAGATGATTAAGGAAGGCATCGGAACGAAAGCCCTGGAAAGAGTATTGCGTAAGCTGGGCCAGAAGAAGACAAAGTCCGGCCGTTATGATATGATTGTCGATAACATGAATTCGGCTCGTCTGCTCTCGCCTGTCATGGATGCAATTGATGGTGCTTCTATCCAGCAGAAGAATTCATTCCTGATCGACAAGTTGAATCAGAAAGTTCTGGGCGATAAAGTAACCTTGAAAGACGAACCGCATCTGATCAAGACACCGGGTGCCCGTTATTTCGATAACGAAGGTGTAGCCACTCAGCCGATGTCGATCTTTGAAGGCGGTGTATTGAAGACTTATTTCATCGATACCTATCGTGCCAATAAGATGGGAATTGCTCCAACCATTTCCTCGGCTTCTATCTTGACTATCGATATGGGCGATAAAGACCTGGAAGCATTGATTGCCGGAGTGAATAAAGGCATTCTGGTGACAGGCTTTAATGGTGGAAACTGCAACAGTACAACTGGCGATTTCTCTTACGGTATTGAAGGCTTCCTGATTGAAGGAGGAAAAATGGTTCAGCCTATTTCGGAAATGAACGTGACCGGCAACATGCTGACATTATGGAATCAACTGGTCGAAGTCGGAAATGATCCGCGCCAGTCTTCCAGCTGGAGAATACCAAGCCTGCATTTCGAAGGAATTGATTTCAGTGGACTATAATAAGATGTATTGAAACAAGCCTATATTTTCACCCTCTCTCTATAGATCAGGACTATACGGGAGAGGGTGATTTTTATGCATGAATACTATCTTTTCCCGGCGTTTAAATAGTATTACGGGGAATAACATTCTTAGGGAAAAAATAGGTTCATTTACATATTGGCCGATAGTATTTAACAAATGAAAGTCCGACTTTTGCCAAGTAATTAAACATAAACAATTGCATTATGATTCAAGCTTCATTAAATGATACCAAACGAATTGAGGGCATCAGTCCCCTATTTGCCAAAGCATTTGAATATGTAAAGAATACAGATTTCTCGAAGATGGAAGACGGCCGTCACGACATTGAAGGAGACAACCTGTATGCTAATATCCAGACGCTTAACGGGAAAAACATACAAGACGCTTCTATTGAAATCCATAAGAAATACATCGATATCCAAATCCCGTTATTGGGCGTAGAACAGATCGGCTGGAAACCGACTTGCGATTTGCTGGAAGAGGCTTCGCCCTACAACGAAGAAGAGGACATTGCATTCTATATCGACAAGCCAACTTCTGTCTGCCGCATTTATCCGGGACAGTTTGTTATCTTCTTCCCCGAAGACGGCCATGCTCCCGGTATTGGTGAAGGTATGATTCGTAAAATCGTTCTGAAAGTCAAAATATGAGTACCGTTCATTTTAGAAGAGTAACCGAAGAAGACGTGGTGCCCATTCTAGCAATCTATGCTCCGTATGTAACAGACAGCGCCATCACGTTCGAATATGATGTGCCAAGTGAGGAAGAATTCAGACAAAGGATCCGGACCATCTCAGCCGAATATCCATACTTCGTCTGTGAATCCGACGGTCAGATCATCGGTTATGCCTACGCTCACCGTCACATGGAGCGTGCCGCTTATCAGTGGAATGCCGAGATTTCCATTTATATCCGCCAAGGTTTTACCGGAAAAGGACTGGGAAAAACCATGTGTCAGGCATTGATAGACTTACTTCGTCTGCAAGGCATCCGGAATGTGTTCAGCTGTGTGACGATACCCAACGAGCGAAGCGCTCACTTGCATCATAGCATGGAGTTCTCGACCGAAGGAATTTTCCAAAACGCGGGTTATAAATGTGGAAAATGGCAAACCATTGCCTGGTTTCGGAAAAACATCGCTCCATATACCAATGAGCCGGCACCTTTTTCGCCTATCAGCCGTATCGACCGGCAGCTAATCGATAGCATTTTAGAGAAGAATGCCGCATCACTTCTTCCGCGATAAAACGTAAACGTACATAATCCAAATCCCGAGGTATTTTCTTTAGAACAGAATTATACTTCGGGATTTATTGTTTTCTAACCTATAAGTGAGAACATTATAATATCTTTCATTTGTTATTTTCATTGAGCCTTTATAAATTTGTGAGGAAACCAGATAAACTTAAGCAGAATCAAACTATAATACAATGAAAACAACACATTACTTCATCGGACTCAGCATTTTTCTATTATTAGTATCCTGTATTCAGAATAAAACAAAGAATGGTGATGTAAAAACAATTCTCTTCGAAGATACATACACAGATCTTGCAGAGAAAATAAACTGCCAGTTTATTCCTTTAGAGACGAACGACAGTTGTCTGGTCTCTACTGTTTCGGATATAGTATTCAATTCATCCCGTCTTTATTTGATTGACGGAAAATCAAATTTGGTATTTGCTTTTTCGTTATCCGGAGAATTTATTTCGCAAGTCGGCAATGTTGGTTCAGGTCCTTCCGAATATCAATATCCGGTTAATCTGCATATCGACAAGATTAAGCAGGAATTAATCGTGGCGGATGCGAATACGCCTAAATTGGTATATTATGGTTTAAAGACATTGAAGTATAAACGGCAACTTCGGTCAGACGATTATTTTACCAATTGTGCCTGGTTGCCTAATGGAGATATCATACTTGCAAGTGGCAGTAGTTATGTAACTCCTAAAAGAGAAAGGTTCTATGCGCAGATTACCGACGAGAATTTAAAGCGGAAACAATATGTTTGTCCTTGTTCTTTCGATCCACAATACCGATTGGCAATAGGTTCTGTATTCTATACATTCCAGGATCAAGTATATCTGAATCTTCCTTTCCTTCACTCGGTCTATCAAATAAGCGAAACGACTTGCGAAGAAACTTATGCAATTGAGCTGAAAGGTTTCCAAATGCCTGATCAAAACTGGCTGAAGGCAAACGCCGAAGAAAATTACTTCGCGGCATTAAGCCATTCGGATTATGTTTCTGCCATCCAATGCCAAGAAACCAACCGTTATCTATATATAACCTTTTTGGTCGGAGGCGGTAAGGATTATATAGCTTTCTATGATAAAGAACAGAAAAGCAGCATGATTTATTCGGGTTACGACTTTATAAAAGAGACTTCTTTAAACGGATTGAGTAAAGTGATCACCACTTATAACGATACATTTGTCGCAACAATCAATCCTGATGTATTGAAAGAGAAAGGAACAACCATTGAAGAACTGGCACAACTCAGTCAATCTCTTCCTGCAGAGAGCAATCCTATTTTATGTCTTTTTACCTTTAAATAAGCATGAGTATGAAACAGCACTGGTTTATATCGTTATTTGCTTGCCTATTGCTGACCAGCTGTCAGTCTGATTACCAAACATTATTACTGGATGAGGCGCAACCGCTCCAGGCAACTCTTTTATTTGAGAAAGATTCCAATAACTATATTTATGATATTAAAGCGACGGATACACATCTAGCTATCTTAAACCAGGAGAATGATACGCAACTAACAGTTTATGAAAAAGGGAAATACGATTCTCCTGTGTTTGTTGTAGACCCAGCAACTTATCAAGAAGCAATATTGCGGAAACCACATTTCCGGAAAGAAGTAACTACTGATGAGGTAATCTTATTGGCAGATAATAATTCTCTCTTTTATCGCCTTTCTCCGGAAAACACCAACTGGCAGCTGCAAGCTGAAGATCCATTATTCGATGTATGCAACAGTTTTCAATACAATCGCACCCAAAAAGAGATTTATGCGGTTCCGTTCCGACCAGACTTGCCTTATCCTTTTTATTATTATAATACATCTGAAGGTTACTATTGGGTAGAAGCAGATACTTGCGTCCATCGGCAGCTGGCATATAAACCAGATTGTTATTTATGTGAACTGTGCGTCCATGAAAAAAAGGATCGGGCAGCTATCGCCTATCGGTTCACTAATTATGTTACCTTTTACGATTTGGAAGGAAACATAGAAACGAATATTCGCATAGGTCAGGAACGTATTTATCCTCAACTGAAAGAAACCGGAGCATTGGATACAGAGAATACAACAAAATGTTTGCTGGACGTTTGCGGTACTCCCGATTATTTGTATTGTCTGTATTCAAGATCTGCCGATTACGCAACACCGACCTATCTGATTGCTTTCCACTGGAATGGAAAACCTTATAAAACGTGGCAATTAGATTCGTATATACGGACAATGAGTGTAACCAACGACAACAAGACCTGTTATGTGGTCCGTTCGTTACCCAATAAAGCACAAGCTATTTCCTATTATACATTAAAATAAACATACTCATGAAAAAGATAAGACAAATACTAAGTTATTTCGCGCTTTCAATAAGCCTGATCTGCGCTTCATGCAATACGAATCATGTAGAATCCATTGATTCATCGTCTATTTCCATTGATATAGATAATTGTCAGGACTTGGAAACTCAATCGTTTATTGACAAAATAGAAATTATACCCTTGGAAACTAATGATAATTGCCTTTTAGATCAATACGATCAGGTTGTATATTGTGAAGACCTCAATGCCTATTTAATTATTGACGAGCAACAAACCGTGTCTCTGTTTTCCGAAAACGGAGAATTCATTGCTGATTCCAAGAACTGCCGGGGAAAAGGTCCTAAAGAATATCAGATATTAGCTGATGCCAATTATAATCCATTCACCAAAAGTATTGATATATTAAGTCCCTATGGTACAATATATAGTTACAACACGGATTTCAAGTTTATACGGAAACGCGTACTTAACTCTGATAGCCATCAAACTTATTCAAAAGGTTATCCAATAGGTAAGAATACTTATATACTGCAACCTACTATCTTGAAAGCAAATGATGCTGCATTATATTTTTGTGACTACGAAAAGAATGAGATTATCGCAATAAACAGTTATGAGAAAGATTTTATATGTTCGTTGACTTTAGGATATCCTCCATTCTTCAAGAAAAACGGCGACTTATACTTCTCGCCCAATAACCTCAATTATCACATTTATAAAGTAGACACAAAAGAAAACAAACTGACTCCAGCCATTAATTTCTCAATAGAGAATGGAATGATAAGCAAAGAAGAACTCATAAATCGTTTTGGAAATATGTCAGCCACCCAAACGGATCGCAATACACTTGAGAAAACAATTCAGACATTGAACGATGTAACTACATATTTACTTGGCTCTGAATATCCGATTCCACTTATCAAGCTTTGCAATGATTCTTATTTGTATTTATATATGATGAAAAAAGGAAAAAGGATGACTGTCCTTTATAATCGGACGAACGGAGTTACCCTATTACAAACCGATAAACATAAAAAGCGGTTAAGCTATTGTACCCATCTGGAAGGAAATACTTTAACATCAATCATTCAACCAGAGGAAATAGAGAAATACATCGATACCAATCTTTTGGATGATGTGAATAAAAAAAAATTGCAGGCAGTTCAGGAAGACGATAATCCGATCATTGTAAAATACCAGATAAAGGAATAAAAACTCGTTACCTTTTATATTTTTGACAGCTGTCGAAAAGCTTTAGCATATCTGTCAAAAAGCTTTATGATATATATGAAAAAGCTTTATCACATATATAGAAAAGCTTTACGACTACTATCAAAAGATTAATAGACAACGAGAAAAATTCTTATATTCCCATATAAGAATTTTATAAGAAAAATATAAGGGGTTATTATTTGCTTCTTCGTGAAACAAAACCTAGTTTTGTGAATCAGGCAACATGGAGAACTATTCGAGAAAGTATATAATTCAAACATAAGGATTTTTCTATTATGAGACTGGAACAATCTATACCAATAAAACGAAACAATATGAAGAGACTTTTTGCTTTCATCGCGTTCTTGGCTTGCGCGGCTTGTACAACAAATGATCCGAATCATCTATTGGAATTAGGAGAAGAAACCCCAATTGAAGCCGTTAGTTATCCCAATGAAGTAATTATGGGAAATCCTTTGGACATAAACCTAATAAATAATAAACTATATGTTTTTGTTTATCAAGGAGACTATCCAATTATAATCTTAGATCCGAAAGACGGGCATCTTATTAAAGAATGGGGAGCACGGGGAAACGGACCTGGTGAGTTTGGTGATTATCCTATTCCTTGGGGTAAATACGACAATAAGATATTTATTCATGACGAAAACCGATTCATAGTTCACCAATATAACATTGAAAAGAAAGACAGCTTTTCCAATTTATCGTATATAAAGGACTATGCTTTCAGCAGATTTAAGTATGCTTTTACGCATGGAACTGTTCTTGCAAATGGAAAGGTGGTGGCAAATTCCATTATAAATACGCCGAACCCTCTTATGCTTCTGAATTTACAATTAGACTCTCTGAATAATTTTGGCGGAGTTGTACCTGATCAAAACCGCTATCAAATGGGAATCTTTTCAAGTCTATTGGCATCACACGGTAATGCATTCGTGCAGGCGATGATTAAATTTGGCTACTTGGCTTGTTATGAACAAACCGGAGAAAAAGATGTCACCCTGAAATGGGAATATTATTTACAACCACTCAAATTTGAAGACAATCAGCTGGATAAATCCATGAAAGAGGGTTTCTGTAGCATCAAAATGACGAAGAACTATATCTTTGCCATATATAAAGGTTGTTTACCGACAGATGAAAAACGCATCTTCAACCACATACTCATGTTTAATCATAATGGAAAATTACTGCGTAATTTCCGTGTTACCAACAACGATTCTTTAGGGAAGATAGAAGTCTCGGAAGACGAGAGAACTATTTATGTCTCTTGTTATGAGCCAGAGCCCGCTATCTTGCGTATCGATATATCTGAATATGTTTAAACCCCATTAAAAAAAGACAATGAAAACAGCAATGAAAGCAACTGCTGGTTGGAATTACCAGCAAAGTAAACAAAGTGAAGATTTATCTGAATTGGCATTGGTCAATGTGGAAGCGTTGGCCGTTGGAGAGAAACCTTCTTTATACCATTTATTCCCCTGCCCTTCTTCTTGGGGAAACGAATGTGTATTCTCTGAAAATAGTGAACGTCCTACATATTATAGTCCAACCTATTGTAATTAGTCATGAAAACTTCAATATTTTATTACATCAGTCTATTTCTCTTGATACTCTCATGTAGCCAAGCGAATAAAAAAACGATGCGTGTTGAAAGTGTTGACATCAAGCGGGAGGAAATAAATTTTCCACCCTCGGATGTCCTACAATTAAAATCTTATTACTTAACTTCTTTCAACCAGTCTGGTTCCTTACCAGAATTAATCGGATATAATTACAAAGAACATGCATTAGATTGTATTGACTTAACTTCCAAGCAAATTACCCAGATACCATTACAACCGGAAGGCCCTCAAGCAATCGTCCGGCCTACAGGCATTTATTACCATTCAAAGGACTCTATCTGGTTGTCCGATGAATCTCAAAACGTATTCCTCTTAAACCGCACCGGGGACGTGGTGAAACGCATCGACCTGAAAGCGTACTTAGACGAAGGGGAAGAACTGATCATCCGCACCAATCATACCATGTCAACCATCCATTTAGGATACGACCCCAACCATCAATCTCTACTATGTACTATAAAAGACAAAAGCGTCAAGCCGACCCGTTTCAAAGTAAAAGAGATCAGCCTGTCCAACCAAGAGGTTTCCAGTTTTGATCTATCAGCTTCGGTTGTAGAACCTAACATTGACGAAGGATATGCCAACATGAGCGAACCCAACGTCAGTTTTATCGGAGAAAATATCATCTATAACTATCCCATCGAATCACATATTTATATATTAAATAGGCAAGATGGCAGTCGGAAAACAATCGAAGCCGATAGTGAATATACTCCCAACAAGGCTAATAAATGTTCTTCTAAAACAGACTATTCCGCATGGGTAAAACACGGATTCGAAAACCCGCATTTTTATGATGTGATGTATATTCCTTCTTTAAAAATGTACGTCCGTTTGCATGCGGGACCGATTGATCTGCCCGATGCCAATCATCCAGAAGAAGTCGTCTATAAACGATCCCTTTATGCCATGTTTTTCGATTCGGCTTTTCAATCTTTAGAAGAAACAGTCCTTCCACAAGGAATCTACAATCCTTATACAGGTTGGAGCGTAACTCCATCCGGAATAGCCTTTTTTGTGGACGGCCCGCAAAGTCCTAACGAAACAGACAATCTGGTGATGGAAATCGTAAGTCCCAACTAACTATTCCGGAAAAGCTTCCCTACAAGCTGGTGCGTTTTTGGGTAGATATATGAGAGGTTAAAACAAAAAGGCCTGTGCTATGGTAATTTTTATAGCACAACCTTTAAATAAAATATGTCATCATGAAAAAATACTACTTATTCTTATTACTTCTTTTAGTGCCCATTTGTACATGGTCGCAAGTGAAACAAAGATCTTTATATCGTTTACAAACTATCGCCCCGGGGGAAAAGTGGCCTTTAGAAGGTCCTTCCAGCGAAGCCATCGGACATAAAATCAGACATGTGGTCGATAAAGAAGAAACCAAATACATAATCATGCTGGTTGAATACCTGCAAGGGAAAAGGATAGACGATTCTTTTGGTCCGATGGAGTTAGCTTTCTCAGGTAAAGGAGCCAAAATACGTTGGGAACTGGTTGTTGATACCACCTCTTCTTCATTAACCCGGGTTTTTGCCCTCAAGCCCAATGGCGGATTCTCCCACCGTCAGTGCATGCCCCGAAGTGGAAAACATCTGAATTATGTATATATTCCATACGAACCAACACTTATATACGACCAAGATATTCCGCTTTGCCTAATTTACGAAGAAGACTCCATCCATCCGAAACAAGAGAACTGGATTAAAGCATTCATTGAGAAAAACAAATCCTTGAAAGATTTTCCTTTTTCCCGATTAGAACGATACTTCCTTATTTTTTATCATGCCAATCAGACAAATACCAAATAAAATGAAAAACTATCTGGTTACATTATGTTTATTCGTAGGGTTTACATCCTGCCAACCCAGCTTGAAATATACGGATTCGACGTCTTTGGAATGGAACGACTTCCCTGCTGTTTATCCAGTTCATGGAACGGAAGTGAAACTGGATGAAGAATTATTACGTCCCAGCCGTTGTTATTTTACCGATCAGAAGCTGATCTTAAAAGACGATTCGGAAGACTATCTGTTACATTTCTATGAGGTGGATCATTTCCAGAAAGCAGGAAGTTATTTCACGTTTGGTAACGGACCGGATGAATATTTATGGATAAACAATGTATGGACAGACGATTCTTCTTTGTGGGTGTCTGATCTGCGTAAAAGTGCAGTACATCGGTACAAGCGTTCGGACTTCATCAAAAATATAGCCCCTTCAGAACTGATGGCCGAGAAAGTTGTCAGGCTTCAAGATCCATACAGTTCATTGGTATCTTTACCAGATAGCAGTTTTCTGACATTGGCCGGAGACATCCGTAAGAAAAGAATTTCACATTACGACAAAAACGGAATCTTTCTGGAAACGGCTGGAGAATTCCCGACTTGGCAAGAAGAATTATCTCCATTCGAATTGTTAGAAGGCTTTCGGGCCAATCTAGTACTCAGTCCCGACAAAAAGTCGGTCTTCTTATTCTACATGCAAACAGATTTGATTGAACAATATGACCTGCAAGGCAAGCTATTAAAAAGGATACATGGGCCTGAAAAGTTTTTCCCTGCCGTGAAACAAATGTTGCACGGAACCAATGTACACGTCAGCTCTGTTGCAGGAAAGTCCAGAGACGCATATTTTTCCCCTCTAGCCACAAGCGACAAGATCTATGTCTTATATTCCGGTGAATATTTTAATCCGGAAAAAATGAATTATCTAAAAAGACATCTCTTTGTTTTTGACAAGGACGGAAAACCTGTTTGCCGTTACGAATTGGATCAATCCATATTTTGTTTTACCATAGATGAACAGAATCAAATTTTATATGGAATAAGTGATCAACCCGAATTTCATATCTTGAAATTTGAGTTAGGGCTCAATAAAAAGAGTACAAACTTATAATTATTAACAGATAACGAAACGACTTATGAAATTCATTCAAGTACTATTGATTCTAGGTGTATGGGGAAGTCTGAATGCTTGCCAACATGCCAAAAAGGAAAGTCTAAGTCAATCCATCCAAATCGATTTGGAAAGTGAACAGGTACAAGACAGTCTGGCCTTTTCCTTATTTGTGGATTCAAATGAATGCAACGAGTATAAACGACTGATTCCGATATTAGAGGACGCAAAAGGAGATGAAAATCCAATATTGATAAATATGAAGATTAAACTATAAGTTCATGATGAAAAAGTACATTCTGTTTTTAGCCACTATCTTTGCTCTTTGTTCCTGCCAGAACAGGACGGAAGAAAACCCAGGTAAAGTACAAATCGTATCTATCCAGGACTTCGTAGGAAAAACTCTGGAGTTAAAAGACTTGGGATGTAACGTACAGACAATCCGGTTGCATACCGATACGGCCGGATACATCGGAAACATCAAAGACATTTGTCGTGTGGATTCGTTCTTCTATATATTGGATGAAACGACATTTTCGGTTTCCAAATTCAATCAAGACGGACTTCTGCTTCGCCAGATCTCAACCCAAGGGAACGGCCCCATGGAATATATACAACCCATGTCATTGTGTGCAGACAAAAGCCACGTGTATTTGCTTGATTTGCCCGGTATGTCTATCATTTCATACAACCAAGACTTAAAGGCGGAAGAAGAAATAACGCTTTCTTTCCCTTGCTCAGACTTTATCCGGACAGAGAAAGGTTTCCTGTGTTATAATATGGCACCCACAGATTCTCTCAAGCCCTTGGTACACATCAGTCGGGAGGGAAAAATCATTGACAGCTATTCCATAAACATTTTCCATAGTCAGATGTCTTTAGGAGCTAAAATATTCAGTCAGGATGATCAAGGGAATATATTCATTAATCCTCCTATCACCCAGACCATCTATCGGTGGAATCCGGATTCGGAAACTGTAGAAGAATACATAACCTTCGATTTCGGTTCCAAGAATTATCCCCATGATGCCGAATTGGATATAACTCGTTTGGGAGAATTGCCGTATGCTTTCCCGACATATTTCTTCCACATACAAGAATCCTACCTTTACAGTTTTCTGTATAAGGGCCAATCGTATTATTACCAGAAAACATCTACGGCAGACAAAGCGGGTAGCATCTCCAAACAATTATCTTATCCGTTCTTTCCACGATGGCAAATAGGAAACAGATTAATTGGAACATGCCCCAGCGAATTCCTGCATTTGGGTTCCGAACAAGAAACAGGCGAAGTGTTGTTACTCTTCACCTTTTGAATCAGAAACCAACGAGAATCAATTTTAATTCTCGTTA
This sequence comes from Parabacteroides sp. AD58, assembly GCF_023744375.2. Lineage (NCBI taxonomy): Bacteria > Pseudomonadati > Bacteroidota > Bacteroidia > Bacteroidales > Tannerellaceae > Parabacteroides > Parabacteroides absconsus. The sequence continues at coordinate 681,194 of NZ_CP146284.1, read as the reverse complement.
CTTTCAAAAACGATTCTCACTGGTTTCATTTGAGAAAGCGAATATAGCTGTTATCGTTCATAATTTAAAATAAAAATAGATATGAGAAATGTATATTTGGTTTTGATCTTATGTTGTCTGGTGGGTTGTAACCACAAAACAGAAGAAGGAAAGAGTCTTATGGTTACACATGAATCCATCCAGTTGAAGAATGATTATTTAGGCAAACCAGGTCCTATTATTGAGTTAGACAAAAAGATTGTAGGCATTGACTATGAACTCGATTCCTGTCTCTTTTATATAGATATGGAAACAGACAGTCTGTACCGGTTTGGTCCGAGAGGTGTTGGACCCGGTGAATTTATTTATCCGTACACGATACAACATCTGGATAAGAACCATTTCGGCATATTTGACCTTCAAGCCCGAAAATATACCCAAATTCAGATAAAGAATCATCAAATCCACATGGAGACACCCGTACCTGTTGCCAATGATAAAACTAGCCAGTCTTTTGATGTCAAGCAAATCTCAAGCAATTCTTATTTGGGAATAGGTATGTATCCAAAAGAAATGTTCGTCTTTATGGATTCATTAAACAACACGAAAAGTTCATTCTTCGAGTTCCCGTATAAAGATTCAAGCGAAAAAGCACTCAAGAATCGTTTGCGAGCCATGGCTTATCAAGGTCGCCTGGTTCTCAACACAGACAGGAACAGATTAGCATTCACTTCTATATGGGGAGAGATCTTTCATATTTACAAGGTAGAGAAAGACAGTCTCGTTTTATTGAATAAATCAGAAAAAGTTTATCCTAAATATACCGTAGAAGATAGTCAAGATGGATATTCAGCTCCTATGTACGGATCAAACATTGTCGGCTATATTTCTTCTACCGCTAATAACCAATATATATACTTGCTCTATTCAGGCACTAAGTTGGAAGATTATGCCAAAGCCCTAAAAGAATTTGATGCGAGTACAATACACGTATTTAATTGGGAAGGGAAAAAAGTCCAAACATTTACATTAGATATTCCATGTACCAACATTTGTATCAGTTCAGACAGCCAGGTATTATGGGCCATCGCCAATAATCCGGATCCGGAATTAGTTAAATTCAATCTCCCTACAATAGAAAAATAAAGTAAGAATTTCTATCGTTATTCCTTTCCTGCTCCAAACAAATTTGTACTTTAGGGTGTTTATTGAAACGGAATACAAAAGAGATGAATAGGATGAACGAAATGAAACTATATTTGGGTGAGGTATTTTATTTTACAGACTCGCCTTTGCTTTCGGCAGAGAATATCGTATATGAACCCGACAGCGCTTTATGCGTCTGCGATGGATTAGTTGTAGAAGCCGGAACATCGGCTATCCTGCTACAGAAATATCCGAAGGCGGAAGTCGTCGATTATCAGGGTTCCGTCTTGATGCCGGGATTCATCGATGCACATCTTCATTATGTGCAGACCGAAATCACGGGAATGTACGGAAGGCAGTTGCTCGACTGGCTGAACCAATATACGTTTCCGGCCGAAAGAGCCTTTGCCGATACGGATCATTGTCGCGAAATCTCCCACGCATTCCTGAAAGAGCTTTTCCGCAACGGAACGACTACGGCAGTTGCCTTTTCGTCGGTTCATCCGCAATCGGCAGATATTCTGTTTGAAGAAGCTTTCCGATACAATATGTGTATGCTGACGGGGAAAGTCCAAATGGACCAGGAAGCGCCTGAATATCTTTGTGACACGCCGGAGCAAGGAGAAGCCGACGTGCGTGCTCTGATACAGAAATGGCATAGGAAAGGACGAAACAAATATGTCATTACACCTCGCTTCGCTGTCAGTTGTTCTCCGGCCGAGCTGGAAGCCTGCCAGCGGATTCATGCTGATTATCCGGATACGTACATACAGACACATTTATCAGAGAACAAAGGTGAAGTAGATTTCGTCAGGACATTATATCCGGACAGTCCGGATTATCTGTCGGTGTACGAGAAATATGGCTTGCTTACCGACCGGACCTTGCTGGCTCATGCCATTCACCTGAGTGATTCGGAGCGGAAACGTATAGCCAAGGCACAGGCCATCGCCGTACATTGCCCCACATCCAACGGTTTTCTGGGAAGTGGTCTGTATGAAATGGAGAAAGCCAATGAAGCCGGTATGCAAACAGTCATGGGAACGGACATCGGCGCCGGAACTTCTTTCTCGATCTTCCATACATTAGGTGCCGCCTATCAGGTACAACAGTTGAACGGTTATCCGATGTCGGCCTTCGAAGCCTTTTACAAAGCCACTTTGGGCAGTGCGAAAGCCTTGCATCTGGATCAGGAAATCGGAAGTTTTCTGCCGGGAAGGATGGCAGATTTCATCGTGGTGGATTACAATTCTACATTTGCCCAGCTGTATCGCTACGAATACCTGAAGCGGACACAGGCCTGGAATATCGAGAACCTGTTGTTTGGTCTGATGACACATGCCGACGACCGCGCCGTTCGGGCTACCTACATCGCCGGCCAGTGTGTCCATGAGAGATAATCGGGAACTTCATCAGTTATGACCGTTGATCTGTACCGTCTGTACTCCAATCAGGCGGTCATAACGGGTTCCCATCGGACGGAAATAGACATAGATCGTATATTCGTTTTCCGTCTGGTGAAAGTTTCCTTCAATGCTGCCGGTTTGTCCGACGGTTTCACCGGCAGGAACATATAGATACTGATAGTTATAATTCCCCTGTTTCAGCAGAATAGCCTTTTCATATTGGCGCGAATCCGGATTGTATATCATCTCGCTGTTCTCGTCGAATGTGTTCTGTGTGAAGTCTCCGTTCAAATAAACCTTTCCTCCTTTTGCTTCAGGCATTGCCAAGGTGAAATGAACAATGTAATAGTCGGCTTCCGTATTGGCATCATCACATCGGCTGCAGGCCACATAGAAACGCCCGTTCTGATCCTGATCATATTCATACGTTGCCATGCTGCTCGGATAGTCTTTCATCAGATCTACATGATAATATGGGTTGAAGTAAGAAATCTTTTCTACACGCATTCCGTTGTATTTACTCGACAAGAATTCCATTCGGCGATATTCATTGCCTGCTGGGAAAATCAGCTCCCGCAGGTTTTCATAGACGATCCGGTCACTCAAGATACCGCTCGGCATAACTTTCCGGACGGCATTGTCCGGCCGGTTATTCTGCACCACCCGGATTTTCAAGTCAGTCTGCGGATGTACGATATTCAGATTCTTCTTCTGGACCGAGAAATTCACCTGCTGATGCTGCTGATAAGTATCAACCAAAGTATTTCCGGTTACTTCGGCCGTAATGCCTACTTCCGGTTCTACGACCGAGAAACAGGCAATCAGCACCGTTTCCTCCGGATGATCTTCGTGATATACACGAACGGCATAATTGCCTGATAGTTTCAGCTGAATATCATCATTCGGCAATAAGAGCTGATAATTGGTATATTGCGTAGTGGTATTAAAAGAATTGGCAAAATCGTCGATCGTCAGTCCCTGGAAACCCTGCATGTATTCGAGTTCGTTCAGAGATGATTTCTTCCAGTCGGCATCACAATGGATAATGGAATAGGCATAACGCTCGTAATTGGGTGTCAAGTCATCAAAGTTAATCAGTATTTGTTCTCCACTGCCCAACGTAATGACCGGAATCGTAAAGGTCTGATCCGGCTGAACAACCTGCAATGACTTGATTCGTTTCGGCTTGAATATCTGGGTATGATACGTTTCCTGGGCTTCTATTTGCCCCATGCCCACAAACAAAGAACAGATAAATACGGCCAAGCGCGCCCACCGCATATTTCCAATTTTCTTCATATATCTAAATCTCCTTACGTCTGTATTCAATCATAAATCCACTCCAAAATCTACCTGAGCATTACCGGATCTGAATCCACTTATGCGTCTGCAAGCTCAGCCTCCACTCCGGATGCTTCAGGATATAATCCACCACCTCTTCCGTGTTCCGGCACGAACAGGGTTGCAAATAGTATTGTTTAGCCGGTAACTGGCGATACACTTCCACATCTTCTTCACCGGTAAAGACTACTTTTACTTCGTCAATCCGGTCCAATACCACCGGAGCGCCTTTCGGCGAACACGTAACCCAATCTATTCCTGCCGGGACTTTCCGTGTGCCGTTGGTTTCTATGCAAACATATTTTCCCAGCCGGTGCAGTCCGTCTATCAGGGCATCGTCAATCCACAACGAAGGTTCGCCGCCCGTCAGAATAACCATTCGCGCCGGACAAGCTGCAACTTCCGCCCAAATCGCTTCATCGTCCATCCAGCGACCTTCTTCATGCTGCGTATCACAAAACGGACATTTCAGGTTACAGCCCGAGAAACGGATAAACAAAGCCGGTGTACCGGTATGAAATCCTTCGCCCTGCAGGCTGTAGAATATTTCATTAATCTTTCTCATAGATCGCCGTATTACCTTCAGACTCCTGCACTTCCACTTTAAAGCAATGAGGCACCTGCTCGCAAACCCAACGGGCGATGTTTTCAGCCGTCGGATTAAAGGGGAGTACTTCATTCAGGTTCTTATGATCCAACCGGTCTTTTACCAGCTGTTTGATATGGCTGAAATCCGTCACCATGCCGTCTTCGTTCAACTCCTTCGCCCGGCAGTAAATTGTTACAATCCAATTATGCCCATGCAGATTGGTGCACTTACTCGGATAAGAAAGGCACAAACGATGTGCCGCAGATATTTCCAGTCTTTTAATTACGGTGTACATAGGTTCTATTTTGGCTGCAAAGATACACGGATTTGCGGATTCTTGATTCTATCATTTTAATTTTTATATTTTTAAAGTTTAAAGAAATAGTATTCTAAACGAACATTGCATTGAAAAAAAATATATCTTTGCCAATGTGAGAGTGGAGAAATGCCATACGGCATAAAAGAAAGCGTTTTTGCTTTACCCTAGTGATCGAAATCGCCAATTTCAACAGGAGGATAAAAGAGTATGTAGTGATCATTTTGTTTCTGTACATATCAAGGTAAATGGAACTGAACGGTACTTCATCCTCAGTGTACATATCCAACACAGCGTGAGAATATTGTTTCTTCATCTGTTCCTGAAAGGTGTTTCGTGATACCCTGATAACTAACGAGCAAAACAAGTTCCCACGCTTTTCTTTGGTTAAACCTTTCCTATCAAGGGGAACAATAGGAATTTCTCTTTTTATTTTATGGTAAAATTAAAATGTCGGTATGTCATATACCTATTTTGTATTTGCAGTTTACTCCCCAACCTGTTAACCTCATGCAAATACAACGACTCAGAATTAATTGAACGGGTGGATAATCTGGAAAATCGTTTGGCGAAACTGGAAGAACAATGTAAGCAGATTAACGCCAACATCAACTCGTTGAAAACTATCGTAAATGCATTGGAAGATGCTGATCAAATCACATCGGTATCAGAGTTGGTTGAAAACGGGAAGAATGTAGGTTACAAAATTGAGTTTTCAAAGAGTGATCCTATTTACATTTATCACGGGCAAGACGGAACTGACGGATCAGATGGAACTGACGGCTATATTCCACAAATAGGCGTGGAAAAAGATAAAGACGGAATTTATTACTGGACGTTAGATGGTACTTGGCTGACGGACAAAGACGGAAATAAGATCAAGGCAGTCGGTTTGGATGGTAAAAATGGTGAGGCCGGTAAAGATGGTACAGATGGTTCGAATGGCATCAACGGAAGCAATGGTTCTAACGGACGAGATGGTGTGACGCCTAAACTACGAATTAACGAAGGAAATTGGGAAGTGTCCTATAATAATGGTGTGAGCTGGGAAGTACTGGGTTCTGCTACAGGAGGAACAACGCAAAGCCCTATTACTGAAGTTGAAGTAAAAGATAAGTATGTTATCTTTACGTTAAGCTCAGGAAACAAGATCCAAATTCCTCTCTTCAACGGTATTTCCATTACATTTGATGAGACGGAAATAGAAATGGAAGCTGGTAGTAAAATAGATCTGACTTATAAATTGATAGGAAGTGATGATGTAAAAGTTTCTGCTATAGGCGAAGGTGTTCGTACCAGCATTAATCAGAAAAATAAAACATTAACGATTACGACGGATACGAATTTCGAAGGAGGAAAAGTGCTAGTTCATGCTACCGATGGTAATAACGTCGCTACCGTAGAACTAACTATAACGAAGGAAGTGATTACGTATATAGAATATGAGGCAACGGAAAAGATCACGCCTAAAACTGATGCTTTTGGTGGCAATGGCATTCGCCTTTTGGAAAATAAGAGTACATTTTCTGATGGAAAAGGAAAATGGGCTTATAAAGGAGAGGTTACTTATGTTTCTACTTTTGCTTTCGGTAGTAGTTTTACAAAAAATACTACCTTAAAAAGCATTATTTTACCCGAAAGTATTACTGATATAGGTTATGATGAACTTAATCCAACTATAGGAGGAAGTGCATTTGAAAACTGTACTGCTCTAGAAAGTATAGTGATAAAAGGGAACATAACAACAATACGAGTTAAGACGTTCTATGGTTGTTCTTCTTTAAAAAGCATTACTTTACCAGAAAGTTTAATGACAATTAAATATAATGCTTTTTTAAGATGTAAGGCATTGACAGAAATAGTTATTCCTGATGCGGTTACTACAATTGAGAAACAAGTATTCAGCCAATGTAGTGCATTAAAGAAAGTAACTCTTGGTACACAACTTGAATCAATCGGGGAGAACGCATTCAATAGGTGTTTAGCTTTGGAGACAGTGATATGCTCAGATGAAACACCTGCGACATTAGGTCCGGGAGCTTTTCCCGTTTCAGATGGCTGGGACTATACTGCTAATTATAAAATATACGTTCCGGATGTACAACTTGATACATATCGAACTAGTTGGCCTGCTTATTGGGATTCTTCTAATCCTTATAAAAAGACTCAAGTTATCTATGCGATAAGTACTATGCCAACGGAATAAAATAGTTATTGATCCCATACCCACAAAAGGCTGTCTCCATAGAAATAAAGGGACAGCCTTTTTTGTTCCACAGAAAGGAATTATCTACTCCCCTTTTATTCGCTTATTCCACCGAATTTACGTAAGTTTGCACCCAAATTCAGAGAAGTTCTTTACAAGAATGAAGCAAGCGATTATTTTCTTGAAGTTATGGATGATTTCGTTGCTGGTCGGCGGGTTGGTTTCCTGCCAGCAGGAAACGCCGGTGACTTCAGTTATACATATTGATGCGGAAGGCACCATCCAAACCGTCAATCCGGATTTATACGGTATTACATTGGAAGAAATCAATCATGCCATTGATGGAGGTCTGTATGCCGAGATGATACAAAACCGGAGTTTTGAGGATGGAATTCCGCCTTTGAACTGCCCGTATGATGCCCGCCGCCGGGTAATTACGACTCCGAATGGCTATGACATGCCGTTTATGCGTCTTGATTCGCTTCCCGGCTGGAGACCTTTATCCACCAATACATGGATTTATCCGGATACCAAAGAGTTGTTGAATGAGAAGAACAAGCGCTCGCTGGTTGTTTCGATTACCACTTCGGCCCAGAATGGTCGGGGCGGTGTCGTGGCTGAAGGCTATAATGGTCTGGCCATCCAGCAAGGACAGACTTATCAGCTTTCCTTTTACCTGAAAGGTGCCTCGGTCTTACCGAAGAATTTGCACATCGCTTTGGAAGATTCCATCGGGAACCGGGTGTTGAGTGACGTCTTTACGGTCAGTACCCATTATGAATGGAAGAAATACCGGCATACTTTTACGGCTAATGCCACGAGCAATAAGGCAATCCTGACTTTCTCGTCAGACAGCAGTCAGACGTTCTGGCTGGATGTCGTGTCGTTGTTCCCGGAAACCTGGAAAGGCCGCCCCAACGGACAGCGACAGGATATTATGGAAGCCATTGCCAAACTGCAACCTCGCTTCGTGCGTTTTCCCGGAGGTGCTTTCGTAGAAGGATATACAGCAGGGACTTATCCTGTCTGGAAAGAGACGTTGGGTAACATTGCCGAGCGCAAACACTTCTGGAATGTCTGGGGATACGGAACGACCAACGGCACCGGTTATCACGAATACCTGCAGCTGTGCGAAGACCTGGGAGCAGAACCGATCTATGTGATCAACAGTGGTATCACGAATATGAGCCGGCGTCCGCGTTATGAGTCCATTACCGAGATGGATAAGCTGGTACAAGACGCACTGGATGCCATCGGATATGCCAATTATCCGACGGACTCGGTGTTGGGAGCGCTGCGTGCCAAAAATGGTCATCCGCAACCTTTCCACCTGAAATATGTCGAGATCGGGAGCGAGAACTACGGACATGAATATACCAAACGCTTCGAACTGTTCCGAAAAGCCATCAAAGAGAAATGGCCGGAGATCACAGTCATCAGTAACCGCCTGGTCGGCCGTCAGCCACGAAGCGAATGGCATGACACCCATTTCAACGGGAAAAACTCGTTCTTCCTTTCTAACCAGAGCCGTTACGAGACGGTCAAAAGCCGGTATGAATGGGAAAATACCTTCGTGGGTGAATTCGGGAACATGCAGTCGTCGGAAGCACGGACCATGTCGTCGGCCATTGCGGAAGCCTGTTTCCTGGTCGGCATTGAGAATTATCCGGACATGATGTCGCGCATCGCGTATTCTCCCGTATTAGGTAATGCCGATTATACCAAAGAGCGCTGGCCGATGATCCTTTTCAATAACCATCAGATCGTGCTCTCTCCTTCTTATTATATGTGGATGCTGTTCAGCAAATACCGCGGAGACGAGGTGATTCCTTCCCAGGTTGAAACCTATCTGCGCCCGACGATTACTAACGGATTCGCTTCAGTGTATATGTTTGATAACTGCTATGAGATGAATCAGGTAATGATCGATGGGAAACCGGTAGAACAAGGACGGATTCTGGGTGGCAACTGGGGAATTTCTTCCGGCATACTAACACCGGTTCCCAACCGATGGAATTATGTCTTATTAGGCGATTCGACAGCAAGCGACTACGAGTTTACTTCGCATATTCGCCGTACAAAGGGCAGCGAGCTGATCCAGTTCCGTGTCCGCAACAACGGCCGCCTTCGCGAACAGCAGGATTATATCAGTTTTACCCTCGGCGACGGCTACGCCCGGTTATATCACCAGAGCGGCAATGTAACCGACACATTGGCCACTACAGTCAAGCAGCCTCTGGTGAACAATACCGACTACAACGTCCGTATCAGCTGCCGGAAGGATTCAATCTTCTGTTATGTGGATGATGTTCTGGTACAGAAAGCCGGTATGCGTCCTTATCCATCATTGGCTTCGGTGGCTACGCTCGACAAGAAGAACAGCATGCTTTACCTGAAAGTTGTCAATACGACACAGCATGAAGAGAAAGCAGAACTGAATATTCAGGGAATATCGGTGGATGATGCCGTTGATATCATAGAATTAGCTGGCGATCCGGAAACAAGCAATACGTTTGAGAAACCCGACCTGATCAAACCGGTGAAGAAAAAGACAACCTTTACCATCGGTGTGCCCAAAACGTATAAGTTTCCACCTTCTTCCATTACCATCATGAAGTTTAAGGTTGAAAAGTGACCTCTCAATTACCGGAGACAAGCCTGATCCGGACTTATATAAAAAGAGGAATGTTCTGTCGCACGGCAGCGTGTAAACAGATCATTCCTCCTCTGCTATCTTGTAACTCCTTACTTAATCGATCAGATCGGCCACTTCAGCCCGTGCCTCTCTAATCAGATCGGCCGGAGCCAGGCAAACCTGCAGACCGCGTTGCCCGGCACTGACATAAATATGATCGAATCCGGTTGCCGATTCCTGTATATATGTCGGGAAATGCTTCTTCATCCCGATCGGAGAACAACCGCCACGGATATAACCAGTCAGCGGCAATAATTCCTTCACGTGGATCATCTCACAACTCTTGTTGCCGGATACCTTCGCTGCCTTCTTCAGATTCACTTCCGATGCGCCCGGTACTACACAGACAAAATAACCGCTTTTGTCGCCACGCAATACCAGCGTCTTGAACACCTGACTGACATCTTCACCCAACTGGGCTGCCACATGCGTTGCACTCAGATCATTTTCGTCTACTTCATAAGGCACCAATTTATACGCTACCTTGGCCTTGTCGAGCAAACGAGCCACATTCGTCTTGTTTATTTTCTCTTTCATGATTCAACTCCTTTCATGGATAATTGTACCCGTTTCCGGGCTGTATCTATACTTAATACTCTCACTTGTACATGCTGATGAATAGAAACTACTTCCGCCGGATTACTGACGAAGCGGTCTGCCAGTTCCGAGATGTGCACCAGTCCGTTTTCCTTGATTCCTACATCAACAAAGCAACCGAAGTTGGTAATATTCGTCACAATGCCCGGCAGCACCATGCCTTCCTGCAAATCATCGATGGAATGAATATCGGGGTTAAAGCTGAATTCCTGGATCTCGCTGCGCGGATCGCGCCCCGGCTTATCCAATTCCTTCATGATATCCTGCAAGGTCGGCATACCAATCTCATCCGTCTGATACTGTTCCAGACAGATTTGCTGCTTCAGCTCCTTCCGTTTCATCAGCTCACCCACCGTACAGTGCAAGTCTGCCGCCATCTTTTCCACCACCGGATAACTTTCCGGATGAACCGCCGAATGATCCAACGGGTTGCTTCCATTAGGAATACGCAGGAAACCGGCACATTGCTCGAAAGCCTTCTCTCCTAATCGCGGTACCTTCTTCAGGTCTTTCCGGCTGTCAAACGGACCGTTCTCTGCCCGGTACTGTACGATATTCTGTGCCAAGACAGGTCCTAAACCGGAGATGTACGTCAGTAGTTCCTTGCTCGCTGTATTCACATTCACGCCTACCAAGTTCACACAGCTCTCGACCGTCTGATCCAGACTCTTCTTCAGCAACGCCTGATCAACGGCATGCTGGTATTGACCGACGCCGATGCTTTTCGGGTCTATCTTGACCAACTCAGCCAAAGGATCCATCAAACGGCGGCCAATGCTAACAGCACCGCGCACCGTTACGTCGTATTCCGGAAATTCCGCCCGCGCCACGGCCGAAGCCGAATAGACAGAAGCTCCGTCTTCACTGACGACAAAGACCTTGACCGGCCTGGTATATCGGATGTTGGTAATAAACTCTTCCGTCTCGCGGCTGGCAGTTCCGTTACCAATCGAGATAGCATCTATATTATAAGCCTCCACCAGATGCTGGATTTTGATCTCGGCCTTCTTCCGTTCATTCTTGGGCGGATGCGGATAAATCGTCTCGTTGTGTAACAGATTTCCCTGCGCATCCAGGCAAACCACCTTACAGCCGGTGCGATAACCCGGATCAATACCCAAGACTCGCTTCTGCCCTAAAGGCGGAGCCAGCAGTAACTGCCGGAGATTATCGGCAAAGACGCGGATCGCTTCTTCGTCGGCTTTCTGTTTGCTGCTCTTGGCAAACTCCGATTCGATGGAAGGTTTGAGCAAACGCTTATAGGCATCATCAATCGCCAATTGGAATTGTTCCCAGCAGGCGCCATTATTCCGTTTATACTGCCTGTATAAGGATTCGAGGCAGGCATCGTCGGCTGCCGGCGCAATCGAAACCCGCAAGATGCCTTCCTCCTCGCCTCTCCGTACAGCCAGAAGGCGGTGAGACTGACACCGCGAGAGCTTCTCTTCGAACTGGAAGTAGTTCCGGTATTTCGCGCCTTCTTCTTCTTTGCCTTTGATGACTTTCGCCGAGATGACCGCCTGGCGGAAGGCAAAACGCACCTGATTACGCGTCCGCTCGTTCTCGTTTACCCATTCGGCAATGATATCCCGCGCGCCCGACAAAGCTTCTTCTTCGTCTTTCACCTCGCCCTGCACAAAGGCAGGCACGCGTCCCGATAAGAAAGGCTCCTGTTGGGCAGCAATCAGCTTGGCCAACGGTTCCAGTCCTTTCTTCCGTGCCATCTCTGCCCGCGTCACCCGCTTGGGTTTATACGGCAGATAAATATCTTCAATCTCGTTGCTGTCCCACGATGCCTCGATGCGTGCCTTCAGTTCAGGCGTCAGCTTTTCCTGTTTCTCCAGCGCATTCAGGATCGTGTCTTTCCGAGCCTTCAGTTCCGTCAGTTTGTCCAGCTGGTTCTTGATGTCTGTTATCTGTACTTCATTCAGTCCGCCGGTTCTTTCCTTCCGGTAGCGGCTGATAAACGGAATAGTAGCGCCTGACTCCAGCAACCCGATTGTATTCCGTACCTGCGGAAGCGGCAGCTGAAGTGCTTTAGCTATTAAATCCGGATATATTATTTCCATATTGATATGTTTTCAGAATTGACCTGCAAAAGAAACGAAAATCCTGTGGATATGCAAGCCTATAGCCCAATCACTTCGGCATTCATCGCCTTGATCTCATCGGTATGATGCGACGAGAAAACAACAGTCGCCTGTTTTTCCTGCTGCCATGCCACCAGGAAACGGGCAACCAGCTGCCGCAGCTCTGCATCCAGACCATTGAAAGGTTCGTCCAGCAACAGCAATCCGGCCGGGAACATTAACGCCCGTGCCAAAGCAACCCGTTGCTGTTGCCCGTAACTCAAGGCTGCCGGATACATCCCGGCCTGTTCTTCCAGCTGAAAAGCCTTCAGCAGCCGGAGTGCTTCCTGCTCCAAGATTGCCCGATCGTAATAAGCAGAACCACCTAACATAATATTTTCCTTGGCCGTCAGTTGCGGAAGCAGCGTCGGCTCCTGAAACAAATTGGCGGTCTGCTGGGGCAAACCAGTGATTGCTCCACCGGTGGGCTTCAAGGTTGCGTTGAGGAGTTGCAGCAATGTCGTCTTTCCCCGTCCCGACGGAGCCGAAAGCGCATATATCTTTCCGGCTTTCAGGACGATATTCATGTGATGTACTCCATAGGAATAAGAGACATCCGCCAGACTTATATCATGGGGCTGAAGTGAAACAGCCGGCAATACTACCACCGAATGGCGATAGCGCACAGAAGGCTGCCAGTCCGACAAGCGGGAAATCAATTTGTCGGTCAGCCAGCTCAAGACAATTGCCACCAAGGTCCAGGCGATCAGCTCCGGGACATCAATAAAGACCTGTGCTTCTTTCATCCGTTTCCCAATGCCATCCACGCATTGCGACAAGACTTCACCCATAATGATTGCCCGCCAGCCAAAACCCACAGCCGAAGCCAGTCCACTGAAAAGATAGGGTCGCAGTTGCGGATAATCAATCTGAAACAGGCGGTTCCAGGCATGCAGATGGAATTGCCGGGCCAGCATCTTCCAGGAATCCCGCCGGTTCATCAGCCCTTTCAGCAGGTTTTCGGTGAGCAGCGGATACATTGTCAGAAAAGCTATCAGCAAAGGAATCATTTCCGGGTTCAGGAATATCAATGCCAGCAGGATAAAAGAGATGACCGGCACAGAGCGCAGTAGCGACAACCAGGGCATGAACAAGAGCCGTATCGTTTCCGACCGGTTCAACAGAAAGGCCGTTATCGAAGCCGCTGCCAGCGAAAGCAGCAAGCCGGCGCATGCCCTCAGTAATGTTGTCCCTATGCTGACAAGAAATCCGGGCGAACTAACCACACGAAGCAACGCCCACATCAGATCCGGAAACGAAGGAATCAGTTGCGGCTGTGCCATCTGCCACGAAAGCAGCTGCCAGGCAACAGGTATCAACAAGATAGACAGACAAGTCAGTACAGTACGTTTCATACGTCATTCAGGGAATAAAGGTTGAGTCGGGCAACTGGCCTCCCGTCGAACGGGGCTCGTAATGATTCATCAGCTCCAGAAAATGCCGTACTTCCTTGCGGCACTCAGTAGCCGGGACATAGTGAATACGACAACGCTCGATGGTGGCAGGCGAAAGCATCCGGCTACCGAATACACGTCTGTTTTCCAATATACGGATCGCCTCTTCCGGTTTTTCCTGTGCAAAACGGCAGGACTGATCCAGAAGTGTCTGAATGGAATCTTTGAATGTCAGCAGAGATTCCCGACAAACCACCGCCGTCTGCGGAAAGCCATACGACAATGAATCCGGGCGATTCAGGTCTGCCAGAATCCGGAGTGTGGAATCCTGTTCCAATGCCATCGACAGAAACGGCTCGCTCAATACGGCCGTCTGTACTTTATCCGTCTGCAATGACAACAAGACTTCGCGAGCCGTTGCAAACGAATAGTCATACGTATAAGAACCTTTTTGCTCCAGATAATAACGGGCAAGTATGTCGGGCGTCGTCCCGGCACCAAACAAATAGACAGGCGGCACAATACGCTCATGCCCTACCAGATACAAAGTTCCCCAAATCGGGCAGCCCAACAGTGGATAGCGGATTCCTTTATTATACAGGTTGGCGGCCGAAATCATTGGTAAAACCGCTATATCGGCCTCTCCTTTCACCAACAACGCCTGCATCTGTTCGGGCGAATCCAAAACCTTCACCTGCATTTTCCTTCCGTTCAATGCCGGCTCTTTCTCCATCCATTGCGCAAAGGCTATCGCTGACGGACCGCGCAATACCGCCACTTCGTAAATCATTTCAGCCGGTTCTTTCTTAGAATCCAATTTACAACTCCACAAAACGAGCAGTAAAAGGAAGAACCAGCCATATCGGATTTTATGTAACATCGGCTTTTAATCTTTTGAATGCATACAAAATTAATACAATTTATCCGAATATCTGATTTTATCTTTGCCCCTGCTCCTCACATCTTGCCAGGAAAAGCCATATTTCGGGTTGTCATTCTTCCTATTTATAAATGTGACCATGTCTTTTCTTCTACATGTCATCCATTGACAATCCTCGGTAAGATATACTGTATCCTTTGAATTCGCCAGTAGCACGCAGGAAAGTTGCTGCCTTTTGCTCCAGCATATCCATATCTATGTTTACGGCTTTACGTTTTACTTCGAAGAACGTGGCTTCATCGTTCAGTTCATTCTCGGCCACAATGTCAATTTCATTTTCACCTTTGCGGTCCCACCATCCGCCAATCCGTGTATAAGCCTGACGTTCAATCAACACGCGTCTGAAATAGCGTTCAAGCATCACACCACTGAATGTTTCGTAGTCTCGGTTTATAATCGTCTTCAAGCTCTCGTAGTTCTCTATTTCCAGCATATAACTGTACTTGTAGATAAAGCGAAACCAAAACGTAAAGAAATTGTCTTCTATTATATAGCGAACATTCTTAGTGGAATTTCTCGCAAACAGAGGCTGTTTCTTGGCAATAACCTCGTACTCGTTTTCCAGCTTGGTCAGATAACCACCGATTTCCTTACCTACCACGTTTTCTATTTCCGAACGCGAGGTCTTTCCCCTTGCTATAGCAGAGAGAATGGAAAAATAAATTCCATAATCTTTGCCAAACTCCTCAATAAGTATGGATTTGCCTTCTCCCAGAAAAATGGAATCGGCCTTTACAATCTGATCCAACATTTTTTCTTTGGTAGTCGCTCCGGCATCTATAAGCAACTGCACATACTTTGCCACGCCTCCTGTAAAAGAATACAAAGCCAATAAGTCTTCTGCCGTGTAACCGGGATGATACTCCATCAAAATTTCCTTTAGAACGGCTGGTGTAAACGGGCGTACCGTCATAAAACGTGTCTGCCTGTTATACAGTGGTTCCTTTTTGTCTTTGAATATCTTCGTCATCATTGAGTAAATAGAACCACAAACAACCAGGTTTATTCGGGCTTTCGAACTGTACATATCCCAGATACGCTGCATGTCGCTGTAAACAGACTTATTCACGCGGAAGAATTCCTGGAACTCATCAATGAACAGTGTGATAGGTCGTTCTATGGAAAGTTTCATCAGGAACTCAAACACATCGGCAAAATGTTCCGCCCGTCCCATCGTCGGGATTCCCAATTTGTTTTCGATCTCAAGCCGATAGTCTTCGCACAAGTCTCCTTCAGCTTTGCGAGCAACAAAAAAATAGAGAATCGGTTCGTCCTCGTATGCTTTCCACACAAGGAAAGTCTTGCCGATGCGGCGCCGTCCCGTCACAACTGTAAATTGTGCGTTATTTTTTGCCATTCCGCGAATTTCACGCAGAGATGCGATTGCATTTGTTCTATCAAAAAATTTCATAGACTCATTCCTTTCATTCCAAGTTCCGAAATGGCCGTTTCCGAAACAGCCGTTTCGCTACTACAAATATAGTATATTTTCTGTAAAGCAGTTGTTTTTCTTTTTGCCCAAAATCCAAAGAGATATGGAATATATGATCAACGACATATTAGAATGGACTGTTATCTCTATAAATATTAAGTAATAAAATATTTCATTCACTCTTTTTAAGAGCAAGCTGTCCGGTAAAAAATTGACGTTTTATCGATTAACTTCCTATTTATCATTCATTTGACACACAAACAGGCTGTCCATACAACGAATCGTTTATTTTTCTACTTTTGAGTAACGAAATCAGTTAGTATTTTATATTCATAAAAATTACCTGATTCATTTGCTGCTTGTTTTGTTGGCAGCTTGCCGTCATGCCAGAAGAATATTTTAGATGTAGATGAAGAGCAGACGGTGCTTATACGCTTACGTAGAAATTTACTATTAATCAAATGAATAAATTCTTATATCCGGATATAAGAATTTTATAAGAATAATATAAGACATTTTATTTGGTATTTTTTAAAATAATCCATAACATTGCTAACACAAAAATAGAATAACATTCAAAAAAGCATGTAAAAGTAAACATAAATCAAAATACATATACACTTTTTCTTGATAAAAGAAAAATATGAAAAGATTTATTACTTACACACTAACTTATAAAGTTATGAAACGACGAATATTATTATTAATTTCCATATTATCTATGCTTGTTCTCAGCGCCACAAGCGAAACAATGAATAGTGGAGACGAAGTGGTAACATGCGATATGGATAAGACGATACCAACACTCTTTGATGATTGGATTGAAGATATATCTTGTACGATATTGGAAAAAGATTTATTCGATACGTATATGACTATTATCCCGTATAAAGACTTATATTATGTTATGGGGCGCACAATTGCCGGAGTCAAAATTGTCATATTTAAAGATACAGGAGAATATGTAAAAGAGCTCCAATTACAAGATCCTATCGCAACAGAATCAATGACGATTATTCCCGAATTAGAAGAGCTTTGGGTGATAAGTTTCGGCAATATCATACATAAATATAAATTGGATGGAACATTTCTGAAACGAATCAAACTGCCGTTTTCTTGTACAAATATCATTACTGCTGATTTTCCAGATTTTTTAGTCTATTCTGGTGGAGGCAAGGATGAAAAAGGTAGTATTCAGCAACATTTATTTGCATTAACTGATTTCCAAACAATCCATCAGTTATTTATCCCACAATGGGGAACACAATCTAATCCTTATGCGCCTTTCAGTCTGTATGCAAAAGATACTAATACCAAGCGTATTTATGTTTTTCCAAGTAAGATTGATACAATTTATTGTTACTCTTACCTGCAAAAGAAGATGAAGCCTTATTATGCGCTCAATTTCCACGGAGATTTTCTGACCAAAGATAAAGAACCGGCCGGACCTTCGGAAGATAAAGAGATGAATGATATTATTACTCAAAACAAGTATATCTATACTCATACCAGTTTTCAATTGGTCAATAACAAATTAGTATTTAAATTACGAGGGAAAAGAGATAATTTCTATATGATAGATTTAAACAGTAATAAAGTCTATTCTTTTGATAAACTATTTGACCTATTTCAGACATATAGCTATAACCCTTTTTTAGGAGCGAAAGATAATAGCTTGTATATGATTGTTCGAGAACAAGACTTAAACAAGCATTATCAATCGCATACCTGTTCTTATGACAAGTTAAAACAAAGGTTGAAAGCTTTACCAGCAACAAGTAATAAGTGGATTCTGTTAAAAATAAATCTAAAGTAAAAATATCATGAAGAATGTTTTATTTATACAATTAATGATTTGCATATCTTTATGGGCAATATCCTGCTCTAATCCGAAACATACGGATTCGGATATCTTATGGGATCAGGAAAAATTGCCCAAAGAAGATAATCCTTCTTGGACGGAATTGTTCTCCCAATCTTATAAACTGGTTCCATTAGAAACTAATGACACTTGTTTGATAGGACAAATTGATAAAATAAAGAAGTTCAAGAATCACTATTATATAGCCTCTTCTGGCAATTCCCTCTTCCACTTTGACGAACAAGGCAATTTTATATCTGCACTAACTCAAAAAGGAGCTGGCCCAGAAGAGTTCATACGTATTGAAGACTTTGAGGTTTATGAAGTGAATGGGAAAACTGAAATTTGGATTTCAGACAACCAAAGTATAAAATCATTTGATGCTTTCAATGGACAGTTTTTATATAAGAAGAGCTTTCCTTTCACTATCTACAAATTTAAACGGCTGAATAATTCTCATATTTTACTTGTAACCGGACAAAATGAATATATCCTGACACTTGTTGATGAGAATTGTCAAGTCTTGAAACAATATCTAAAAAAAGAAATTCCTTATTTGATGTTCCGTCCGGTGCAGTTTCCTCAATATAATGATTCATATCTTTTTCAATTAGGGCTTGCCAATGAATTTGTCTCGTTTAATCCTCAGACTGAAACATTCAATCAAGGGCATTATACTTCAAACCCCAATTATCTTTCTACGAATGAACTGTTAGAAATGTTTAATAGTAAAGGAACAGACTTTGTCCGAAGTGCCAATCAAATGAATTATCTATGCAATTTTTATGGATTAAAAGACAAAATATGGATACATAGTAATGTTGGAGGAACAAACTATTTGTCCAAAATAGAATCGGGAAAGATGATAACCTCGACACAATTCTCCTATGGAAGCATTCTTGCAACGGCCTTTACCGGAGAAAGTGACGATAGTATCTTGTTATATATTCTTCCAGAACAACAAGAAGAATGTAACCAAGCTCTTTCATTAAATGGAGAACAACTATTAAAGCTAGATGCTAATGACAATCCTTGCCTATTAGAGTTTTTTTAGTATTTGATATGAACTAAACTTGAGATTAATAAAGCACAACCGTTAACATATAATACAAAATACGTCATGAACACATTTAAAACCATCTTCGCTGTTTTATCCAGCGTTTGCCTGCTTTCTTGTCAGGAAACCATTCATAACGACGCGCCCGAAAACATTGAAGTAGATGTTACGAAGACTCAAGACGAAGCGCTGTTCTCCAAATATGAATATATTCCACTGGAAACGTCTGAGAATTGTCTGCTTCCTGCTATGTTGCATAAGATCGTGTCTTGCCATGATACTCTTGTTATACATTCAATCATCCAGAATACTCTTCTGTCATTTAAGAATGATGGATCTTTCATCAGACGTTTTCCTATCGGAAACGGACCAGATGAACTGATCTATCCGGTAGATATCGCACTCGATCCTGAAAACAATACCCTGCAAATATTGGATTCTTACCAGTTCATCAAAGAGTTTTCTTTAGATGGCACACGAATCTGCGAGATAAAAGTGGAAGATCCTTACATGAGAGTAGGAAAATTGAAGAATGAAGTATTGCTGTTTGATGCCAATCTCGGTAAGAAGAATGATTATTACTTTGAGTTTACTGATGGACAGAACAACCTGAAACTTATCAATAAGAAAAAGTATTTCAACGACATCGTATATATTCCCTATTCTACCTTCAGCACAGTTGATGATAATACCGTCTTTTTCTATCATCAGTTTGAGAACGTTGTTTATTCATGGACTCCCAAAGATACAATCGCGACACCAGTATATCAGCTGACTTTCCCGCATGAGAAAAGTATTGCCGACCTTTCGTTGGAAAGCCCGTTGCAAGCAAGAGATTACCAAAAGCTTTATGATGCCAAAGAATATATTTTCGGCATTAAAAGTTTATATGTCACAAACAACCTGTTATTTTTCACGGTTGAAACCGATCAATTGTATTACTGCCTTTACGATAGAGATACAAAGAAGATCCGTATTTGCAACCAATTGCTCGAAGGACTTCCCAATCCGGATGGAATTATAGGAATTGAAGGTAATTATCTTTTATATGCCCTGACTCCAGAACAAATTATTACATATAGCCAGGAAAATCCATTATCGGAGAAAATCTCATCACAGATGAAGGGTATGAAAGAAGATGATAATCCTGTTATCATAAAATGTAAAATGAATTAATCCAGCATTGTATAATAAATAACAAATGCCATGAAACTGATTATCTTATTTGCTATTTGCCTGTCGTTCATACAATGCACAAGCAAGACTTCAGAAGATGAACCTTATACATTTGATAAAGTTCGTCAGATTTCATTGCAAAACATGGAATATCCCGATATTATCGGAATAGGCATGCAGTTGGTACAAATAGACAGCCTGCTTATCATTAATGATTTTCATGGCGATTCCTTGCTGAATGTATATGATCCCGGACGACATACCATCAAGAAAAGATTAATCTCTAAAGGCAGCGGACCGGATGATATGGTTAGTCCATTAGATATCAACTTGTGTAATGATAAGCTTTACATCTTAAGTCGCCCGTTGTTTAAGTTTGCCTACATCCCAAAAGACCAGGTTTTAGCACCGCATCCGCAGATGCACGGGCATACGCAATTGCCACAGATGAGCGATCGTTTCCTGCCGCTCAATGACTCCTTGTTTGTATTTTCAGGTATGTGGAAACAACGATATGCTCTTTACCAGAAGCACAAAGCAGATTCCTTACGGACCTTTGGCGATTATCCTGCGTTTTGGCCGGAAGAAAAAGACATACCGGCTATGGTGAAAGCCATGTTCCATCAATGCGAAATGGTCAAACACCCGAAGAAAAACTTATTCGCATCTGCCTCCAATTATGTATTGGATATCTTCTCGTTCGATCCGACCGGGAAAGAGCTTCCACTTCTGAAGTTCAGAAAGAAGCTGGGGAACTACGAATACACATTCAGTTCCGAAGAGATGATTTCGGCCAAGCGGAAAGAAACTTCTGATCCGCGGGTACTGCGAATCTGCTGCTCAGAGAAGTATCTATATCTGCTCAGGGAAGTAAAAGACAATGAAAACCAGATGGAAATCTGCATTATCGACTGGGAAGGGAAACCGGTTGAACTATTGAAGGCTGATAAGAGAATAACGACGCTCATCATCCATGAAGCCCAGCATAAAGGATTCTGTTTAGCAGATGATCCAGAATGTATGTTGTATTCATTTAAAATTTGATACAGCGTATTTGTTCAGCAATCAACTAGAAGGGAATACCAACAAGATACACTACTAATTTGATCTAACAAAAGACATTCCCAATAATTTTAGATAAATATGAAACAAACAACGGTCTATATACTTCTATTGCTTTTGACTGCCTGCCAATCCAAAGACAAGCTCGACATGGCGTTGGAATACGCAGGCGACAACCGGGCGGAATTGGAAAAAGTACTGGAACACTATCAGGGCGACGAAATGAAATACCGGGCAGCCCGCTTCCTGATCGAGAACATGGTCGGACATTCCGGCCATGATTCAACCGCAGTACAACAATTCCAAGCCATATACGACAAATATGTTGCCATCTCTGAAAAGTATAACTGGAATGTAGCTACTGAATGGCAAAAAGAAATAGACCGGTTTTGGTCGGAAAACAGATACAAAGTTTTACACGTATCTTCTCAAAAAGATATTCGGGTGGTACGAGCAGATTGGCTGATACGAGAAATAGATCGTTCATTCAAAGCCTGGCAGGAAAATGCCTATACACGCAATGCGCCTTTCGAAGATTTCTGCCGTTACATTCTGCCTTACCGTTATGCTGAAGGAATTTGTATTGACAATTGTCGAGATGTATTCTATCAACGTCATGCTCATATATTTAATGATACCACCCGTAGTATCAGCATTGTAATAGATTCGCTACATCAACAGTACAGCGACCAACTATATTGTGATATGGCAGCTGTTGACATGCCTATATATGATGCCAAAACTTTCGAATACATCAAACGAGGTGTATGCGATACGAAAGCTTGGTATAATTGCCTGCAATTATCCGCGCTGGGCATGGCTGTAGCCATTGATTTCGTACCGGCATGGGCAAACCGATCCGGAGCACATACATGGAATAGCTTAATTATTAATGGAGAAACTTATCCATTTGAGCCATTCAATGATTGGGAGAGATGGAAATACAAACAAGTCTATAACAATGAAAGTTTTGACCGGTATTGGGGAAGATTCAGAGCTGCTAAAATTTATCGCAGGACATTTGAATATTATCTGGAAGGCCCGTTGGCAGACCCGAAAGTCAACAGAGAAGATATACCTCCTTTGTTCTTAAATCCTTTTATGCGGGATGTCTCTAATGAGTATTTCAAAACTGTTGATGTTAATATATCATTAAGTCGTCCTATTAAAAAGAATATAAAATATGCTTACCTTTGTATTTATGGAAATCAAGGCTGGATACCCGTGCAATGGGGAAAAATCCGAAAAAATGGGAAAGTTCTTTTTAAAGACATGGGAAAGGATATTGTTTATTTGCCCATGTTTTATCAAAATGGAAATTTATTACCAGCTGGTCCGGCATTTCTTTTAGATAGCAATGGCCAGCAGATAATCTTACAACCGGAAAAAGAGGTTAAGCCCATAACGGTTTCAACCTACACATCATTTTTGCTTCCTGATGAAATTCTAAAATTAGAGGCAATGCTGAAAAACGCGTGCCTGTGTGGAGACAATGATCCGGAATTCAGCCACCCGGATACTTTAGTTTGTCTGCCCAGAAATCAGGAAGCATGGGGTAATGAAATAACAATTAACAACCCGTCACAATATCGATACTTACGGCTTGATTTACCCGCAGATTCTATCGGCTTGTGTGAAATCGCTTTCTACAGTCCAGCTTCAGACGAACCTATTCAACCTACGAAAATAATATCTACAAATCTACATTCAACCAATCTCAAAGAAGATATCAGACAGATAATGGATGGATATTCAGCAACCGGATGGAGAGGAAAAGCAAATCAAAAAGGATTCATCTGTTGGGAATTGCCAAAATCATGTTCTATAGCAAAAATCAAGTACTATCCTTATATCGCTCCTCATTTTATCAGAGGAAAAGAACTCTCTCTACAATATTGGGATAATGCCTGGATAACAGCCGGGACACAACGCTGGGAGAAAGGAACGCTAACATTCAACGACGTGCCGCAAGGTACAATTTACCGTGTACGTACCGAGGGAACGAACGACCGAATATTTACGTATAAAAATGGAATGATACAATGGTACTGAAAAAATGGATACAGAAAGGCATTGACTGGCTGAGCAATCTGATCTTAATCGCTGCCGGGCTGGTTACCCTGTGGCTCTTCCTGCTGGTCTTCGTGTATGCGTCTTTCCGCATACCGACCGACTCGATGGAGCCCACGCTGGTTCCGGGAGATTATGTCTTGGTCAACAAGCTCCTGATCGGGCCGAGGCTGTTCAACCTGACAGAGGCACTCGAAGGGAAGCAGGTTAACATCCGACGCCTGCCCGGATTGCACGACATACAACGCAATGACGTGCTGGTCTTTCATTTTCCCCATCCCCACACGTGGGAAAAGATCGAGATGCACCTCTTCAAATACTATGTCAAACGCTGTATTGCCTTGCCGGGAGACACCCTTTCCATCCGGAACGGTATCTACCAAATCAACGGGAAGGAAGAAAACCTGGGAAATCGGGAAGCGCAACACCACATCGGGCAAATGAAACCGGAAGATTTCCCGGAAGGAACTTACAAGACATTTCCATTCAATGAAAGCAATTGGAACGTGCAAGACTTCGGACCGCTCTATATACCCAAAGCCGGAGCAGAAGTCGGTATGGACCGTTTCAATTTCCTGTTATATAAAAAGGTAGTCGAATGGGAACAAGGGAAAACGCTTTCCTACCGCGACTCGACCGTCTTTTTGGACGGGCATCCCATCTGGACTTACCGTTTCAGAAAGGACTATTATTTCATGGGGGGAGACAACGGCATCAATTCGCAAGACTCCCGTTACTGGGGATTGCTGCCCGAAGAATACATTGTCGGGAAAGTTTGGAAAGTTTGGAAATCGGTCGATCCTTATACAGACCGATTCCGGTGGGACCGTTTTCTGTTAGATGTGAAATAGAATCATAAATTACGACATGAATAGATTAATGAATTATCTCATATTGTTGTTTGTCAGCATGTTTTGCCTAGCACTGGCAGTTACCCCGTTCGTCTCGGCTGACAACTTGGCCGACGGACTGGTCACGGGCCGGGCATTCTGGACTTATTTAGTCGTTTTGCTCGGTTCCGTTTGCCTGCTGGGTTACCTGACCGAACGGAAAAGATTACGTATCACCTGGTTGGATGGTGCCTGGAGCCTGTTCATCGGCTGGGCTTGCCTTTCCTGCTTTTCTGACGGGAATACCCTGTCCGGCAAATGCGCTTTCCTGTTATCATTACTGGTCTTGTGGTTCACCTTGCGCCTCTTGTTTCTTTTCCGTCCCGAAACAAGGGGATTCTTCACCGGACTATGGTTAACAGTCGCCCTTTTGGAAGCCGTCAGTGGCATGGCACAACTATACGGTTTCACGTATTCCCACCATACCCTGTTTAACCTGACCGGCACTTTCTTTAATCCGGGGCCCTATTCTGGATTCCTCGCCATCCTGCTGCCCTGGACTTTACATGTGGCGTTACACAGCCGGAAATTAACAGGGCATTATGCCTGGCTTTGCGTGCTGGTCATCTGCGTTGTATTGCCTGCCGGAAGAAGCCGTTCTGCCTGGATTGCAGCCTTGCTCGGCTCTGCCTGGGTACTGATTAGCTATTACAAAGCCGCCATCATTTCTTATGTACGTCAATATCCCAAACGGATCACGGCCATGCTACTGGCAAGTGTGTTGCTGCTGGCCGGAGGGGCTTATGGCATGTACCATCTCAAGAAAGATTCGGCAGACGGACGCCTGCTGATGTGGAAGGTTTCCGCGCAAATCATCCGGGAACAACAGGGCTTGGGCGTAGGAGTAGGACATTTCCCGGAAGCTTTCGCCGAAGCCCAGGCTAGCTACCTAAAACATGCCTCCAGTCAGGAAAAATGGGTAGCCGGATGCCCTGAATATGCCTTTAACGAATACCTGCAAATTGCAGTAGAATTAGGCATCTTCCCCTTATTGCTCTTCCTAGGGGTAGGTGTCAGTGCTTTCCTTCAGGCTGTTCGGACAAAACAATCCGGGATTGCCGGGGCATTGATTGCCTTTGCCATCTTCGCCTTCTCTTCCTATCCCTTGCAACTTCCGGACTTCTGGATTTTATGGGTCTGCCTGTGTACATTGGCCATCCCGACAGGATATACAGCAGGAAACAACTGGCTTCCTGTCCAACGGATAGGGATGATCGGCATGGCTGTATGCAGCCTGTTCGTATGCACATCGGCGGCAGACCGCTACAAGGCCTACGAACAATGGAACCGGCTCAAGATGTTACACAACAACAAAGCCTACGAAGCTGCCACCGAAGGATACGTCGCACTTTATGACATACTGAAACAGAATCCCAGATACTTGTTCGAAGCTGCCCAGTGCCTCAATCACAGCGAGCGGCAGGAAGAAGGAAGCCAATATCTCCGGCAAGCCGCACGATACAGTTCCGATCCCATGATCCGGTATGTTCTGGCAAAGAACGAACAAGAAGCCGGCAATTATCTCGAAGCAGAAAGACTACTGCTGCACGCGATCGACATATTGCCTGAACGCATTTATCCGTATTACCTGCTGGCCAACCTCTACGCAGAGCCGGATTTCTACCAACCGGATAAACGGCAAGAGATGGCTGATTCGGTCTGGCACAAAAAGCCCAAAGTAGAAAGTCAAGCCATCCGGGAAATGCGGGAGAAAGTGAAAGAATGGCTTAACAAACAAGATAAATAGAAAATTTGTCCATTAACAATTAATATAATTAATATGTATTCAACTGATAATAATCAAACTAGAAAGAAGGTTCATGGCGAAAATGTCTACCTTTATTTTTGCAAGAGACTTTTTCTACCACCTATATTTGCTCGAACCAGAAAAATAGAGAACAAATCATGCGTAATTCAAGATAAAAATAAATATATTTGGAACAACTTAAATGATAATATCATGATGAACTACAAACTGTTGACAATCCCGCTGATGTTGCTATGTGCCGCCTGCGGAAAAGAGAAGAAAGCGAGTGAACTGAATGAGACTTCCGTAGAGACAGTGCTCCCTTCTGAAACCAATGAGGTAACCGCTATTCCTTTGGTAAGATCTGAATTTCACCACGAACTGATCAGTAACGGAAAGATAGAAGCCCGCAATCAGGCGAAACTCTATTTTGAATCGGCTGGCGCCATCGCCCGTATCTATGTCAAAAACGGAGAATCGGTGCGAAAAGGACAGAAACTGGCTGAGCTGGAACCGTTTCGGTTAAAGAACCAGCTGGACATTGCCACCGACGCTCTTGAGAAAGCCAAACTGGAGTTGCAAGATGTATTGATCGGACAAGGATATATGCTGGCTGACTCGGCACGAGTTCCGGCCGACATCCTGAAGCTGGCCAAGGTACAAAGTGGATACGAGCAAGCCTTGGCCTCGTATGAACTGGCCGAATACGAATGGAAACGGTCGGTGCTGACCGCTCCTTTCGACGGGATCGTTGCCAACCTGACGGCCAAAGCCTATAACCAAGCTTCCACTTCCGAAGCTTTCTGTACCATCATCGACAACAGCCAGCTGGAAGCCTCGTTCACCATCCTGGAAAATGAGCTGCCACTTATCCGGATAGGCGACCGCGTGGAAGTACAGCCTTTCGCGGTTTCCGGCCTGAAAGCCACCGGAAGCATTTCTGAGATCAATCCGCTGGTTGACGAAAACGGCATGGTGCAGGTAAAAGCACTGGTGGGCGGATCGGACAAGCTGTTTGAAGGCATGAACGTGCAAGTCAGCATCCAACGCTCGCTGCCCGACCAACTGGTGGTGCCCAAAGAAGCCATCGTGCTCCGTTCCGGCAAGCAGGTATTATTCACCCTGAAAGACAGCAAAGCCATGTGGGTGTATGTACATACCGGACTGGAGAATGCGACCAGCTATACGCTGGTAGATGACGGCGAAGTAAAGGTTGGCGACTCCATCATCACCAGCGGTAACATCAATCTTGCCCACGAATCACCTGTCAAACTCATTGAATAACTGAAGATATGGTCCGCTTTCTGATACAACGTCCTATCGCGGTGCTGATGGCATTCACGGCCTGCTTCATCATCGGACTGGTGACTTACTTCACCATTCCCGTATCGTTGTTGCCCGACATTGCCATCCCGGAAATCACTGTACAGGTTTCCGGCCAAAACACTTCCGCCCGAGAGCTGGAAAACACCTTGGTGAAACCCATCCGCCAGCAGCTTATGCAAGTGGCCGGCCTGAAAGACATCGAGAGTGAAACCCGCGACGGAAACGGAGTGATCCGCCTGAGCTTTGAGTTCGGTACCAATACCGACCTGGCTTTCATCGAAGTCAATGAAAAGATAGATGCTGCCATGAGTACGCTGCCACGCGAAATGGAACGGCCGCGCGTAGTCAAGGCAAGTGCCACCGACATACCGGTCTTTTGTCTGAACCTGACCCTGAAAGGTCCGGACGACGAAACCGCCTTCCTCGACCTGTGCCAGTTTGCCGAGAACGTCATCAAACGCCGCATCGAACAATTGCCCGAAGTGGCCATGGTGGATGTGACCGGTGTCGTTGGCAGGCAACTGCAAATCGTGCCGGACATGAACAAACTGGAGACATCGGGCATCACCTTGCAGGAACTGGAAACGGCATTGGCCAACAACAACATCGAACCGGGCAGTATGACCGTGCGCGACGGCTACTACGAATACAACATCAAGTTCTCGACCCTGCTGCGTACGCTCGACGACGTCCGCCAAATCTATCTGCGTAAGAACAGCCGTATCTTCCAGCTGAAAGACCTGGCCGAAATATCCATCGTGCCGGAAAAGGAAACCGGCGTCTCCATGGCCGACGGGAAACGGGCCGTGACACTGGCCGTCATCAAGCAATCCGACGAGAGCATGGATAAGCTGAAAACTGCCTTGGGCGAAGTGACGGATTACTTTACCGCCATTTATCCCGACATCAACTTCAGCATTACCCGCAACCAGACCGAACTGCTGGATTATACCATTTCCAACCTGAAGCAGAATCTTTCTCTCGGCTTCCTGTTTATCTGTATCGTAGCCGTGCTGTTCCTGGGAGACATCAAGAGTCCGCTGGTGATCGGATTGAGTATGGTTGTCAGCATTGTGACAAGCTTCTCGTTCTTCTACCTCTTCCACATGTCGCTCAACATCATTTCCCTCTCCGGCCTGATCCTGGCGTTGGGTATGATGATCGACAGTTCCATCATCGTAACGGAAAACATCGCCCAGTACCGCGGGCGCGGAGATTCGCTGGAAGAAGCCTGCATCAAAGGAACGTCGGAAGTCATCACGCCGATGCTGAGTTCAACGCTTACGACCATCGCCGTGTTCTTCCCGCTGGTGTTTATGAGCGGTATTGCCGGAGCCATCTTCTACGACCAGGCATTCGCCGTGACCGTCGGTCTGCTGGTCTCCTACTTCACCGGCATCATGCTGTTGCCCGTCTTATACAAACTGGTATATAGCATTCCGGAGATCAATCATCCGCTCTTCAGCTTTAAGTTCAGCAGCCTGGTGAAAGAACATACACTTGATCGCTTCTACGACCGGGGCGTTGACTTTATCTTCAGCCACAAGAAAGCGACGTGGCTCGGGATTATCCTCACCTTCCCGCTTTGTGTCTATTTATTCTATGCCATCCCGAAAAGCCGGATGCCGGAGATCGACCAGAACGAACTCATCGTCCAACTGGAATGGAATGAAAACATCCACCTCGACGAGAACCGAAGCCGCATAGCTTCCCTGATGGAAGAAGCCGAGAAGATCGGAGCCCGCCATACAGCCTATATCGGACAACAACAATTCCTGTTGAACACCGAGCGGGAACTCTCGGTCTCGGAAGCCGAATTGTACTTCAGGACAGAGAAGACCGACCAGATCCAGCCGTTGCAGCAAGTCATCAGTCAGTGGATTGGCCGGCATTATCCGATGGCTGTCGTATCCTTCGCTCCGCCGGAAACCGTCTTTGAGAAACTCTTCGATACCGGAGAAGCCGACATCGTAGCCGAACTCTATAGCCGGAACAAGGAAGTCACGCCCGAAGCCGGACAAATCCAGGCTTTGGAGAAAGACATCGAGCAAGCCGGAGGCATGGCACCGGTGGGCGTTGCCTTCGACAACCAGCTGAATATCTCCATCGACAACCAGAAACTGTTGCTGTATCACGTGGATTATGCCGACGTGTACCGGGCACTGAAGACGGCATTCAAGGAGAACGAGATTGCCACGCTTCGCTCCTATCAGCAATACCTGCCCATTACACTGGTGGGCAACGATGCTTCGATCGAATCGGTATTGCAGCGGACCCTGATCCGGACGAATGCCTCTTCGGGCGACGGGAAAACGGAACAAGTCTCTTATGTTCCGCTGCGGACCTTGGTATCCGTCACACCCGGCGAAGACCTGAAGACCTTGACGGCCGGAAAGAACGGAGAATTCATCCCGTTCCGCTTCTACGACGTGGACAATGCGGAAGAACTGATGGCGAACATCCGTTCCGTAATCCGTGCGGACGAACACTATCAGGCAGACTGGGACTTGGACTTCGCGGGAAGTTTCTTCTCCAACCAGCAGATGCTGAACGAGCTGGTGGTGATTCTGTTCATCTCCATTCTGCTGATGTACTTCATCCTGGCAGCCCAGTTCGAGAGTTTCCTGCAACCGCTGATCGTCCTGTCGGAAATCCCGATCGACGTGGCCGCTTCGTTGCTCGTCTTGTGGATCTGCGGCCATACGCTGAACCTGATGAGTGCCATCGGTATCGTAGTCACTTGCGGTATCATCATCAACGACTCCATCCTGAAGCTGGATGCCATCAACGAACTGCGCAAAGACGGCATGCCGCTGATAGAAGCCATCCACGAAGCCGGACGGCGCCGCCTGCGCCCTATCATCATGACTTCGCTGACAACGATCTTCGGTATGGTTCCGCTGCTTTTCTCATTCGACCTGGGCAGTGAGTTACAGAAACCTCTGTCGATTGCCATGATCGCCGCCATGCTGGTCGGAACGGCCGTCAGCCTGTTTGTCGTGCCGCTTGTTTACTGGTATATCTATCGAAAACAAACCCTTCCCGCCAAGCAGGAAGCCTAAAACATACAGACATCATGAAAACGAACATACATTTCTTTTGGATCGGGCTGTTGCTTCTCCTCACACAAGGCATGACAGCCCAGCCGATGGTTCTATCTCTGGAGAAAACCATCCAGTTGGCAGCCGACAGTTCGCTGGAGGCTTTCCGCAGCAAGAATCTCTATCTGACCGGTTACTGGGAATTCCGTAACTACAAGGCCGAACGCCTGCCCAGTCTGACACTGAACCTGACGCCGGCCCAATACTACCGCGACATCACCAAGCGATACGACTCGGAAGCCGACATCGACGTCTATCGCAAGCAACAGTCATTCTATGCCGGAGGAAGCCTGAACCTGAAACAGAACTTCGACTGGCTGGGCGGTAGCTTCTACATTGATTCCGACTTAGGCTATATGCGTTACTTCGGCGAGAACACCTACAACCAGTTCACCTCCGTGCCGGTCCGCATCGGCTATAGTCAGGATCTGGTCGGCTACAATGCTTTCCGCTGGGAACGCAAGATCGAGCCGCTGAAATACGAAAAGGTAAAGAAAGAATTCCTATACAACATGGAAAGCATCAGCGAGCAGGCGACCACTTACTTCTTTGCCCTGGCCATGGCACAGGTGGAATACGACATGGCCAAAGAGAATGTGGCAAATACCGATACGCTCTATCGCACCGGACAAGAACGGCACAAGATAGCCGCCATCAGTCAGGAAGACCTGCTCACCCTGAAGCTGGACGCGGTCAATGCCAAGAATACACTGAAGAATGCCGAGATTGCCCTGAAGCGTGCCATGTTCAGCCTGGCTTCGTACCTGAACTTCGAGAAGAGCGAGGAAATCCGCCTGCGGTTGCCTTCCCGTCCGCGCGACCTGCATATTTCGGTAGAAGAAGCCTTGACGCTGGCCCGCGAGAACAACCCCGAATTTCTGGAGATGAAGCAAAGCATCCTGGAAGCAGAACAGGAAGTAGACCGCACAAAGAAAGAAGCCATGTTCAACGCGTCGGTGAATGCCAGCATCGGATTCAACCAGGTATCGTCGAAGTTCCGGGATGTCTATAAAGATCCGTTGCAACAGGATATCGTCGCCATCTCTCTTTCCATCCCGCTGGTGGACTGGGGCGTCCGCAAAGGGAAGCACAACATCGCCAAGAGCAACCTGAGCATAGCCCAGACCACGGCACAGCAGAAAGAGATCAGCGTGGAAGAAGACGTCATCATGACCGTGGGCGACTTCAACATCCAGCAAAACCTGATCAGCAGTGCGGAAGAAGCCTTGGACATTGCCCTGATGGCCTATCAGAAGACCAAGCAGCGCTTCCTGATAGGGAAAGCCGACATCAACAGCATGACGCTCTCGCTGAACCGGCAACAGGAAGCCCAGCGCAACTATATCACCGCCTTGCAGAACTATTGGCTGAGTTACTACAAGATCCGGAAGCTGACCTTGCATGATTTCGAGACAGGTGTTTCTTTGTCGAATGAATTTGATTACGAACATGAGCTATAAATCTTCCCTATCGGCTTTTACCATCATCGTCGCCTTCGTCTGCCTGGCGTTGGCGGGACTGGCTTTCCTGCCGCTCCTGCCGGTCAAGCTCTCGCCTTCGCGTACCTTGCCCCGGCTGACTATTTCCTTCAACATGCCGGGAAACTCGTCGCGGGTGATCGAGATGGAAGTGACCTCGCGCCTGGAAGCCATGCTCTCGCGCATTAAAGGTGTGGAAGAGATTTCTTCTACTTCCGGCAACGGCTGGGGACGCATCACCATCGAACTGGACAAGCACACCGATGTGGATGCCGCCCGCTTCGAAGCCTCGACCATCGTCCGCCAGACCTGGCCCGACTTGCCCGACGGCGTCACGTATCCGACCCTGCAAATGAGCCGGCCCGACGACAAAGAGTCAACACCGTTCCTGATTTATACCCTCAATGCGGCGGCCACGCCGATATTCATCCAGCGGTATGCCGAGAACCAGATCAAACCGCACCTGAGCTCCATTCAGGGCATCTATCGGATTCAGGTCAGCGGAGCGACTCCGATGGAATGGCGACTGGAATACGACAGCCGGCAGCTTTCTGAACTGGGCATCACCGTGCAGGATATTCAGGGAGCCATCTCGACCTATTACCAGAAAGAATTCCTGGGCATCGCCAACCTGTCGAACGATCCGGACGAAAAGCACTGGATGCGTCTGGCACTGATCCCGCAACATGCGGAAGAAGGATTCGACCCGACAAAGATCTCGGTCAAGTCTCCGCAAGGGAAACTGCTCCGCCTGGACCAGCTCTTGCAAGTAACCCGGCAGGAAGAAGAACCGCAAAGCTATTATCGCATCAACGGACTGAATTCCATCTATCTTTCCATCTGGGCAGAAGAGACGGCCAACCAGTTGCAGCTGGCCCAACAGATCAAGGAGGAAATGGGAAACATCCAGCAAAACCTTCCGGCCGGATACGAAATACATACCAGCTATGACGCCACGGAATACATCCAGGAAGAACTGGATAAGATCTATGTGCGCACCGGACTGACCATTCTGATCCTGCTGCTCTTCGTTCTCGTGATCACCCGGAATTTCCGTTACCTGGTTCTGATTGTCATCAGCCTGAGTATAAACCTGTGCATCGCCGTGATCTTCTATTATCTGTTCGGACTGGAAATGCAGTTGTATTCGCTGGCCGGAATCACCATCTCGCTGAGCCTTGTCATCGACAACACCATCGTGATGACCGATCATATCCGGAGGCGGCACGACCTGAAAGCCTTTCTTTCCATCCTGGCAGCCACGCTGACCACCATCGGCGCCTTGGCAATCATCTTCTTCCTCGACGAACGCATCCGGTTGAACTTGCAGGACTTTGCCGCCGTCGTGATCATCAACCTGGCTGTCTCGCTGGCAATAGCTCTTTTCCTGGTGCCCGCTCTGATCGAGAAGATGCAGCTTA
This sequence comes from Parabacteroides sp. AD58, assembly GCF_023744375.2. Taxonomy (NCBI): domain Bacteria; kingdom Pseudomonadati; phylum Bacteroidota; class Bacteroidia; order Bacteroidales; family Tannerellaceae; genus Parabacteroides; species Parabacteroides absconsus. Next base: position 647,835 of record NZ_CP146284.1, on the reverse strand, counting down.
CATCCACACACCGCACGCAACGCCGGTTCCATCCGTCGTGGCTCACGTATGCCGTCCTTTACTTCAACCGGTTTTACCGCTGGCAGATCCGGCTGCTGTGCCAATGGAAGAAACTTACCTGTGCCGTGCTGGTGCTGGCATTCGGCTTGCCTGTCTTTCTCTTGCCGGAGAAAATCGAGTACGACGACAAGAAATGGTATTCGCATACCGACTCCTTGTGTATCGACACCTATAATTCGCTGGTGCAGAAAGACGTGTGGAAGGAGAAAATCAAGCCTGCGCTCAACAAAGGACTGGGCGGCACGCTGCGCCTCTTCGTCGAGAAAGTATATGAAGGCAGTTACTTCACCCGCAACGACGAGACTGTGCTCAGCATCTCGGCTTCCATGCCCAGTGGTACTACGCTCGAGCAGATGAATACGCTGGTAAGCCGGATGGAAGCCTTCTTGAGCACCTATAAAGAGATCCGCCAGTTCCAGACAAACATCTATAATGCGAAGCAGGCAAGCATCAGCGTCTATTTCACCCGCGAGGCGGAACGGAGCGGTTTTCCTTATGCCCTCAAGAGCCAGGTCATCAGCAAGGCCCTTCAATTAGGCGGCGGAAGCTGGAATGTCTGGGGACTGATGGACCAGGGCTTCAGCAACGACGTGCGGGAGAATGCCGGCTCATACCGCATCGAGATGTACGGCTACAACTACGACGAGCTGTATGCCTGGGCGGAAAAGCTGAAGGAGAAGCTCCTCACCTACCGCCGTATCAAGGAAGTACTGATTAACTCGGAATATTCCTGGTGGAAAGATGATTATCAGGAATTCTACTTCAACCTGAACAAAGCCCGGATGGCGCAAGAAGCCATTCAGCCGATCGAGCTGTTCGCCTCGGTCAATCCGGTTTTCGGGAAGAATATCTATGCCGGAACCATCCTGGTCGATAATGAAATGGAAAGTCTGCGTCTCTCTTCCCGCCAATCCGGCGAATATGATATCTGGAACATGCAGTTCCTGCCCCAGCGCATCGGCGGCAAATACTTCAAGCTCTCTGATCTGGCCACTGTCGAGAAAGGTCAGATGCCGCAGCAGATTGCCAAGATTAACCAGCAGTATCGCCTCTGTTTGCAATACGAATACATCGGGTCGAGCAACCAGGGACAGAAAATCCAGAAGAACATCGTCAAGGACTTCCAGAAGATCTTGCCCATGGGCTACACGGCCAAGGTGGAAAGCAGCTACTGGACGTGGGGAAACGACGACAACAAGCAATATCTGCTGTTGTTCCTGATCATCGTCATCATCTTCTTCACCACGAGCATCCTCTTCAACTCGCTGAAGCAGCCGTTGGCGATCCTCTTCGTCATCCCGATTTCCTACATCGGCGTCTTCCTCACCTTCTACTGGTTCAAGCTGAACTTCGACCAGGGCGGATTTGCCTCTTTCGTCCTGCTGTGCGGCATCACGGTCAATGCCAGTATCTATATTCTGAACGAGTACAACCAGATTCGCGAGCGTTTCCCGCGGATGCGGCCCATCCGTGCCTATCAGAAAGCCTGGAATGCCAAGATCACACCGATCTTCCTGACCGTCATCTCGACGATCCTGGGTTTTATCCCGTTCATGATCGGCGACGAGAAAGAAGCCTTCTGGTTTCCGCTGGCAGCCGGAACGATCGGCGGACTCATCATGTCGATAATCGGCATCTATCTTTATCTGCCTGTTTTCGTTCTCAGGCGGGAAAAGCAGAAGCCGGCTTGTAAAGCTTGAAAACTTTGCTTATTTTTGATGCGATAAAATCATTTTACCAACAAAAGCTAATCTATGGCAGACGATAAGAAGATTATTTTCTCGATGGTCGGAGTGAGCAAAGTCTATCCTCCGCAAAAACAGGTATTGAAAAACATATACCTTTCCTTTTTCTACGGAGCCAAAATCGGAATCATCGGATTAAACGGTTCAGGAAAATCAACCCTGTTGAAAATCATTGCCGGACTCGACAAGGATTATCAGGGAGAAGTGGTTTTCTCGCCCGGTTATTCCGTCGGATATCTGGAACAGGACCCGCATCTGGAACCGGGAAAGACAGTAAAGGAAGTCGTACAGGAAGGTGTACAGGAGATCGTTGATATCTTAAAGGAATACGAGGAAGTCAACGAACGGTTCGGCGATCCGGAAGTGCTGGAAGATCCGGACAAGATGGACGCGCTTATTGCCCGCCAGGCTGAACTGCAAGACAAGATCGACGCGACAGATGCCTGGAACCTCGATACCAAACTCGAACGGGCCATGGACGCTTTGCGCTGTCCGCCCGAAGATCAGCTTGTTGATACGTTATCGGGAGGCGAACGCCGCCGTGTAGCGCTTTGCCGTCTGCTTCTGCAGCAACCCGATGTGTTGTTGCTCGACGAGCCGACCAACCACCTCGATGCCGAATCTATCGACTGGCTGGAACAGCACCTGCAGCAATACGCCGGCACGGTGATTTGTATCACCCACGACCGCTACTTCCTCGACCACGTGGCCGGCTGGATTCTGGAATTAGACCGCGGCGAAGGCATTCCCTGGAAAGGAAACTATTCTTCGTGGCTGGAACAGAAGACCAAACGCATGGCACAGGAAGAAAAGCAGGCCAGCAAACGACGCAAGACACTCGAACGCGAGCTGGAATGGATCAATATGGCTCCCAAAGCTCGCCAGGCCAAAGGAAAGGCGCGCCTGAACTCGTATGAGAAGTTGCTGAACGAAGACCAGAAAGAACGCGAAGCCAAGCTGGAAATCTTCATCCCGAACGGTCCGCGCCTGGGCAACAAGGTCATCGAAGCCCATCATGTTGCCAAGGCCTTTGGCGACAAGCTGCTGTTCGATGATCTCAACTTCACCCTGCCGCCGAATGGCATTGTTGGTGTCATTGGTCCGAACGGCGCCGGAAAGACAACCCTGTTCAAGCTCATCATGGGACAGGAACAAGTTGATAACGGCTCTTTCGAAGTAGGCGACACCGTGCGCATCGGTTATGCCGACCAGACGCATAAAGACATCGATCCGAAGAAATCGGTCTATCAGGTTGTATCCGGAGGCAACGAGTTTATCCGCGTCGGAGGAAAGGAAATCAATGCCCGCGCTTATCTGTCGAAATTCAATTTCGCCGGAGCCGACCAGGAAAAGCTGTGCGGCGTGCTGTCGGGCGGAGAACGGAACCGCCTGCATCTGGCTCTTACCCTGAAAGCCGAAGCCAACGTCTTGCTGCTCGACGAGCCGACCAACGACATCGACGTCAATACGCTGAGAGCCCTGGAAGAAGGATTGGAAAACTTTGCCGGCTGTGCCGTCGTCGTATCGCACGACCGCTGGTTCCTCGACCGCATCTGTACGCACATCCTTTCCTTCGAAGGAAACTCAAATGTGGTATTCTACGAAGGAAGTTATTCTGAATACGAAGAATACAAACGCAAGCAGTCGGGGTACGAAGAGCCCAAACGCGTTCGCTATCGTAAGTTAATAGCCGATTAATCCATAACAAACATAACGATATAGAACCATGAAAAGAAAATTAGCAATTTTAGGCATTGCAGGCATTTCCCTGATGGGAAGTCTGACTGTGCAGGCTCAGAAAACTGAAAAATTATTCAACGGCAAGAATTTGTCGAACTGGGAATTCATCGTCGACAAAAACTCAACTCCGGCAGAACAGGTCTTTTCCGTTAAAGATGGCCTCATTCAGATCGCCGGTCAGCCTTTTGGTTACATGTACACCAAGCAGAAATACAGTAACTACAAACTGCATGTGGAATGGAGATGGCCCGACGGCAAAGAAGCCAACAGCGGTATCTTCCTGCTGATCGAAGACTTGAAGAGTCCGTTCCCGAACGGAATCGAATGCCAGCTGCATGCCGGCGATGCAGGCGACTTTGTCTTGTTGGGTGGATCCGACCTGGCTGAATACCAGAACAAACCAGGACAGCCTCGCCCGGCCTTTCCTGTTGTTAAGAAACATACCCAATCAAGCGAAGTGAAAGCTGGAGAATGGAACGAAGCCAACATCTTCGTCAAAGACGGTGTGATCACGGTATATGTTAATGGCGTATATCAAAATACCGGAACAAACAAGGTGAAAGAAGGTCATATCGGCTTGCAAAGCGAAGGCGGCCCGATCCAGTTCCGCAATGTCACATTGACTCCATGGGAATAAACAATATGCGGGAGAGAAGTCTGATTGCACCATGATCAACTTCTCTCCTACCAATAATGCGCTGATAAATAAGGAGTTTGTTTTATACTTACGCAATAGCGACAAAAAAAGCGGGATAAATATTTGTATATTCAAATAAAATGCCTACCTTTGCAACGCATTTGAAAAGGATGGTCAGGTAGCTCAGCTGGATAGAGCAACAGCCTTCTAAGCTGTGGGTCCTGGGTTCGAATCCCAGCCCGATCACGTCATACGGAAGAATTTAAGTTACTGATTATTAGCTTATTTTCTTCCGTTTTTTCTTTCAAGAAATTCTCCGCAAATAGATTAAAAAAAGGATATTTTGTCCAGTTTTGGACATTTCCACTTGTCTTTTACTTATCCTAAAGTTTTTTAATATATAGCCGCCAGTTCATCTGCCCAGCTCGGAAGTCATACGCAACTGAAGTTTTCAGCTATAAGGATTTTCCGGTTGCACGCCACACTCCTTGCATCCTTCCAGATAACTATCGATTCCTTCTTCAAAATCCTTACACAATTCATCCACAGACTTTCCCTCATAAAGGATAGTGGCTTTTCGTAATCCCTGCACTTTGCCAAATAAGCAGTCGTCCTCTTTGCTATATTCTACAGAACCTTTATATCCTTTATATTCCAAAAATTCCATATCTACTATTGTTGTTTATACTTTCCCATTAATCCATTCTTTCGTATATGGATCTTTGAACTTTAGGGTAAACTCACCCTGCAATACTTCCACTGGAGTGATGTTCTTTTCCTCGCATGACTCCAGATAAAACGCTATAGCTTCCTGCATATTTTTCTCTATTTCCTCCATGATTTACTTTATTTTCATTACAACCCCAACATAGCAGCCGGTTGAATGTTTAGAACCAGACACAACAATCGCGCCACCTTCCATGTCGGTTCAGAGCGTCCGGACCATGAAAGAGGCGGTGATCCTTGGCCTTTGTGGGGGAACACCGCCTCTCTAATCTAAAAAATATCTCAACTTCAGCCTACTTTACGGCTTTCATCACCCTTAAATATACAAATACCTGTATCGTGCGAAACTCGACCTAATACGATCCATTTATGGATTCCTTTTTCATTAGCCCATTTACTATAATCTCGCTGTATAATGAAAGAATTCATCTTTACTGCAGGAGATGTTGCCCAAACAGAATCTGGAATAATAGACGATGATGCAAACTTATCTGCCTCTTTTTCCTTCGAAGAATAATCTTGACCATCTATATTTATCATTTCATCATTATCCTCATTCAAATGAAGCAACACATGGCCTAATTCGTGCATAGTATCAAATGCAACATGATCTATCATATTATAACGCATCGTAATAATAATTGACGGAACTCCTTTTTCTAAAAAACAATAACCATTAATGGATGCTCTATCTACTTTGGGAACAACACAAAACTTTATACCATAATCAGACATTACCGCCTGTACTCGGTTTATAACATTAATATTCTCATTAAATATACGAACTAACTTACTCGTGAGTTCCTTGATTTTTCCTTTATCATATCTTCCAGATGCAGTCATTTTTCTAGCACTATACTTAGCCAAAAGAACCCATGTAGCAATCATACGGTCATCTGTTCCCGTTCTCTCAGACTTTCTAAAGAATGAATGTGTATAATTCATTTCCATACGTGCTGCACAAGGCAAAGACAACATATCTTTCAATAAGGATAATGTATAAACAAACCCTTTTTTTTTATCTATGCCCAACCTTGAAATTGCCGTTTTTATATCGAATGATTTGTTATAATCTTCCAATTCATTCTGTGCCATTATTTCTTGTATGCCTCGTTCCTCTATAACTTTTTTATCATACTCGTAAGAGGCCTGCATTTTTACCAATGTACGGGCAGGAATACCTAACACCTCCTCAATTTTATCAGCTATTGATGAAATGCTTCTTTTCCCTTTTAATATATCACTCAAATGAGATTTTTGGATGTGAAGCATTTCGGCAAACTTCGTTTGAGATATTTTTCTTTCGGCCATCTCGTTTTTAACAATAGCTCCAGGAGGAACTGCCATAAACGGAGTCAATCTTTCATTTTTTGTTTCCATAATGCTTTTCATTTATTTCTATGACAACGATAGTAATTCCATCTTCTGTTTCTTTGAATAAAAGCCTTTCTACCCTATTCGGAATAATCCTAACTGAGCTAAGACCTATATGTTTCAATTTTTCATAATGAAGATAGCTAATTAATTTTAGGTTATCAGTGTTTTCCTCATCTTGAAGGATATTGAATAAACCAATCAAATTTGTTAAGAATTTACTATCCTTAGATAGCTTCTTATATTCTCCGCTTTTTCCTTTTTCAATAAGGTCTTTTACACCTTCGCCTTTTTTCCCATCGAAGTATATTTTCATAGCAATCCAGATCATTGATGGAGCAAAGATACAGAAAAGTTACCATATTTTGGTAACTTTATTGTGTAATTTTTCATATTACTTCAACTGTTCTCATATCAAACACTCTGCACTATATTAGCGTCAATATTCAGTTTCTGACAAAGCCTTTTGATTCAGCCCCATTTCATGCATACGGAGTTTGAGAACATCAACAAGTGATGGTTCTCACAAAGCGAAATGTTCTTCTGAATAGTCAGCAACGAGGTTAGAAAGTAATTCCAACTCTATGCTATTAGGGTCATCAAGAGGGGTTTCATCCGTAACTAATGGAAGTAATTCCTCAACCCTTTTCACTGCCCAATCATATTGAGCTTTTGTTTCAATCTTTGTCATAAGCTTAAATTTTTGAACAATCCCCTATTTATACAACACCATCTTCCGACACCGGTCTTTTCGATACGAAAGATGCAGAAATCGTTTCCGCCGATAGACAATGGCCTGATCGAATGGCAGATCGCTCTCAAGCAAGACTTGCAACAATTGTTCCGGGCCCGATGCACAGTAACAATCGGCAGCCTCGCCTTTTGTATGCTGGCTTGTGGGAACGCCGCCCACCAGGCGGTTTACTTCCTGATTCCGAAAACCGCTAGTGATGGCAATGGCTTCGCCTACTCGTTCCCGAAGTGGCTGCAACAAATGATCTACTAACTGCCCGATGGCCTCGCGCTGTTCGGCGTCGGGTTCATTCAATATTCCCCGTTCAATAGCCATTTGGCTATGGGTAAATTCGTCCAACGTAAAATTTTTTGATAGTTTCATGATTAATGTTTGATTTTGGAATGATTAGGCTTCCTAAATTTGTACTTCTATCTTCAACTTACCGCCCAACCCTTTTTCTACGATGTCAAAAAGGGTTTTGAGCGTCATATTGCTTCCATCATTCTCTATTTTAGAGATGAAAGAACGTTTCTTGTCTATGCGTTCAGCCAACTCAGACTGGGTTAGCTTCTGTTTTTCCCGTGCCTCACGGATTTTCACCCCTATGCGAAGGGCTTCCAGTTCTCTTTCCAGGCTATCTCTTTCTGGGGTGCCGACTTTCCCGTAATACTGGTCTTTTATCTGATCCAATGATTTTGTATTCATTTTCTTGCCTCCTTTTCTTTTTCTTCATAATATTCGGTCATCAGCCGTACTGCTCTAACGATCTCTTCTGCGGGTGTCTTCTGCGTCTTTTTCTGGAAACCGCTCAATAAAACTACCAGCCTGTTGCCGTCAAAGAAACAAAATATCCGGAAGATATTGTTGCCCAACTGCACGCGTATTTCAAATAGCCCGTCAGTTCCTTCTATGTACTTCAGATAAGTCGCAGGAATCCGTTCTATCTGCTCGATAATATCCAAAACTTTAATGATTTTTGTCCTTACTTTTGGAGTCTGCTCCTTGAAAAAATCATCAAAGTAGGATTTATAAGTGATGACTTCTCTTATTTTGTTCATAGTGCAAAGGTAATTTATAAATGACATTTTATCAAATGAAAAAGATATTATTCTGCTTCACGCCTCCACCGTTAAACCGATCCAATCGATAATTGATAATTGACGATTGAGAATTGAAAATTATAGGATATGGACAATTTTATCCGTAAAACCGACCTTGCGACGGTAGAGGCGTAGCGTTGCTGCGCCTCATTCCAATGCCACAGGATATAATGGCGAAAAATATCATAAAATTGTCCGTTATTTTGTTGATTGCCATTTTATTACAAAATTCCGGTTTGAGGCGCAGCAGCGCTACGCCTCTACAGTCATTTTCAATTTTCAATTTTCCATTTTCAATTGTTTTGCGCCTCTACAGTCATTTTCAATTTTCAACTCTCCATTTTCAATTGATGAAAGTCCGTGCCTAATTAATTTTCAATTCTCCATTTTCAATTTTCAATTTTAGAAGTTTTCAATTTTCCGTTTATACTTATAGTCCACCCCGAATAAAGCGCCTGCAAAGGTGGATGTCTCGCCAAAGGCAACTAATACCGATGGATCAATTTCTCCTTGTGGCGGTATCCAAAAGCCTAAGAATAACAGGGTTATTCCGGATAGGCACAGCAGGGTAGCAATGATTAATTGTAGTTTCATATTGTTTTCAAATATTTATCCATTTTCCCCCTGTAGAGACGTGGCGTGCCGCGTCTCATAATATACACCGCATTTCATAATACACGCCGCATTTCATATATGGATGTATATTGAAAAACATGGCGCGTTCAATATACATGATACATGCGGATGGTATGCCATATATGAGGAAGACGCGGCACGCCACACTAGTGTCCCAAGAAAAAATTAACAGTCTATTTTTCCTCTATAAACCGAGGAGTAAACTATCAAAATGTCAATTAACATCATCGAAGAGTGAAGGCCAAAGATAAGATTGATTGGCTTCTTCTTTTACGGAGTCTTCATATCGATCTAATACCTCTTTAAGTGGTTGCCTTTCAAAAAGAGATACACTCAAAACTCTCAATAGTTCGTAAGTTGTTCCTTTAAAACTATACAGTGCTTTAGCCAAAGCAACCAGGCAATAAGCGCTAACAGCTACATAAATCTGTATACTTACGGCATTGGCGGAAGTCCCATAAAATCGGGTAACATATAAATGTTGTTTTATCCATCTGAAAAACAGTTCTATGTTCCAGCGGTTTCTATAAGACTCTGCTATGGTCATGGCCGGTAGTTGAAAATTGTTTGTGAGAAAATCCAATACCTCATTTCGTTCCATACTGTAATATTGAACTAACCTTAAATTTCCCGGATAACCTTTTCTAGCCCATCTGTTGGAAAAAGAAATTTCCTTGTCTCCGTATATAGGAGCTACTGCAGCTGTCAGCTCTTTAATCACTGAATAAGACATTCCACGTTTCCTCCTCACTACAAAATAGGCAGAAATAGAATCGATCTCTTTCATACTGGCCGTTTTGATATAGGCTTTATCGAATACATACCTCCTTTACGGTATGGATAATTTTCCATGAACGTCTGATCCCGCTCTTCATGACCGGTTATAAGGCATAGAACTGGTACTTCACGTAAAATATCATATAGCGTATGAAGTTTTATCCCGCCACGTCCTCTTTGGGGAACACTCCAATTAAATTTAGTCAGATCCAAATATACCGAAGAGGAATCTACAGCAAACAAGCCTGCCAGATTAAAACCATCAGACAGGGTAAACAATTCTTTTTCTTCTGTTCCTACCTGAGACAGAGTGATATTCATTACCTTTTGTGCAAAATCTCTGTATATGGAAACTTCACGTGTGGCATTTGCATGCGAGAGATTGTTACGAGATATATTTTTCCCCATACCTAAGCGATAGAGTTTATCCTTGTGAGCACGTAAGCTACTTTCTATATCCCGTAAACTTTCACGTCCGGTCAACTGTGCCCACAACATCACTAGAAAATGGTTCCAACAACTGTATGTCTTCATATAACTATTCCCTTCATATTTTTTTACTAGATACTCAAAATGATCCCGAGGTAAGAGTGAACATAGCTGATTAAAAATGTAAGCAACTTGAGCCATATCTGTAGCAATTTGTTATTGCTGTTAAGATAGACGCAAGAAATCAATTTTAAAATCCTCCGACTGTTTTTTTCACTGTAAATACATATTTATTAGCTCCTTATAAGCTATTGTTAATTTTTTCTTGGGACACTAGTGCGGCACGCCACGTCTCTACAAGGGTTAATTGTTAATTTTCAATTTTCAATTCTCAATTCTCAATTCTCAATTGATCTACGGTTCCCCCAAATGACGAAAAACTAATTCTACCTGGCGCGGGGTGAACACCCGTTGCCCTTCTTTGTATCCGGTTTCGGCCAATTCGTTTTTCAAGGATTCGTTCCGGTCAATCCAGCGCTTTAAATTCGTGGTAGCAGCCTTCGGCGTGCTGTTCGCGAAGTACATAGCTGCTAATTCTTTTGTGTATAATGCTTGTGTTTTCATATACACAAATATAATCATTATCAATAGATTAAACAAATTTATCCGGTGTTTTACGCTTCTCAGGGCGATTTATTTTTTATCCAGATCAGGCCGATCAATACAAATAATCCAAGTAATAAAACAGCTCCAGTTATTTGTCCTTTCCAACCGACATCCCGCTCCTGGTGCACCACCTCGTTTTGTCGTTCCTGCTGCCATTGGTTGATCTGGTTCTCGTACTGATACACCAATTGCATCAGACTGTCGCAACGGGATTCGACAAACAGGGTGTCGTGCACCAGCCGGACCGAAACATGGGCTTGTCCGCTACTCTGGTGAAAGGCGGCTGCCGGTGGCAAGTCTTGCAATGCTGTTACCGGGATTGCCAGATTTGCTTCACTCATCGGAACAACCTGCGTTTGCAGGGTTTCCCGAAAAGACTGCTGCCCCCAATCCGCCTTCTGTTGGTTTACTACGCTTTCTTTGCTGGCTTCACACGCCGTCAGTGCTAATGTGCACATCCAAATGGAAATCATATTCGTTTTCATCATGCTGTTAATTATTTGTTGTTGTTTGATGCAAAGGTAAAACGTCCGATTTTGGCATTGTGGATGTGTGTGGATGTGTGTGGATCAATGTGGACGAATGGGGATGAAAAGGGATCAATGTGGATGAACGCGGATGAAATCCCGCGGGATTCCTCCCCGATTTCCTGCCGACCTTTTCCCAAAAAGACGCCGGCTTTTTCTTAAAAGACGCCGGGAAATCATCAAAAGACGCCGGATATTTCCTCTTCTTTCTTTACCTTATTTTATTTAATATATAAATAGGTAATTAACCAAATAAACATGAACTAAATAAATCGATATTAGGCTTAAAATACCATGAAACATGAATAAATGGCTAATTAATATGCTATTTTATTTGTTAAAAAGAAAAGTATTAATTACATTTGTCATGTTGATTCATGAATAAACAAAGTGATTGTATTAATGTTTTTAGCAACAATTTTAAGTAATAAAGATGAAAACAAATAAAGAAAGCAATGCCTTGGCATTGCAACCTATGGAAAATTTACAGAGTGCCTTGAATCTGTCTGTTACGACAAACGCCGAACTAAAGAAACGGGGTGAGGAAATTTTGAATAGCGTAAATTTGAGCACCAAATCTGACGTGAAAGAAGTTGCGGTTGAGCTGTCTGAATTTGTGCAGGAGTGTAAAGATGAGGTAGTGCGGATGCGCTCGCTCAGAAAGCCTTATACTGATAGGCTACTGGCGTTGCAGAAAAAATTTACGTCGCTTGAGAGTGAGATCGATCCGCTTAAACCGGGCTCGATTGCTCATGTTTGCCAAAGCCGTCTGCGTGAATTGCTCCGCCAGGAATGGGAACGGAACAAACAGGTAAAAGAACAGTTGCAGACGAATTACGAACGCCAGCTGAAGCGGATTGACAAACGGAAGGTGTCTGACGAGAAGAAAGAAGAAGCCCGTTTGAATGCCCGTAAAAAGCTGTTGGAAGAAGAACGTAAGTTGTCTGATATTCAGGTGCAAAAACTCCCCGTTCCCAATGATCCGTTAGGTTTTATCGAACTCTTCAAATTCTGGTGGGATCAGAAAGGTCAGTATTTACCCCAGGAAGATATGGAGCGTTTCTTCAAACTCCCGCTCACCTTCGCGCGTCAGCAGGCGCAAAAAGGGGTTTTTGTTGATAGCCAATATGTTGAATATCAAGAAACGCCATCGTCGTTTAATTGACGATTGCCCGTTCTTTTTGGCTTGATCCCCAAACTGTGTACGTACTTTTGCTTTGATGCCAACGTGCATGTTCTTTCTGGCTTAACCCAAACGTGTACGTACTTTTGCCTTGATGCAAAAGTACCAAAAAATCAAGGCTGCGTCTGCTGAGCTACTCCGTCACTTCGTTACGCTGTGCGCGCCGCAAACTCGCCTTCGGCTCAAACAGCGACGCTCCGGCCGCTCCACTTCGTTCCTACGCTTAACGCTCACCAGAACGAGGCCGGTCCTTCAATTGACGATTGATAATTGAGAATTGAAATGAATAATCGACAATAGCCAATTGTTGCGGCCTAACGGAGGAGGCGTGAAGCGGTCGACCGAGCGAAGCGTTAAAAAATCTCGGCTGTTTGAGCCGAAGGCGAGTTTTCCGAGATTTTAGCGCAGCGACCGAGACCGTAGCCTCCGCAGTGTGAGCCTTGACCTTTTGGTACTTTTGGGTCAAGCCAAAAGTACAAGTACGATCTTGTAAAAAAAACGGATAAAAAACAAATTAAAACTTTTAAGAACTTAAAAAATCAGATTATTATGAATACCGAGAAGAAATTCATGCTGATCTCAATACGTGATAACAAATTGAAAGTCAAGGTAGATCAGTACAACCCGGAAAATAATGATGCTTTTCAAAACACCTATATGAATGATGCGCCCATTCATGAAGAATTAGGTCTTGCCATGCAAAACTTGCTTTTCCATGTAGAGCAACTCACCCATAGTAAAATACCCGGTTTATGCGTCGACGGCTTCTACCGTCAGCCCAGCGGCAATTCGGAAATTATCAATATCTATGCCGGTTTCCGGACGGAAACCACGTGTCCGATCAATCTGGCGGTGCGTGTCAATACCGGCAAAGACTCGTATGAGTGGCTGGAGCGTCTGATGGAAGACTTGTCATTCTGCGAACGCGAAGCCTTGCTGTATATCACGAAAGGAAAGCGGTTTGAATCGGATTCGTTCATCACGGTACAGGCGAATTAAATGGACGACGAGGTGCGTGACCGGCTTTTGCCCGGTTGTCTGATAGAAACGGCGGCAGCCCGCTGTTTCTTCAACTTAGTGAGCGGTGAACATAATTCACGAGATTACCAATATTCCCGAAAAACGGAATTCGGTTATTTCTGGGACTCCTATCTTGAAAAATGGATCATGTTCGATAACCGCATGGGTACATTCTTCGTAAGCATCTGTAATACATCGGATGAAGCCTTTAATTTATTAATAGATGGAGAAGAACTTTTCACCCCTTGAACGGGAAATCTATAACCTGACAGGTCTGGAAACCAAGCGCGAATACCGTTTTCACCCCACGCGCGAATGGCGTTTTGACTTTGCCATACCGGCAGCTCACGTAGCCATCGAAGTGGAAGGCGGCGTTTGGAACGGCGGGCGTCATTTCCGCCCGGAAGGTTATTTGCGGGATATGGAAAAGTATAACGAGGCAGCCGCTTGCGGCTGGCTTGTTATACGCACCATTCCGTCCGAATTATTGCGGGTAAAGACGATCCAGCAGATAGTCAGAGCTTGCAGAAAGAAATTGACTACCGTCAGTTTGTAATTATAATCAATTAATAATCAATAATAAAAAGAAAAAACATGGCACTCGCTATAAAGGGATTACAATATTTCCCTCTCGATGTAAACTTTTTTGAGAACAACAAAATAGCAATTATAATCAGCGATTACGGATTGGAAGCCACCGCAGTGGTTCTTAAACTGTTTTCCCAGATTTACAAATCCGGTTATTATATGGATTGGAACGAAAAGATAGGAAAAATATTCTCTGCCTCTTTCCACACTAAATATTCGTATGCAACCATAATGAATCTGGTCAATTCGTTGGTAGAAGAAGATATTTTCAATAAAAAAATGTATGAAGAGTATCACATTTTGACGTCTGAAAAAATTCAAAATTGCTACTTCTCAGCCACTGTTCGGCGGAAAAAACAGAAAATCTCGAATCCTGAATATTTGTTAATTGCAGACATGATATCGAGTTCAACTACCCCAAAAGAGCATTTGAACGACAATTCTGTCGACAAAAATCCAAAAATTGCATGCAATTTTCAACAAAGTAAAGTAGATAAAAGTAAAGTAGATAAAAGTAAAGGAAAGGAAAGTATAAATAATCACACACACATCGCGCGCGAGAGCGAAAAAATTCGATCACTAAAAGCCGAATGGGATCAGTGGAAGATGGAAATGCTGAATGATGAAGATTGGTGCGCTACACTGGTTCGATACAGCGGAAAAGGTATTTTGATACTCAATAACGCTTATCAAATTATGAAATGCTTCGATGATTACGTTATTTTGCGATCCAGCGAAAATACTATTCAGACAAAAAAAGATTACCAGTCCGGACTTTTTGGCTGGTGGCGATATAACAATTGGGAAACCGATTTGCAAATCCTGACCGGCGCAAAAGCTGCTATGATAGAAAACAAATGTTCCGCGCCGCGAACAACACAAAAAACATCCAAAATAGAAGAAGCGATGGCTGTTGCCGAACGTGCTTCTGAAATGGCTTATCAATTAATGCAACAAAACCCGTTATGAATTTAGATATATTTACCAACAAGATGCGGATGGCGTTTCAAACGCCCCGCATTACTGATATTATGCCCAAAGATCTAACAGACTTTGCAAGTGCTCAGATTATACAATGTTACATCATAGTCGGTTACCTGACCTACGATGAAAAGGATATTAGTGTATTGGCAGCTAAACTTTGTTCGGATTTAAGAGAATCATATCCGTATTTGCATCGTGGCGAAATCGTTATCTGTTTCGAACTGGGCGCCAAAGGCGAGTACGGCGATTATACAGGCGTCAATCTGCGCACATTTTGCAAATGGCTGAAAGCCTACAAAACCAGCGACTTGCGCTATCAGATGATCAAGCAGATGGAGCAGGAAAAAGAAGTCAAAGCCTTGCCGGCGGTGAGCCGCGAATACAACGAGCAGAGCATGAACCGACTGATCATCAAGCGGTTTCACGAATACAAGAGCCGCCCGGACTTGGAAATCCCATTTGCCAGCATCTTGTATCAAGAACTGCAAAGCCGCGGTTTTATCCGCAACAGCCTGGAAGAAAAGCTCAGTGCGATGGCGCAGTTTTCCCGTTGGCGGCCACAAAACAACCTGCACGTCAGCGAAGATTACCGCCAGGCCATGATCAAACTCAAAGCCCAGGAATGGCTATTGAAACAGTATTTCAATTCATTGGTGCGCCTGCCGTTTGAAGGATGAGAATTGCCTACCATTTTGCTAACGTCAGCAAAATGGTAGAATTGGCAAAAGGCACTCAGCATGAGATGAATGCCTATAAACAGCGATAATGAAAATGACTGTAGAGGCGTGATGCAATTGAAAATGGACAATTGAAAATTAATGATAGAACATGACTGTAGAGGCGCAGCGCTGCTGCGCCTCCTACTGGCGGTATTGGGAGAACTGGCGGATAACAAAATAAACCAATGTAAATACATATATGCACAAAAGTTTATTTCCTTACCGGTTTTGAAATTCAATAAAGTCAACCTATCTTTGTGTAGATTCACAAAAAGAGATATAGAATGATGTCACAAAAATCAGATATAAAAGAAATTATGGAACAGATCGTACAGTTTACCCATGACAGAGACTGGGATCAGTTTCATAACGGAAAAGATTTGGCTTTGGCTTTATCCATTGAGGCTTCAGAGTTAAACGAGGCTTTTCTATGGAAGCAACCGGAAGATGTAAATATTGATAAGGTTAAGGAAGAATTAGCTGATATTCTGAATTATGCATTCTTGATTGCCGACAAATACAATTTAGACATCAAAGAAATCATATTATCGAAATTAGCTAAAAACGCGGAAAAATATCCTGTTGACAAATCCAAAGGCAACGCAAAAAAATACACTGAATTATGATCGTATACCACGCCAGTAAGAAAGGATTCATTAAAGATGTCTTCAATAATACCATTGCGGATGACATCGATCATGCTTTTTTACTTCATTTGGGAAGGCATACTTCGCCCAATGAAAAATCATCATGGAAAAACTCCATGATGCATATGTATAAAGTTATCGACACACCAGATATTCCTGATACTTCGACAATTGCCATCGAGTATCAGATACCGCTTACTTCCAAGCGAATTGACTTTATCATTTCCGGAGCGGACGAGAATCAACATTCCAACATGATCATTATTGAATTAAAGCAATGGGAACAAGCCAAACTTTCTCAGAAATCCGGCATCATACAGACACGTTTCCAACACGGCGAAAGTGAAACAGCACATCCTTCTTATCAGGCCTGGTCGTATGCTTACATGCTTCAAAACTATAACGAAACCGTACGTGAGCAAGGCATTCAGCTTTTCCCTTGTGCCTTTTTACATAACTATCAGGAAGATCATATCATTTCCAATGATTGTTATGCAGAATATATTACGAAAGCACCACTCTTTCTAAAGTCGGATGCAGGGAAATTACAGGAATTTATCAAGCAGCACATCAGATATGGTTCGAAAGAAGATATCGTGTGGCTGATTGATAAAGGGAAACTACGTCCGTCTAAGCAATTGGCTGACGCATTAAGTTCTATGCTTCATGGGAATAGAGAATTCGTATTGCTGGATGATCAAAAGGTCGTATACGAAACCGCATTAAGTCTGGCTCGCGAAGCGGCAAAAGGCCGCAAACAAGTTTTCATTGTAGAAGGTGGTCCTGGCACAGGGAAAAGTGTCGTTGCCGTCAATCTTCTGGTTGAATTGACCAAAGAGGGAGCCGTTGCCCAATATGTATCCAAGAATGCTGCCCCGCGAGATGTTTACACCGCCAAACTATCAGGGAGTTTCAAGAAAAGTTACATCAATAACTTGTTTGTGGGAAGTGGCAGTTTCATCGAAACGCCACCAGATACCTTTGGAGCGCTGATTGTTGACGAGGCTCACAGACTGAACATGAAAAGCGGTCTGTACAGTAATTTAGGTGAAAACCAGATTATTGAAATTATACAAGCTTCCCGTTTTTCTGTTTTCTTCATTGATGATCGTCAAAGGGTTCATATTAAAGATATAGGATCGAAAGCTGCCATTCAAAGATTCGCAGAATCGTGTGGTGCTGTTGTACACACAGCCAAGTTAAGTTCTCAATTCCGATGCAACGGTTCAGACGGCTATTTAAGCTGGCTCGACAATACGTTACAAATCAAAGAAACAGCCAACATCCGATTAGCGGCTGATGATTATGACTTCCGCATATTTTCTGATCCTAACCAGCTTTTTGAGACGATTAAGGAAAAGAATAAAATCAACAATAAAGCGCGTGTTGTTGCCGGCTATTGCTGGGATTGGAATAGTAAAAAAGATCCCAATGATTACGATATCATCATACCGAAGTTCAATTTCAAAAAGCGCTGGAATCTGAATACCGACAAAAATCTATGGATCATAGGAAATAATTCTATCGAAGAAATAGGCTGTATACATACATGCCAAGGTCTGGAATTAGATTATGTGGGTGTAATTATCGGACCGGATATGCGTTATGAAAACGGACAAATCGTTACGGATGTTACTAAACGCTCTGGCAATGATCAGTCAGTAAAAGGATTCAAGTCTCTTATCGCCAAAAACAAGGACAAAGCCTTGCAGGATGCTGATGAGATTATAAAAAACACATACCGGACATTGCTCACACGAGGAATGAAAGGCTGTTACGTTTATTGCTGCGACAAGCCGCTGGCAGAATATCTTGCAGCCCAACTCGAGCCGCAACAAGCGCCAGTTCCTGAAATACGAATTGAACCTGAAGTCAATGACGAAGTTAAATACATCGACTTTTTACCCTTATATTCAATTCGGGCAGCCTGTGGTTATTTCGGAGAAGGTGAAATGGTTGAAGAAAGCGGCTGGATGAAAGTGGAAGGAATGGGAAAACTTAACCGTAATATGTTTATCGTGCAAGCAGTAGGACATTCCATGGAGCCACTAATTCATGATGGTGATTATTGCGTCTTTAGAGCTAATCCGGCAGGTAGCCGACAAGGAAAGATTGTCCTTGCGGAACACCACAACTATTATGATCCGGATTATACAGGCAGTTATTCTATTAAGACGTATACCAGTAAAAAAACTTATGATGCGCAAGGAAACTGGAGTCACGAGGAAATTGTTCTGCATCCTAAAAATCCAGACTATTCTCCGATCATCATCGATGAAGAAAATGCAGACGAATTTAGAATTGTCGGAGAATTTATAGGTATTTTGCAAGCAGAGGTAAAATAAAACTGCAAGCCAGGAATTCTTTGGGTTGTATATCAATAGCTTGAATTTAAATAAGATGATAGCTATCATACAAATAATATCTTACAGTAACGAGCATTTCCGAACAACCGGCACCGACTTGGATAAAATCTTGCCGCCCGTTTCCCGTTTCGGCGGTGGCCGAGAAAAGAAGAAAGCAACAGTTATCGGAAAACTCTCTGCATTCTTTGAGCGGTTTTTTGGGATTTCGTGAGAGTAGTAATGATTGAAGTAAGGGAATATAAGTAACGGTATTAGAATATTTTCGGATAGAGTTCAAGTTTTAATTGCACCATATTTGCCATGTTAAAAAGATAGTGTATCTTTGTATAATATGAACAAAAGAAAAAAGAAAAATATTATTTCATTATCATGCGAGGATAGTAATCAAGCATTCATGACTTCTTTAAAGATAGTACAAGAAGTCATGAATGTTCCTATGTGTGCATTAACTTCCCTGCTAAGAGTTAATGGATTCAATGATAATGAAGATCCTTCCAGCCTTTGTATAGATGAAAAAAGGCTGAAAGTATTTGTGAAAGCTTATATTCGCAAAATGCGTAGTTATTTTCTCAGTTCTCTACGCAATATTAGCAGTTTATCCCTAAAAGAACGATATGATTTTAATCATTTTGTTAAACTCTTTAGAAAGAAAGGAGACGTTCGAAGTACTTCTTGTAGTTGGTCTGATATTGATGAAATAAAGATCGAACAAGTATTTAGGAGTACTATTAAAAAGAAAACACAAACGGGCATTCTTAGTTTACATGACAATTTCAATGATTTATTAGAACATGTTTGCCTGGCATGTGATAAACCCAAAAATGATAAGCTAAAGAATAGCCTTTACAATCTACTTGAAAAAGTATCGCCCATTGATAAACTTGTATATAATGCTGACGATATTTTAAAAACTTTCACAAGTAGATTTAGCGAAGAAGAAAATTTACTTTTAGAAATCACTCATAGTGATTATTATGTAGCCAAAATCACTTGTACTGTAAATAGAAATAATACAGTAGACTTTATAGAAAAAATATTAAGATCCGCTAGATACTACATATACTCTTCCAATTCTGATGATGATCACAATAATATAAGATTCTATGCTCTAGGTGGTTATTAATCCATCATTAGAGTCTATAACAGGAGAATTTATAAAAATATTATTAATTCTTAATTGTATTATTATGATCAAGATTTTTTTTAAATACTCTAAAATAGACAGTATAAGTAGAGTAGAACAAAGATTAGTTTTCAATCTTTCAAAAAATCATAATTCTTTTATTAATAAAGAGTTATCAATATCATTTTTTACAAACCTACTAAAACGCTGTTTCAGGGTATTATATTATTTTCTTTTTACCCAAAAATAGTGACTAATTTAAATTAGAGGTTAGTGAGATGAGAAATATTGAGTCAGGTAAATCTTTCCCGGGAAAAGAAACAATAAACAAAATCTGTGAATCCTTGCAGATTCCAGAATCTTATCTGTTGTTGTTTAGTTTAACAGAAGAAGATATTCCTGAACACAAAAGAATATTATATCGGATTTTATGCGAACCTTTAAAAGAAGAATTGATGCGGGATTATTAATCTTGCGTTTGTAGATAATAAGATAGCAAAACAAGAGTTTATTCATTTCCAAAACTCTTAGTTTTGCTATTTTTTTACATTAATTTTTCTCCCATCATCCACCATCTAATCATAACCCAACACCCGAGGCGCAGCAGCGCTGCGCCTCTACTTCGCATAATCATAATGAAGAACGCCGTTTTTTTGTCTGCTCTAATCGGCCATTTTCCCAAAAACTTCCCCCTATTTCATCCACATTGATCCACATTCATCCCATTTGATCCCTTTTCGTCCACATTCATCCACACTGATCCACATTGATCCACACGGCGATTTTCGGGTGTTGTATCTTTGTAGTGTGACAAGAGAGGAAGAGGCGCGGTTGCCGAACCTATTAAAAACTTGTCCTGATAAAGTTATGGCAATTTCTTATACCTTAGTGCAGAGAAAAGACATGAGTAAGGGCGCGTTGGAAGACGCGAAGTTGTATTATGCCCAGGCAGTGAGCACGCGCCGGGTGAATTTCGATGATTTGTGCGACGAGATCGCTGAAACCTGTACGCTGACATCGGCCGACATCAAGGCCGTGTTGGACCGTGTGATCTGGGGCATGGTAACGCACCTGAAGAACAGCGAGATCGTTCAGTTCGGCGATTTGGGTAATTTCCGCATCGCTGTGGGCAGTTCCGGAGCGTCGACGCCCGAAGAATTCACTGCCACCATGCTCCGCAAGCCGAAAGTGGTGTTCCACCCGGGCAAACGCTTGCAGGAGATGCGCGATGTCGCCAAGTTCGCCCGCTTCACCGTCGATAAAGACGAGGGCGCAGATGGCGGCGGCGTGTAAGCCCTGCCCTGTAATGATTCCGGCTTCCCCGAAGTCAGGCTGTCACATCAGTCGCTTCCGGGAAGCCGGATTTGTTTTTTCCCGTTTCGCGGAGAATTTTTGTATATTCATCCGTCTTGTCGTACTTTTGCACCGTTATGCAACAAAATCAGATTATCACTCCGACCATTCATCTGCAAAGGCAACTGGATGCCCTTCAGAAAGAGTACCTGTATGAGAAGGAAATGTATCAGGAACAGACGGAAAAGACCGGCGTCTGGAAGAAGATACAACAGGGACTTTGCTGGTATCCGGTCAGCGTGGGCAGAAGCTATTATAACTCATTGAACCAGCTGGTGGTGGAGATAAGCCGCCGCGAGGAAAAAGAAGTGGAACACAACTTCGAATACGGCCGCCCCGTCTGCTTCTTCAAGACCAACGGAAACGGGAAGCCGTTCTACTTCAACTTCAGTTCGACCATCAGTTATGTGCAAGACGACGTGATGGTCGTCACCCTGCCCTCGCCTTTCGCCCTGACCGAAATTGAGGGAGAAACCGATCTGGGCATCCAGCTTTATTTTGACGAGACGAGTTACAAGGCCATGTTTGCCGCCCTGAAGGAAGTGCTCGCCGCCAAGGGAAACCGGCTGGCCGACCTGCGCGACATCCTGCTGGGAAAGTCGGCTGCCTCGAGGCGTGAGCTTTTCCCGATCCGCTTCCCGTGGCTCAACCCGTCGCAGGAAGCAGCTGTCAATCAGGTACTGGCCGCCAAAGATGTAGCCATCGTACACGGGCCTCCGGGAACGGGAAAGACCACCACGCTGGTGGAAGCCGTCTATGAAACCCTGCACCGCGAGAACCAGGTGATGGTATGCGCGCAGAGCAACACGGCCGTCGACTGGATTGCCGAGAAGCTGGTTGACCGCGGTGTCAATGTACTGCGTATCGGCAATCCGACGCGGGTGAACGACAAGATGCTCTCGTTCACCTACGAACGGCGGTTTGAAGCCCATCCCGACTACAGCGAACTGTGGAGCATCCGCAAGGCCATCCGCGAGATCCATTCCGGACTCCGGAAGAAAAGCCGGAGCGAACGCGATACCGAACGCAACCGGCTGTCGCGCCTGAAATACCGCGCCACGGAACTGGAGATGAAGATCGACGCCGAACTGTTTGACGAGGCACGCGTCATCGCCTGCACCCTGGTGGGCGCCGCCAACCGCCTGCTGACGACACACCACTTCACGACGCTTTTCATCGACGAAGCGGCCCAGGCACTGGAAGCTGCCTGCTGGATAGCCATCGGGAAAGCCGACCGCGTCGTCCTGGCCGGCGATCACCAGCAGCTGCCGCCCACCATCAAATGTCAGGAAGCGGCGCGCGAAGGACTGGACCAGACGCTGATGCAGACCATCGCCCGCAACAAGCCCGAGACGGTGTCGCTGCTGACGCTGCAATACCGGATGAACGAGACCATCATGCGCTTCCCCTCACGCTGGTTCTACGACAACCGGCTGAAGGCGGCTCCCGAAGTGCGCGACCGCGGCATCCTGGAATGGGATACGCCGATTGTCTGGACCAACACCGCCGGCTGCGAATACCTTGAGCACCAGCAGGAAGAAAGCCTGAGCCGGATCAACAAGCGGGAAGCCGAGCTGCTGGTCCTCCAGCTGCAGGTCTATATCGAGAACATCACCAAAGAACGGGTACTGGAAGAACAGATCGACTTCGGCGTCATCTCGCCCTACAAGGCACAGGTCTATTACCTGCGGAGCCTGATCAAGCGGAATGCTTTCTTCAAGCCTTTCCGCAAGCTCATCACGGTGCACACCGTCGATGGCTTCCAAGGCCAGGAAAGAGACGTGATCCTGATCAGTCTGGTGCGGGCAAACGAGGCCGGACAGATCGGTTTCCTCAATGACTTGCGGCGCATGAACGTGGCCATCACCCGCGCCCGGATGAAGCTCATCATCATCGGCGACGCTTCTACCCTGTCACATCATCCGTTCTACCGGAAGTTATATCAGTATATACAGGAAAAAGGGAAAGTCATCCAGCTGGGTGACGACACGAAACAAGAAACAGCAGAAACAGAAAACGACGAGATATGAAATATAAACTACTTGTATTGGATCTGGACGGCACACTGACGAACAGCCAGAAGGAAATTACACCTTTCACGAAAGAAGTATTGATCCGCGCCCAGCAGCAGAGCCTGCACATCGCGCTGGCTTCCGGACGGCCCACGTACGGTATCGTCCCGCTGGCCGACGAATTGGAGCTGAAGCAGTACGGCGGCTTCATCCTCTCCTTCAACGGAGGGAAAATCATCGATGTCAAGACAGGCAAGGTCTTGTTTGAACAGGCGCTGCCGCCCGATGT
Organism: Parabacteroides sp. AD58; assembly: GCF_023744375.2. NCBI lineage: Bacteria > Pseudomonadati > Bacteroidota > Bacteroidia > Bacteroidales > Tannerellaceae > Parabacteroides > Parabacteroides absconsus. The sequence goes on along the minus strand of NZ_CP146284.1, from coordinate 624,398 downwards.
CATCCCCGTGCTCTACCGCGAATCACAGCTGGCCGGCGTGTCGATCCTCTCGTACAACGGGCCTTATATCCTGACCGAAACGCCCGACAACCAGTATGTGCAATACGAATCGTTCCTCACCCGGATGAAGGTGCAGGCAACCGATAACTTCGTACGCGACCTGCTGCAGCCGGCCGACAAATGCCTGGCTGTGGGCGAGCCCGAAGCGCTGGTCCCGCTGGAAGAGAAGCTGCGCCGCGAGCTGGCCGACCGCATCAACGTCTACCGCTCCGAGCCGTTCTACCTCGAGCTGGTGCCCAAGGGAATCGACAAGGCCAATTCGATCAAGGTACTGCGAAACCGCACACGCACCAAGCGCGAAGAAGTCATCGCCATCGGCGACGGCTACAACGACTTGTCGATGATCAAGTATGCCGGACTGGGTGTAGCCATGGGAAATGCCCAGCCGCCGGTCAAAGCCCAGGCCGACCTGGTGCTGCCGCACACCAACGATGAAGACGGCGTGGCGCGTTTCGTACAAAGCATCCTCGACGCGGGCGAATGACGGGCGAACGAATACGAAACTTCCTGAAATTATCCCAAAAGCGATAGGAATCTTTCGGCAATTTCCCTATATTTGTCAGATAATCCCTAAAAATAAAGGCTATGAAGTACAAATTATTAGTGATCGATGTTGACGGGACACTGTTGAACGATCAGAAACAAATAACACCTCACACCAAGGCTGCCATCCTGAAAGCGCAGCAGATGGGAGTACATGTTGTATTAGCCTCCGGACGTCCGACAGGAGGAATTCTGCCATTAGCCCAAGAACTGGAATTGAACAATTACGGCGGATACGTCATTTCCTACAACGGCGCGCAAATCATCGACATGCCGACAGGCAAGGTCTTGTTTGAGAAACGGCTTAATCCGGAACTGATTCCGTATCTCGACAAGAAAGCCAAGAAAAATGACTTTGCCATCTTCACCTATCTGGAAGATTTCCTGATCACCGACAGTATCGACGATCCTTTCGTGCAGCAGGAAGCCAATCTCAATAATATGCACATCCGGCAAGTATCCAACTTCCCGAATGCCATCGACTTCGAACCGTGTAAATGCATCCTGGCGAGCGACAACGAGGAAGAGCTGGTCGGCCTGGAGAATCACTGGAAGAAGAAACTGGCCGGTGTGGCCGACGTGTTCCGCTCGGAAGACTACTTCCTGGAAGTCGTTCCTCCGTCGGTCGACAAGGGAAATGCCATGGCCCTGCTGATGGAAATGCTGAAGATGAGCCGCGAAGAAGTGATTGCCATCGGCGACGGTATTGCCGACGTGCCGATGCTACAGCTGGCCGGACTGGGCATAGCGATGGGAAATGCCCGCGACTCGGTCAAGGTCTGCGCCACGGCAATGACACTGACCAATGAACAGGACGGTGTGGCAGTCGCCATCGAAAAGGCTATCCTGGCCGCTATTCATCCGACCGAGATACCGCTCGACCAGCTGAATGAACGGGGCAAGCACGCGCTGATGGGAAATCTGGGAATTCAATATACGTATGCTTCGGAAGACCGCGTAGAAGCGACGATGCCTGTTGATGAGCGGACCCGCCAGCCATTCGGCATCCTGCACGGCGGAGCGACACTGGCTTTGGCAGAAACCGTAGCCGGACTGGGTTCGATGCTGATTGTGCAGCCCGACGAGATCGTTGTCGGAATGCAGGTCAGCGGAAATCATATTTCGTCGGCACACGAAGGAGATACAGTCAGAGCTGTCGCCACCATATTCCATAAAGGACGTTCATCTCATGTATGGAATGTAGATGTTTACACATCAACAGACCGGCTGGTTTCATCCATCCGTGTTGTAAACAGCATTTTTAAGAAGAAATGATAACAAAAGAGTCTTATTATATCATTGACGCACTTATCAGACAAGGCCGGAGTTTCGCCCTGTGGCGTACGCCGGGAAGTGACACCATCCATTTCCGGATGCAGAGTTACGGAACTCCGGACTTGCTGACTGATTATACTGAATTGAACGGGCGGACAGGCTTTGTCATCGCCCCGTTCCAGATATCCGATAAACATCCCATTGTACTGATCCAGCCGGACTGCATGGATTTGCCGGAAGACATACTGGAGACACCGCAAGGCGACATCGAAGTCTTCTCGCAGGAATATCCGGAGATCACGACGTACGAAAAGGAGAAAGAGCATTATCAGGCATGCTTCACGGCTTTCCGGGAACCCTTATTGCGGGGCATTCAGGACAAGCTGGTGCTCTCGAGAGCCAAGACGAGCGCGAAACCGATCAGCTTCTCGCCCGGGAAGGCTTTCTTCCAGGCATGCGACCGCTATATCTATTCGTGCGTCTATCTGTGTTATACTCCGCTGACAGGCATCTGGATGGGCGGAACACCCGAAATCCTGCTGGCCGGCGAAGGCCATCAGTGGCAGACGGTGGCTCTGGCCGGAACGCAGCGGCTGAAGAACGGCAAGCTGCCTCATGCCTGGGACCAGAAGAACTGGCAGGAACAGCAGCTGGTGGCGACCTATATCCGCCGGCAGCTGGGAACGCTGGGAATCGTACCGGATGAGAAAGGGCCTTATTCGGCCCGGGCAGGCGAACTGGCCCACCTGAAGAGCGACTTCCGCTTTACGCTGCCCGATAATCGCCACCTGGGCGACCTGATCAACCTCCTTCATCCGACACCGGCCGTGTGCGGACTGCCCAAAGAAGAGGCTTATCAGTTTATCCTCGGACACGAAGGCTATGACCGCAGTTATTATTCCGGCTTCGTGGGCTGGCTCGCTCCCGCCGGACGCACAGACCTGTACGTCAATCTGCGGTGCATGCACATTCATGCCGATACTTATACCTTGTTTGCGGGCGGCGGCCTGTTGGCCTCTTCCCGACTGGAAGATGAGTGGAATGAGACAGAAGATAAGATGAAAACGATGAGAAATATTTTAGAATAACGATATATTTATGTACGCTGATAAAAAGAACATTCTCCAGCTTGTGGCGCTGCTGAAAGCCCATGAAATCAGAAATATAGTTTTATGTCCGGGAAGCCGGAACACACCGATTTCTCATACGATAGCCAATCATCCGTTCTTTTCCTGCCATGCCGTCACCGACGAACGAAGCGCCGGATTCTTTGCCTTGGGCCTGGCTCTTTGTACCGGAAAGCCGGCTGCCGTGTGCTGCACGTCGGGAACAGCCCTGCTGAATCTGCATCCGGCCGTGGCAGAAGCCTATTATCAGCAAATCCCGCTCGTGGTGATCTCGGCCGACCGCCCCGGCGCCTGGATCGGACAGATGGACGGACAGACGCTGCCGCAGCCTAATGTATTCGGTTCCCTGTCTAAATACTCGGTCAATCTGCCCGAAGTGCAGACGGAAGAAGACGAGTGGTATTGCAACCGCCTTGTCAACGAGGCTTTGCTCGAGCTGAATCACCACGGAAAAGGTCCGGTGCACATCAATGTCCCAATCTCAGAACCGCTCTTCCGCTTCACCACAGAAGAGCTGCCGGAAGTGCGGGTCATCACCCGATATCAGGGATTGAACATCTATGACCGGCAGTACAACGACCTGATTGCCCGCCTCAATGCGTATCCCAAACGCATGATGCTGGTCGGACAGATGAATCTGATCTATCTCTTCGAGCGGAAGATATGCAAGCTGCTCTACAAGCATTTTGCCTGGCTGACCGAGCACACGGGAAATCAGACAATACCGGGCATTCCGGTCAAGAACTTCGACGCTATCCTCTATTCGCTGCCCGAAGAAGAACAGGTCAAGCTGGTGCCCGACTTGCTGATCACCTATGGCGGACACATCGTCTCGAAGCGGATGAAGCAGCTGCTCCGGAAACATCCGCCCAAAGAACACTGGCATGTGGCAGCCGACGGCAAAGTGACCGACACCTTCGGCTCGCTGACGACGGTCATCGAAATGGACCCGTTTGAGTTCCTCGAGAAAATCGCCTATCTGATCGACAACAAGAGCAGTGAATACCCGAAACAGTGGGAATTCCAGTCCAAGAAAATACAGCAGCCCGACTTTGCCTTCTCGGAAATGGCGGCAATCGGGAAAGTGCTTCAGGCCATTCCCAAAGAGGCCGTGCTGCATCTGGCCAACAGCTCGACGGTGCGGTATGCGCAGCTGTTCAAGATTCCCGACACCGTGGAAGTGTGCTGTAACCGCGGAACCAGCGGCATAGAAGGCTCGTTATCGACGGCTTTGGGCTATGCCTGGATTTCCGACAAACTCAACTTCGTCCTGATTGGCGACCTGAGTTTCTTCTACGATATGAACGCGCTGTGGAGCAATCACCTGCGCGGCAACTTGCGTATCATGCTGCTCAATAACGGAGGCGGAGAAATCTTCCAGGCGCTGCCCGGACTGAAGATGGAAAACCGGACGCACCGCTTCGTGACAGCCACGCATTCGACACATGCCGAAGGCTGGGCCAAAGAGCGGGGCTTCGACTACCAGGCCGTGCATTCGATGGAAGAACTCGAACAGGCACTGCCCGCCTTCATGCAGGCCGAACAGCAGATTCATCCGCAGTTCATCGAAGTCTTCACCGACAGAGCCGAAGATGTCCGCCTGCTGAAAGACTATTATCATTCACTTAAATAAGGAGAAACAACCGTATGTATCGGATTCAGGTCTTGCCCAAGACACTTCATTTCAAGCAGCCCGCCGGAACGTCGCGGGGAATTTACACCATCCGGAAGGTCTGGTACGTCGTCCTTTCCTCCGACGAACAGCCGGAGCGGAAAGGCTGGGGCGAATGCGCGCCACTGCCGCAGTTGAGCTGCGACGACCGGCCCGACTATGAAGACATCCTCAAGTCGGCCTGCCGCGATGTGGAAGTCAGCGGACGCATAGACAAAGAAGCCTTGCGCCCTTATCCATCCATTCTGTTCGGCCTCGAAACAGCCTTGCGCCACTATGAACAGCAGTCGGTGGCCTTGTGGGACACGCCTTTTTCCAGGGGCGAAGCCGGCATTCCCATCAACGG